>NZ_JBITLH010000005.1:0-312243 GCF_044465125.1 Micromonospora sp. NPDC049836
ACGTTCTACCAGTACTGGAGCGTCCGGCAGTCGCACCGCAGCAGCGGCACCATCACCACCGCCAACCACTTCAACGCCTGGGCCAGCCACGGCCTCAACCTGGGCACCCACGACTACCAGATCATGGCCACCGAGGGCTACCAGAGCAGCGGCAGCTCCAGCATCACGGTGAGCGAGGGATCCGGCCCCACCAACCCGACCACCCCGCCGCCGAACACCAGCAGCCCGCCCCCGAACCAGGGCGGCGCCAAGCAAATCTACGGCGCCCAGTCCGGCAGGTGTATCGACGTGCCCAACTCGTCGCAGAGCAACGGCACCCGGGTCCAGCTCTACGACTGCCACGGGCAGACCAACCAGCAGTGGACCCTCACGTCGAGTAAGCAGCTGACGGTCTACGGCAACATGTGCCTCGACGCCGCCGGCTCCGGCAACGGCTCGGCCGTGCAGATCTACAGCTGCAACGGGCAGACCAACCAGCAGTGGAACGTCAACTCCAACGGCACCATCACCGGTGTCCAGTCCGGACGCTGCCTGGACGTCTGGGGCACCAACAACGGCCAGCAGGTCCAGATCTACGACTGCAACGGACAGGCCAACCAGAGGTTCACCCTCAGGTAGTCCGCCCGTTCATCGGGGGCGGCGGCGATTGCCGCCGCCCCTTTTCGATCGCCGGTTCGATCCCGGGCCGGGGGCTCCAATTCCCTCCGGTTTCGCGGCGGTCGCTGCCGAGAGCCGCCGGATGACAGCAACGCTGGCCGGATCCGGGTGGACACCTGCCGTGCCCGTCCTCGTCCTTCGCCGCCGGGTTGAGCGGCACCCGCGCGCACGGAGTGCGGTCTAGAGTCGGCCCGTGGCTCAATCGACGATCAGCGAACGCGACCGGCTGCGGTATTTCCTCGACGAGCAGCGTGCCGCCGTACTGGCGATCATCGAGGGCCTGGACGAGTCCCAACTGCGCAGGCCGGTTTTTCCGTCCGGCTGGACGCCCATCGGGCTGGTCCTGCACCTGGCCGGCGCGGAAGCGCAGTGGTTCCAACGGGTCGCCCTCGGCACGGAACCGGAGGTGACCTGGGACGACGGAATCGACGACCCGCCGTACGACCCGGCGGCGCCGTTCACGACCGAACACTCCAGTGCCGTGGTGATCGACCACTACCGGCGGCAGTGCGCGATCTCGAACGAGGTCCTGCGGACGGTCGAGCTGGACGCGGCGCTGGTCGGCGAGCACGGGCTCGACTGGCCGGACGAGCCGATCACCGACCTGCGCTGGGTGTGCCTGCACATGCTCGAGGAAACCGCCCGGCACGCCGGCCACCTTGATGCCGCGCGGGAACTTCTCGACGGCGCCACCGGACGCGGTCCCCGCTAGCTCCCTCTCGGCACGCCTCGCGGGCGGTGGCCGGCGCGAATGCGGCCGGTCAGCCCGTGGCCGTGGCCGTGGCCGTACGGACCGTTCGGCTCAGGGTCGCGGTGAGCGCCAGGAGGGCGAGCCAGCCGGCCAGCAGGAAGGTCAGGGCCGGCGCGCCGAGCAGCGCGATCAAGGCCCCGCTGGCCATCGTGCCGAGGGCGGCGGCACCGCTGGTGAGGGTGTCGATCGCACCGGTCACCCGGCCCCGGAACGCGTCGGGGGTGACGCTGAGCCGGTAGGCGTCCAGCGCGACGTTGTAGATCGGCGACACCACCGACTCGGCGAACGCCACCACCAGCAGCAGCCACCAGGTCGGCGCCAGCGCGTACCCGGGGAAGGCCAGGGCCTCGACCCACAGCATGGCGATGGAGAGTCTGCCGAGGGCGTAGCGGCGGGTGAGCGAGGGGGCGAGCAGGCTGCCGAGGAGCGCGCCGACCGCCGCGCCGGTGAAGACCATTCCGGTCTGGGCGGGGCTCGCGTGCAGTTGCTGGGCCAGCATGATGATCAGGAGGTAGCCGGCGCCGAACCGCAGGCTGTCGCCGGCGTCGAGCAGGGCCAGCGTCCGGATCACCGGCTTGCCCCAGAGCCAGGACAGGCCGTGACCGATGTCGGCGACGGGCGCCCGGGGCGAGGTGCGGGTCGTCGCCCGATCCTGCTGGAAGTCGGCCCGGATGCCGCGCAGGGTGGCGGCCGAGACGAGGAACGAGACGGCGTTGACGGCGAACGGGACCATCCGTCCCGCCGTGAAGGCGAGGCCCGCCACCGAGGCGCCGACGATCCGCAGCGTGTTGGACATCGCCCCGACCGCGCCGAGCGCGTCGGGGAGGTCGTCCCGGCTGACGACGTTCGGCAGGGCCGAGCTGTTCGCCGCGGAGAACAGGGTGGCGAGCACGCCGTTCAGCACCGCGACGGCGAACAGGTGCGGCATGCCCAGCACCCCGCACCAGGCGGCGAGCGGAATGGTGGCGGTCAGCGCGCCGCGTCCGAGCTCGCACCAGATCATCGTGGTCTTGCGGTCCCAGCGGTCGGCCAGCGCGCCGGCCAGCAGCCCGAAGACGAGGTAGACGATCGTCTGGAGACCGAGCACGATGCCGGCCTGGGTGGGCGAGCCGGTCAGCGCCACGACGAGCAGCGGCAGGGCCAGGAACTGGAGCTGGTCACCGAGTTGGGAGACCAGTCGTCCGCCGAGCAGCAGGGGGAAGTCGCGCTGCCGCCACAGGTTCCCAGGCGGCGTCGGGGTGCGGGTGGCCATGATGCGGTCCTGTCGCTGAGGCGCCGAATTCGGCGCGCCGTCACGGGCTCGACGGACACGCGGGCGGCAGGCGACGCGACGGCATCACCGCGGACGGCGGCAAGCGGCGTCAGGGTGCCGGCAGGGCAGACTCCACCCGGGTGTCGGGGGAGGGAGCTAGACCTTGCGCGGCGAGAACATGCCGGGCAGCGTACGGCGCGTGCAGGGCCGGCGGCGACGGAATTTCCGGGCCGCCGGCCCTGGCGCGCCGGTCAGTTGCTGAGCAGGCCGTATCCGAAGTGGAGGAGGCGGATCCCGCCGCCGGAGAGGTCGGCCGGACGTTGCTGCCGGAGCGGCACGAGGCGGGACGCGGCCGGCCCGGTCGAGCCGCGCGGCGGCGTCCGGGTCTGCAGCCCCAGGGTGGTGAGGAGCCCGTACGGCGCGTCGGCCGGCTGCTGCCACCGGTCCTCGTACTTGGCCACGGCGAACATCTCCAGCGGGCCGGTGCCGTCGAGGTCGAGGATCGCCACCGCGGACCCCAGGTAGTCGTTGGGTTCCGGCTGGTCGCGCAGCGTCGCGGCCGACTGCCCGAACTCGGCCGGCGGGCGGGGCCAGTCGCCGGTCTGGACGGCCTGGGTGTAGGCGATGGCGCCGGCCCCGGTGGGCCCCTGCGGGGTGCCGGGAAGCAACGTCACCGAGCCGGCGTCGGCCGCCGCGCCCACGGTCATCGTCATCGCGCCGACCAGCAGGTCCGGGATGCCGTCACCGGTCACGTCACCGGTCGCCAGCGCCGCGCCGAAGTGGCCGCCGGTCGAATCCGGGTCCGGTCGGCCGGGGACGCCGGGGGTGTCCTGGTCGATGACCCGGCGCCCAGCCCAGGACAGGCCGGCGGCGGCGCCGCGCAGGTAGATCACCCGGCCACCGCTGCTGCGCGGGAGCCCTAGCACGAGGTCCGCCCGCCCGTCCCGGTCGAGGTCGGACAGCAGCATGGTGTCCACCGGGATCGGGTCCGCGACGGCGTCGAGCTGGCCCTCGATCTTGCTGACCCGGCGGGTGTCCGGTCCGGTGGCGGAGCCGGGGAAGAGCGTCAGCATGCCGTGCCAGTCGGTCTCGGACGTGCCCCGCCTGGACCCGTTGACGACGAGGTCGGCGTAGCCGTCGCCGGTGAAGTCGCCGATCGCCAGGTGCGTGCCGAAGTTCTCCTCAACCAGCCCGGACCAGCGGGGGACGACCTGCTGGAGCCGTACCGAACCGGTGAGGGTGACGCCGTTCGGGCTGCCCGACAGCACGGTCACCGAGCCCCGGAAGGGTCCGTCGCGCTGCTCGGTCGCCCCGCCGTCGCCGACCGCGAGTTCGTCGTCGCCGTCCCGGTCGAGGTCGCCGGCGGCGAACGCGCCGGCGTTCAGCCCGGGCAGGAGGGTCACCCGGTCGCGGTCGAGCCCGTCGGGGCCGCCGGAGTAGACGAGGATGGCGTGCTCGACGGCACCCTGGGCGGGCGTCCGGAAGGCGGCGACCGCCAGGTCCTGGAAGTCGTCGCCGTTGAAGTCGCCGGCGGTGTACCGGGGCGCGAGCAGGTATCCGGGCGCGCTGGCGGGGGCGGTCACCGTGTCCCGGCGGGCGACGCGGGAGTACCGGACGTGCAGGGCGGTCCCGCCCGGGCTCGCAGCAGCGCCGACGACCAACTCGTCCCTGCCGTCCCCGTCGAGGTCGAACCGGGCCCCGGCCCGGCCGGCGGCGAGCGCCGCCGCGCTCCGCGGGGCGGCTGCCGGGGTCCGGCCACCGGTGCTCGCCCGGGGCGCCGACTCCGGCCGCTCGGCCGCCTGGCTGCCGCCGTCCGGCTCGCTGGGGGCGCCGGCTCCGGCGGCCGCCCCGACCGGCCGGGGCGGAGCATCCGGCCTGCTGGCGGCGCTCGGAGCGCAGGCGACGACGGTCAGCAGCGACAAGACTCCGACGGCCGCGCCACGTGTTCCCCGTACGATATTCACGCTTTTCCTGTCGGTGGTGGGTCGCGGAGGACGAGGCTAGCCGATCTTCCCGGTGGTGTCACCGGCGCCGTCCACGATGGTCGGACCTGAGCCGATGGGCCGGCGGCCCGTCGCGCGCTGTCGTGAATTGGACACGCACCGCGGCCGGTGGCGAGATTCGCGCGTGTCGCTGCGGGGGAAAATACCGGCACCCGCTCCATCCGCCGAGGAGGGAACGCTCATGCTCGACGCTCCCGGCGTACCGGTGCTCTTCACCGACTGGTACGACTCCGTGCGGCAGCGCGCGCTGGTCAAGCGCGACTCGGGCCAGCTGGCCGGGCCGGGCCTCGGGCACGACCTCCGGCGGTTCGCCCTCGGGCAGCTGCGGTGGGACGCCATCCGGGGTCCACGGTTCCTGCTGACCTACGCGCAGCTGCTCGACGGCGCGCTGCTGCGCCGGCTCGCGGATCATCGCCTCATCGACGACGTCGGTGTGCCGGGAGCCTCCGGTGACCTGGTGCTCCCGTTCGAGGTGGGCAACTGCGGGTGGACGGTCGAGTCCTCGTTGACCGACATCGCCCACCGAGGCTTCCTGTTCTCCTCCGTCTCCGGCAACCGGTTCCGCCGGCTCGCGTTGCAGCGTGATCTGGCCGCGGTGCGGCCGGAGGAGGTGGAGCGGCGGCTCTCCCGGGACGGGGTCGCCGAAGGGCTGGCGGGCATCCTGCGCGACCGGGCCGGCGTCGATTCGGGCGAGTGTGCCCGGTTGGCCGCCGGTTGGCAGTTCTGGATCGACGCGGAGCAGCGCTCGGTGCTGCGTACCCGGCGCGCGCAGCCCCTGGTCGACGACCTGCCCTCGCTGCGGGCCGAGGAGTTCGGGCGGCTGCCGATGGAGAGCGCGAGCGGACGGGCGGTGCGGGACCGGATCGTCTCCGACGTCACCCGCGACCCGGAGACCGGCGTGCGGCGCCGCAGCCTGGTCTACGCGGAGATCGCGGTGCTGGAGGCGAGCAGTGCCCCGGCCGAGCAGCGCGACGCCGGCACGCTGAAGCAGGCCTTCAACCGGTGTTACCACCGCACCATCGCCCGCTCCGAGGGCGCGATGCTGGCGCTGGTGGACGACGTCGGCCCGCCGCGGGGGGTACGCCGCAAGGCGGCCGCGAAGGTGGCGATGTCGGGTCAGGTGGTGGTCTTCCCGGCCGGCTACCAGGACCTGCTCGGCGGGATGACCGCCGGGCAGTGGCAGCACTTCCTGGAGGTCGTCGACGCCGAGTTGCACGCCTGGTGGGAGGAGTGGGATCTGGCCGCGCTGCAGGCGATCGGCGACCGGTTGGCCGACGTGAAGTACGGGCCGGCCCGCCGGTCCAGCGATCGGGCGACCAGGAAGGCGGCCACCGCGTTCGCCACGGTGGCCGTGGGCGGGGTCGGCGCGTACGCCGATCCGAACCTGACGGGGGTGGTGCTCGGTTCGGCGGTCGGGCTGATCGGCTGGATCGTCACCGAGCCGCTCGCCGTCGCGGTCGGTCGACGGGTCCAGCGGAGCCGCGAGCGCTTCGAGTTGGTCGAGGTCTGGACGGACGCCACCGATTGACCGCGGCCGGGGCCGGTGGGGTCAGCCGGTGGCCCGGGTGAGCAGGTCGACCACGGCGTGGGTGGCGGCCGGCGGGGTGGCCTGCGGGGGACAGTCCACGTAGCTCGTGGTGGTCTGGCCCACCAGGAGCCGGTAGCTGAACGCGTCCGCGCACATCGTCGGCGGGACGGTGACGGTGGCCTCGGCCGCCAGCCGGGGGTCGGCGGCGAGCTGCCGCAGCCGGTCCAGGTCGGCGGCGGTGAGCTGACCGCTCCGCGACACGCCGCTCCGATCGACCTTGGTCCACCGGCCGTCGGGGCGGACCGTTACGGTGTCGCTCAACCCGGCGATCCCGCCCGACTTCGTCAGCACCACCTCGACGGCCGGCAGGGCGGCCGGGCCGGGGCCGGCGGGTTCGTCGCCGGTCCGCGCGCACCCGGCCAGGGGGGTGAGGAGTGCGGCGAGCAGGAGCGCCGCGACGGGGGCTGATCTCATGCCGATCGGACGCACGGTGAAGCGAGCCGGTTCCCAGCACCGGGCTCCCCTCATCCGAACGGCCAATATCAGCGGCAGGAAAGCGCTCGCACCCTTCCCTACTCTTCGATGTGTCTCTATATCTACATGAGTGACTACCCCCGTCACAACTTCACCCCCTGTCAGGAGGGCACGTGAAAAGATCCCTCGCCGCCGTCAGCGCAGCTCTGCTCACCAGTGGCGTGCTGACCTGCGTCACCACCACGGCGTACGCGGCAACCCCCAGCGCCCCCGGTCCTCAGTCGTCCGCCGCCGCCCGGGCGGACAGCCTGCTGCGGGCCAACCCCGGCGCCGTCCAGGGCGCCAGCGGAGAGGCGTACCAGGCCGTCCGCACCCGGGTGGACAGCTCCGGGGCCGCCCACACCCGGTACACCCGGACCTATCACGGCCTGCGCGTCTACGGCGGTGACTTCGTCATCCACACCGCCCCGAACGGCACCATGGTCGGGACGTCCTCCGGCCTGGCCGCCCCGCTCACCCTGAGCACCACCGCCAAGGTCCGCGCGACCGCGGCCCAGGCGAGCGCCCGCCGGGCGTTCTCCGGCACCCTCACCGCGGTCGGCACCCCGCAGCTCTTCGTCGACGCCAGCTCCGGCAGGGGCCGCCTGGCCTGGGAGACCGTCGCCACCGGCTGGCAGGCCGACCGGCAGACGCCCTCGAAGCTGCACGTCATCACGGACGCCACCACCGGCAAGGTGATCGGCTCGTACGACGAGATCGAGACGGTGGTCGGCAGCGGCCAGGGCATCTACACCGGCACGGTCAGCATCGACACCACGCTCTCCGGCAGCACCTACCAGATGATCGACCCGTCGCACGGCAACGGCCGCACCTGCGACATGAACAACGGCACCTCGACCTGCACCACGTTCACCGACGCCGACAACGCCTGGGGCACCGGCGCCAACTCGAACCGGCAGTCCGCCGCGGTCGACGCCCACTTCGGCGCGGCGAAGACCTTCGACTACTTCAAGAACGTGCACGGCCGCAACGGCATCTTCGGCAACGGCACCGGCGTGCCGAGCCGGGTGCACTACGGCAACAACTACGTCAACGCCTTCTGGGACGGCGCCCAGATGACGTACGGCGACGGCTCCAGCAACTCCCGGCCGCTGGTCTCCCTCGACGTGGCCGGCCACGAGATGAGCCACGGCGTCACCGAGGCGCTCTCCGGCCTGGTCTACTCCGGTGAGGCCGGCGGCCTCAACGAGGCCACCAGCGACATCTTCGGCAACATGGTGGAGTTCTACGCCGCCGCGCCGAGCGACCCGGGCGACTACCAGGTCGGTGAAAAGATCAACATCAACGGCAACGGTACGCCGCTGCGCTACATGTACAACCCGTCGCTGGACGGCTCGTCCGACTCCTGCTGGTCGACCAGCACCAAGAACAAGGACGTGCACTACTCGTCCGGCGTGGCGAACCACTTCTTCTTCAACCTCGCCGAGGGCACCGGCTCCACCGCGTACGGCACCTCGCCGGTCTGCGGCTCGGCCCCCGCGGTGACCGGCATCGGCCGCGCCAAGGCGGAGAAGATCTGGTACCGGGCGCTCGACGTCTACTTCACCTCGAACACCGCGTACGTCAACAACACCACCCCGTCCAACACCGCCCGGGCGTACAGCCTGAAGGCCGCCACCGACCTGTACGGCAACTGCTCCACGGAGTACAAGGCCGTCCAGGCGGCGTGGACCGCGGTGAACGTGGCCGGCAACGACGCGCCCTGCGGGTCGACCGGTAACGACTTCTCCGTCTCGCTCTCGCCGACCGCCGGCTCGGTGACCGCGGGCGGCTCGGTCGCCACCACCGTCGCCACCGCCACCACCAGTGGCACCGCGCAGACCGTGACGTTCTCCGCGTCCGGCCTGCCGACCGGCGCCACCGCGTCGTTCAGCCCGGCCTCGGTGACCTCGGGCAGCTCGTCCACCCTCACCATCAGCACCACGGCCAGCACGCCGTCCGGCACCTACGCGGTGACCGTCACCGGCACCGGCACCTCGGTGAACCACACCGCGACCTACAGCCTGACCGTGAACGGCACCGGCGGCGGCTGCACCGGCGCCGGCCAGAAGCTCGGCAACCCCGGCTTCGAGTCCGGCAACACGGTCTGGTCGTCCACCTCGGGCGTGATCGGTCAGTACGGCTCCCAGGGCCAGCCCACCCACGGTGGCACCTGGAACGCCTGGCTGGCCGGCTACGGCAGCACCCACACCGACACGCTCTCCCAGTCGGTGAGCCTGCCGAGCGGCTGCACCTCGTACAACTTCAGCTTCTGGCTGCACATCGACTCGGCCGAGAGCACCACCAGCGTGCAGTACGACAAGCTGACGGTGCAGGTGCTCAACTCGTCCGGCAGCGTGCTGGCGACCCTGGCGACCTACTCGAACCTGAACAAGGCCGCCGGCTACAGCCAGAAGTCCTTCTCCCTGGCCTCGTACGCCGGCCAGACCGTCACCCTGAAGTTCACCGGCGCGGAGGACGTCACCCTGCAGACCTCCTTCGTGATCGACGACACCGCGGTGAACGTCTCCTGACGTAACCCCGCCCGAACCGGGGCCCGGCGGCCACCCCACGCGGGTGGTCACCGGGCCCCGCCGCTACGGTCGCCGGAGGACCGGCGGCGCGAGGGGGAGAGATGTCGGACGCGGAGCTGACCGTGACGGTGACCGGGCCGGTGGCGACGGTGGTGATCCGGAACCCGGCCCGCCGCAACGCCCTGACGGCGGCCATGTGGCGGCAGCTCCCGGTGCTGCTCGACGGCCTGGAGGCGGACCCGGCGGTGCGCGTGCTGGTGCTCACCGGCGCCGACGGGACCTTCTGCGCCGGGGCCGACCTCGGCGACCTGAACGAGTTGCTGGAAGCCGGCGACGGCAGCATCGCGGTGGCCGCCGAGGAGCGGCTGGCCGCCTTCGCCAAGCCCACGGTGGCCGCCGTCCGGGGCGCCTGCGTCGGGGGCGGATGCCAGCTCGCCGTCGCCTGTGACCTGCGGCTGGCCGCCGACGACGCGCGGTTCGGCGTACCCCCGGCGCGGCTCGGCCTGGTCTACCCGGCGCCCACCACCCGCCGGCTGGCCCGGCTGGTCGGCCCGTCCGCCGCCAAGCACCTGCTCTTCACCGCCGAACTGGTCGACGCCGACCGGGCGCTGCGGATCGGGCTGGTCGACGAGGTGCTGCCGGGCGACGAGTTGGCCGCCCGGGTGGGCGCGCTGACCGCCGGGATCGCCGAGCGGTCGCGGCTCACCGTCGCGGCGGCCAAGGAGATCGTCGACGGGCGGGCCGACGACGACCGGATCGCCTGGTGGCACGGGCAGGTCCGGGACAGCGGTGAGGCCCGCGAGGGGGTGGCCGCGGCCAACGAGCGTCGCCCGCCGCGGTTCGGCTGGGCACCGCCCACCGCCGGCTGACCTCACCGCCGGCCTGCCCGCGCGGCGGGAGTGATCTCACCGCGGGCGTCATCTTGCGCGCTGGCGTGACCTTGCCGCTGGCGCGATCCACCAGATGCGGCAAGGCGTGGCCTCGGTAAGCCCGGAGACCCCGGTATGCCGCAGGTCGTCGCCTCGCGGCCTCGGCGGGGCGGCGGGTGTGGGTCTCGCGCGGGCCGGAGACCCCGGTATGCCGCAGGTCGTCGCCTCGCGTCCTCGGGGGCGGCGGGGTGGGCCGGGCGGGGTGGGGAGGGGCCGGCGGGCGCCGCGCCGGAGGCGTACCCCCGACGCGGCCCCCTGTGCCCGCCGGCCGGCTCGTCACCGCCCGGCCATCGAGGCCCAGCTCGGCGTCACCGGCTCCCGCCGCAGCGGCATGCCGGCCTCGGCCGGCGTCCGGTCGCCCTTGCGCTGGTTGCACGGGTAGCAGGCGGCCGTGGTGTTCCGCCAGGTGTTCCGGCCGCCGCGCGAGCGGGGCAGGATGTGGTCGACGGTGCTCGCCGGGGCGTCGCAGTAGGCGCAGCGCCGGCCGTCGCGGCGCAGCACCCCGGCCCGGGACCAGGCCGGGCCGGCGCTGAACCGCCAGCGGGTGACCACGTACCGGACGAGGCGGACCACCCGCGGTATCGGGAAGACCCCGATCACCTGGTCCGGCTCGGCCTCGTGGATCTCGGCGACCCGCCGGCAGAGCATCCGGATCGCGTGCTGGACGGTGACCCGGTGCAGCGGGCCGAGGTCGGCGTTGATGACGAGGACGGCGTCCACCGGGCTCTCCCTTCACGAAACGGTGGTCGGGGGTAGGCAGCGAAAAGCCGCCCGGTCGATGGCGACGGGGCGGCTGCGACGGGAGACGCGGGTACGCCTCAGCCGGGCCACCCGGCACCCGGGTGTGTGCCCCGGTAACCGGCGCTGAGCAGCCAGAACGGCACGAGGGTGACGTGCGGCTGCGACATCGACGGCTCCCGGAGCGGTGGTTGACCTTGCGCGCTCACGGTAGATCCGCGCCGGAGAGGCGGGCAACGTATTTCGATCCGCCGTCGGACGGCGGCCGCTGCCGCCGGGCCCGTCCCGACGTCCGCGCGGCGGCCAGCGGGCGGTCGATCCGGGCCGCCATCTGCACCGTCAGTTCGCTCTCCAGCAGCGGCCGGTTGATGCCGGCGGCCACCGACAGCGCCGGCGCGGAGACCGACCGCCAGATCGCGGTCAGCCCGGCCCCGAGGCCGACCAGCGCCACCGCGGCGCGGGTGGCGGGCGAGCCGGCCGCCGCCGCGGCGCTCACCCCGACCACCGCCAGCAGCACCACCAGCAGGGGCGCGAGCACCGGCCAGAAGACGCCCCGGGCGGCCTGCACCACCAGCTTCCGGTCCCGGATGATCAGGTTCCGGGCGACCACCGCCCAGTTCTCCTCGTCGAGCAGGTCCTGCGGGTGCAGCCCGCCGGTCAGCACGCCGCGCCACAGGTCGCCCTGGTTGCGCAGCTCGCGTGCCAGCTCGGGCAGCCCGGCCTCACCCGGGTCGCCGACGGTGGCCCGGGTGACCGCCGCCGCCCAGGCGGCCAGCGAGCGCCGCACCACCGCCGCCGAGTACGGGGGCAGCACGGTGGCCAGCTCGTCCAGCCACCGGCTGATCTCCAGGTGCCGGCCGCCGAAGCGATGGACCAGTTGCTCGGCCTCGCCGTGGCGGACGGTGTCGGCGAGCGAGCGGCCGAGCCGGTACGCCAGCCCGATCCGTTGGTTGGTGGCCGTCGCCCAGCGCAGCAGGTCCAGGTTCAGCTCGTCGAGGGCGAGCAGCAGCGGCTCGCGGTCCACGGTGGCCCGCGCGGCGGCGGTGGACGGTACCGGCCGGACCGGGCCGGTCAGCGCCGTGATCTGGGTGAGCGCCACCTCGACCGCGTCCAGGTTCATCCGTAGCCGGTGCCGGGCGGGCATCGCGGTGAGGTTGGACAGCTTCGCCGGGGCGGCGGTACGGCCGGCCGGCTCGTCGGTCAGGTCGGCCGTCTGGGCGTGGTGGTAGGCGTCCGCCAGCCACCAGCCCAGTCGCAGCGCGGTGACGATGCCCGCCCGCTCGTCCCGGAGCAGCCCGTACGCGTCGTCCCATTCCGCGCCCGGCTCGCGGCGTTCCGTGCCGGTCATCCATCGAGGATAGAGGTGGTTTTCAGGCTAGATGTGGTGGTTCATCTTCCCGGCATCCGGGAGGTACGGCGGGACGGGACCTTCGGCACCCCCGCATCCGGGCCATTACGCACGGTCGCCGGGGCGGCGACTGTCCGAGTCTGAAGCTGGCCCGTGACGCCGCAACCGCCGAGGTGAGAACAGCATGTCCGAACTCCACGCCACCATCGACAGCCTGGTCGCCGACGGCCTGAAGGCGCTCACCGACTACGAGCGGTTCACCCAGGAGCAGGTCGACCACATCGTCCGCAAGGCGTCCGTCGCGGCGCTCGACCGGCACGCCGCGCTGGCCCGGCTCGCCGTCGAGGAGACCGGCCGGGGCGTCTTCGAGGACAAGGCGGTGAAGAACATCTTCGCCTGCGAGCACGTCACGCACGCGATGGCGACGACCCCGACGGTCGGCGTGATCAGCCGCGACGAGATCAACGGCATCGTGGAGATCGCCGACCCGGTCGGCGTGATCGCCGGCATCACCCCGGTCACCAACCCCACCTCGACCACCATCTTCAAGGCGCTGCTCGCGTTGAAGACCCGCAACCCGATCGTCTTCGCGTTCCACCCGTCCGCCCAGCGGTGCAGCGTCGAGGCGGCCCGTACGGTCCGGGACGCGGCCGTCGCCGCCGGGGCGCCGGCACACTGCGTGCAGTGGATCGAGGAGCCGTCGGTCGAGGCGACCACGGCGCTCATGCACCACCCCGGGATCGCCACCATCCTCGCCACCGGCGGCAACAGCATGGTGCGCGCCGCGTACTCGGCGGGGAAGCCGGCGCTGGGCGTCGGGGCCGGCAACGTGCCCGCGTACGTCGAGGGCAGCGCCAAGCTGGCCCGGGCCGTCAACGACATCGTGCTCTCCAAGTCGTTCGACAACGGCATGATCTGCGCCTCCGAGCAGGCCGTCATCCTCGACGACGCGATCCACGACGCGGCGCTCGAGGAGTTCCGGCGGCTGCACGCGTACGTCGCCACGGCCGAGGAGAAGCGCCGGCTGGAAGGGCTGCTCTTCCCGGAGGGCCGGCTCAATCCCGAGGTGGTGGGGCGGACCGCCGAGTGGATCGCCGAGGCGGCCGGGTTCACCGTGCCGCCGCGTACCTCGGTGCTCCTGGTCGAGGTGGACGGCGTCGGACCGGACGAGCCGCTGACCCGGGAGAAGCTCTGCCCGGTGCTGGCCGTGCTCCGGGCCGGCACCCGCGAGCAGGGCCTGCGGTACGCCGAACAGATGGTGGAGTTCCACGGCCTCGGGCACAGCGCGGTCATCCACACCGCGGACGAGGCGCTGGTGGAGGAGTTCGGCCAGCGGGTGAAGGCGGTCCGGATCATCTGGAATTCGCCGGCCTCCCAGGGCGGGATCGGCGACATGTACAACGCCTTCCTGCCCTCGCTCACCCTCGGCTGCGGCAGCTACGGGCGGAACTCGGTGTCGAACAACGTCTCGGCGGTCAACCTGCTCAACATCAAGCGGATCGGCCGCCGGACCAACAACATGCAGTGGTTCAAGGTCCCCTCGAAGATCTACTTCGAGCCGAACGCGATCCGCTACCTCGCCGAGATGCCGGACGTGCACCGGGTCACCGTGGTCACCGACGCGACCATGACCCGGCTCGGCTTCGTCGACCGGATCAACCGCATCCTGCAACGCCGGGCCGAGAAGATCGCCCTGCAGATCATCGACGACGTGGAGCCGGAGCCCGGCGTCACCACCGTCGACCGGGGCGCGGAGCTGATGCGGGCCTTCGGACCGGACACCATCATCGCGCTCGGCGGCGGCTCGGCGATGGACGCGGCCAAGGTCATGTGGCTCAAGTACGAGCACCCCGAAATCGTCTTCGACGACCTGCGGGAGAAGTTCTTCGACATCCGCAAGCGGGCCTTCACCTTCCCCACCCTGGGCGAGCGGGCGCGGCTGGTCTGCGTGCCGACCACCTCGGGCACCGGCGCGGAGGTCACCCCGTTCGCCGTCATCACCGACCACCGCACCGGCAAGAAGTACCCGCTCGCGGACTACGCGCTCACCCCCAGCGTGGCGATCGTCGACCCGGTGCTGACCGCCAGCATGCCGCGCGCCATCGCCGCCGACAGCGGGTTCGACGCGCTCACCCACGCCATCGAGGCGTACGTGTCGGTGTACGCCAACGACTTCACCGACGGGCTGGCCCTGCACGCCATCCGGCTCATCTTCGCCAACCTGGAACGCTCGGTGGTCGACGGCGACGACGAGGCGCGGGAACGGATGCACAACGCCGGCACCATCGCCGGCATGGCCTTCGGCAGCGCCTTCCTCGGCATCGTGCACGCCATGTCGCACACCCTCGGCGCGACCTTCCACATCGCCCACGGGCGGACCAACGCGGTGCTGCTGCCGCACGTGATCCGCTACAACGGCACCGTCCCGTCGAAGCTCTCCGGCTGGCCCCGGTACGAGAGCTACCGGGCGCCCGAGCGCTTCGCCGAGATCGCCCGGCTGCTCGGCCTGCCCGCCGCCACCCCGGCGCAGGGCGTGGCCGCCCTCGCCGACGCGGTGGAACGGCTGCGGGACGCGGTCGGCATCGAACCGTCGTTCGCCGCCGTCGGGGTGGACGAGGCGGCGTTCGAGGCGGCCCTGCCGCAGCAGGCGCTGAACGCGTACGAGGACCAGTGCGCGCCGGCCAACCCCCGGATGCCGATGCTGGACGACATGCAGCAGCTCATGCGGGCCGCGTACCACGGCACCCGGTGGGACGGGGTGAGCCGCTGAGGGTGGTCGGGGAGGGCCCTCGGCGGGCCCTTCCTCAGCGGGGGGCGAGCAGGCCGCGGGGCCGGATCGAGCGGACCGGCTCGGCCGCCGCCCCCTCGGCCCGCAGGATGTGGTTGGCCGCCACGATCCCGGTCGCCGCCGACCGTTCCATCAGCGCGCTCGGGAACCCGGTGCGGATCCCGTCGCCGGCCAGGTAGAGGCGGTCGGCGTCGGTGCGCACCCCGGGCCGCTCGGCGTGACTGCCGGGGGCGAACGCGGGGGCCCGCGCCTCCACCCGGGCGCGCAGCTGCCGGACCCGCAGCCCGGCCGCCTCCGGCCACAGCTCGGTCAGCTCCAGCCGCATCCGCTCGGCCAGCTCCTCCGCCGGCACGTCCGGCTCGCAGGCGTACGCGTGCAACTCGACCACCGAGCCGCCGGTGCGGGCCGCCCAGCGGCGCGGCTCCGCCTCCAGCCGGTGGTAGAGCGTCACCGAGTCCAACGTGGCCTGCCGGGACACCCCGCTGAACACCGCCCGGTCCGGCCGGACGTCACCGTCCAGCCAGTACCGGGCCACCGCGTACGGCGGACCGGGGGTGCCGAACGCGGGCATCCGGGCCACCAGCCGGGGTGCCGCCGCGACCAGGCCCGGGGAGGCGGCGACCAGCGCGGCGAGCGCCGGCGGGTCGACGGCCAGCACCAGGTGCCCGGCGTCGTGGGCCGCCCCGTCGGCGGTGCGTACCCGCCATCCGCCCGGCGTCCGGTCCAGCCGGGTGGCGGCCGTGCCGGTGCGGACCTGGCCGCCGTGCCGCTCCAGGTGGCGGGTCAACGGCTGCCAGATCGCCGTCGCGTAGTCCTCGTCGGGGCAGTCGAAGGCCAGCCCTTCCGGGTTGCCCAGCAGGTAGAAGTGGAACTGCGCGATCATCTCGGCGGCCGACATCTCCGCCTCGTGGTTGAAGAACGAGTGGGAGAAGACCTCGAAGAGCATGGCCCGGGCCCGGTCCGGCAGCCGCAGCGAGGTGAGCAGGTCGTCGGCGGTCCGCCCGTCGAACTCGGCGTAGGTGCGCGCCGGGTGGTAGGTGAGCAGCGGCAGCGCGGCGTCCCGGTCCATCGACCGCAGGTCGGCCAGGCGCAGGCTCGGGCTGCGCAGCAGCAGCGCCAGCAGGTTCGCCGGGGGCGCGGGCGGCAGCCGGCCGAACTCCTCGGTCGGCCACCGCGCCGACAGGATCGGATAGCCGGGGACCGGCTTGAGGAACCCCAGCTCCGGGTCGACCCGGCGGAGGATGGACCGCCAGTTGTAGTACTGCCGGAAGAAGGCGTGGAAGCCGTGCTCGTTGTGCTGCGGGCCGTCCGGCAGCTCCTCCGGCCAGGCGCCGAGCCGGCCGCCCAGGGTGGGCGCCGACTCCAGCACGGTCACGTCGACCCCGCGCTCGGCCAGCACCACGGCCGCCGACATGCCGGCGATGCCGCCGCCCACCACCACCGCCCGCACCGGCCGGGGCACCCGGGGGGCGCCACCGCCGCCCGGGTCCACCACGTGTTCGCGTACGCCGATGAGGCGGCCGACCAGTTGCGACAGCGCCATCCGCACCTCCCCGGCCGATGAGCCCCCAGTCTGCCCGCTCACGCGTCCGGCGGCAGCAGACAGCGCCGCGCCCGGTCCGAGGCGGGCCAGACGTACTCCAGGTCGGGTGGGACGTCACCGAACCGGGGGCCGTAGTGCGCGGGGTCCTTGCGCAGCAGCGACGAGCGGTGGCTGCGGTGCAGGTCCTCCCGGCCCAGCCAGGGCGGCAACTCGCCGGCCTCGGCCAGCTCCGCCTGGGTCCGGACGACCGCCAGGCCGCAGGCGGTGGCGAGGTCCGTGGTCATGGTGGCCGCGCAGGTGTCCGCCCGGCCCGGCTCGCACCACACCGCACACATGTCCAGCCCGTACCGGGTCAGCGCCTCCTCGTAGCCGGCCCACATCTTCACCGCCGGGTGGTTGCGCCAGCCGTAGCCGGGCCGGGTCAGTCCGCGCAGCACCTGGATGGTCTCCACCCGCTGCTTGCCCAGCCGCTTCTGGTCCAGCGCCCGGGCGCTGGCCAGGAAGTCCGGATACGGCAGGAACGTCTGCATGGCGCTGCACTACCCGAACGCGTCGGCCCCATGCTTCATGATCGAGGGGCTGCGCGCACCGCGAGCGGCTGACTACGATCCGGGCATGGCCGAGCCCCTGCGCGACCGCGCTCGCCGCGCGACCGGGTGGCGGCTCCGGATGAACGGCGACTCCCGGCCGCACTTCGTGGTCTGCGGCTCCGACCCGCTCGCGTACTGGGTGGTCCGGTCGCTGCTGGCCACCGGGTCGTCCGCCGGGCGGATCCGGATCACCCTGGTGGTGCCGGAGCGCCGCCGCTCGGAAGGGCCGGACGGCCGGGACATCGAGGGCATCCAGGTGGTGCGCGCCGACCGGCTCGACGAGGCCACGTTCCGCCGGGCCGGGCTGGCCGACGCGGACGGGCTGGCCCTGCTGCACCAGGACGACGTGGGCAACATGCACGCCGCGCTCTGCGCCCAGGAGGTCGAGCCCCGGCTGCGCCTGGTGGTCCGCATGTTCAACACCAGCCTCGCCAACGGCCTGCGGCAGATCTTCCCCGACTCGGCGGTCCTCTCCGACGCCTCGATGGCCGCCCCGGCGTTCGTCGCCGCCGCGCTCGGCGAACTGGCCCCCACCCACTTCCGGCACGCCGGCCGCACCCTCTACGTGGCCCGCCGGGCCGACGTACGCCCGCAGGACGTGCTCTGCGGGCTGGCCGTCACCGGCGACCCGGAGCTGATCCGGGTGCTGCCCGCCGACGAGGCCTCCGCCGACGTGGTGCTGGCCGAGGCGACCGGGCAGCCGCCCGGCACCGAGTTGGCCGCCCGCCGGCTGGTCCGGGCCCGCCGCCGCCGGGAGCCGGTGGTGGCGCTGCTGCGGGCGATCCGCAGCTTCGCCACCCGCAAGATCGGCGTGGCGGTGCTGGTGCTGCTCGCGGTGATCGCCGTGCTGGGCTGGCTGAACGGCCGGGCGGCCCACGTGAGCTGGTCCGACGCGCTCTACCTCACCCTGGTCACCACGTTGAGCGGGCAGGATCCGGATCTCGGCAAGCCGGTCGCCGCCCAGATCATGCAGGTGGTGCTCAACCTCGCCGGGCTGGCCCTGATCCCGCTGATCACCGCGGCGGTGGTCGACGGCATCGTGAACGCCCGGCTCGCCCTGCACGCCGGCCAGGTGCCCGACCGGTCCGGGCACGTGGTGGTGGTCGGGCTCGGCAACATCGGCACCCGGGTGATGGCCCAGCTGCACGACTTCGGGGTCGAGGTGGTGGCCATCGACAAGAATCCCGACGCGCGCGGTGCGGCGCTCGCGCACCGGCTCGGCGTACCGCTGATCGTCGGGGACGCCGGGCTGGAGGAGACCCTGCGGGCCGCCTCGGTGGACACCTGCCAGGCGCTGGTGGTGGTCTCCACCGACGACGGCACCAACCTGCGCGCCGCCCTGAACGCCCGCGGCCTCGACCCCGACCTGCGGGTGGTGCTGCGGCTCTTTGACGGCGACTTCGCCCGGCGGATCCAGGAGGCGTTCGGCGTCGGCCTGTCGCACAGCGTGTCGTACCTCGCCGCGCCCGCGTTCGCGGTGGCGCTGCTGGACCGGGCGGTGATCGCCACCATCCCGGTCGACCGGCACGCGCTGCTGGTCACCGAGGTGCCGGTGGTCGCCGACTCCCCGCTGGACGGCCGGCCGGTGGCCGCGGTGGCCCGCCCCGGTGAGGTGCGCGTGCTCGCGCACACCCGGGCCGGGCAGCGGACCGACTGGACCGTGGACCCGCGGATGGTGATCCAGGCCGGGGACCGGCTGACCGTGGTGGCCCGCCGGGCCGGGCTCAGCGCCCTGCTCCGGGAGACCAGCGCGGCACCGGGTGAGCCGGCCGGCCCGCCGGTGCCCCGCCAGCCGGCGGAGTGAAGCAGCACGCTACGGGTGCGCGGTGAACGGGTGGTCCCAGCGGCGTAGCCGGCCCGGCAACGGCAGGTCGTCCCAGGGTGCCCGGCGCAGCAGCCGGTCCAGCAGCAGCCCGAGCAGCAGCCCGGCGACCGAGTCGGTCAGCCAGTGCCAGCCCAGGTAGGTGGTGGTGCAGAGGACCACCAGCGGCGGCACCACCCGGACCACGGTGACCAGCCGGGGCGGGACGGTCCGGCCGAAGGTGCGCAGCAGCGGGGCGAGCAGCAGCGCGAGCACGCCGTACCAGACGATGGCGTTGGCCACGTGCCCGGACGGGTACGACTGGGCGAAGCGCACCGGCAGCCCGTCCTGGAACAGCGGCAGCGTCTGCTCGGGCGGCAGGAACGGCTCCTTGACGCTGGCGCTCGGTGCCGGCCGGGCCGTCCACACCTTGAGCGGCCCGATGGTCAGGTACGTCAGCACCTCGGCGAGGACCGGCGGCAGCAGCGGGCGGACCGAGCGGAGCCGGACCGCCAGCAGCACCCCGAGCCCGAGGGCGATGAGGGCCAGCGGGGTGCCCTGGCCCAGGTAGTTGAAGATCATCGCGATCCATCGGGCGGCCGTCGGCCGGTGGTCGGCGGCCCAGTCGGCGACCGCCCGGTCCAGGCCGAAGAGGTGCCCGCCGGCGAGCGCCACGGTGAGCGCGACGAGGGCGGCGAGCAGCAGCCCGTCGTACCACCAGCCGGCCGGGCGGACGGGCCGGAGCCGCAGCTTCTCGCGTACCCCCGTGGTCTCCCGCACGCGACCACGCTACCGGCCGCGGGCGGCGGCGGACCGGCGCGGGCGGCGGCCGCTGTGTGCCGCCCCACGAAGGGAGGCGCTGCGGCGGGGTCAGCGGTCAAACTTGTCGGCGTGCGGATCACCTCGGCCCTCGTCGACCCGGCGCTGCTCGACCTTCCCTGGTCGACCCCGCTGGAGGAGTGGCCTGCCCAGCATCTGGTCGCGTTGCCGCAGGGCATCTCGCGGCACATCGTGCGTTTCGTCCGGCTCGGCGACTACGTGTACGCGGTCAAGGAGACCGGCGAGCGGGTCGCCGAGCGGGAGTACGACCTGCTCCGGGCGCTGGAGCGGATCGACTTCCCGTCCGTCGAGGCGGTGGCGATCGTGGCCGACCGGCAGACCGACGACGGCGAGCCGCTGGATCCGGTGCTGATCACCCGGCACCTGCAGTTCTCGTTGCCGTACCGGGCGCTCTTCTCCCGGACGCTGCGGCCGGAGACCATGAACCGGCTGCTCGACGCGCTCGCCGTGCTGCTGGTGCGGATGCACCTGACCGGGTTCTTCTGGGGCGACTGCTCGCTGTCCAACACCCTGTTCCGGCGCGACGCGGGCGCCTTCGCCGCCTACCTGGTGGACGCGGAGACCGGGGCGTTGCACCACGCGCTCTCCAACGGCCAGCGCGGCGAGGACCTGGAGATCGCCCGGGTCAACATCTTCGGTGAGGCGTTGGACCTGCAGGCCGCCGGGCTGCTGCACGAGTCGATCGACCCGGAGGTGGTCTGCGAGGAGGTCGTGCAGCGGTACGAGCGGCTCTGGCACGAGATCACCTACGAGCAGCAGATCGAGCGGGCGGCCCGGCACGACATCGAGGGCCGGATCCGCCGCCTCAACGAGCTGGGCTTCGACGTCGCCGAGGTGGCCATGTCGACGGCCGACAACGGCCGGTACCTGGTCCGGCCCAAGGTGGTCGACGCCGGCTACCACACCCGCCGGCTGCTCCGCCTCACCGGCCTGGACGCCGAGGAGAACCAGGCCCGCAAGCTCCTCAACGACCTCGACGCGTACCGGGTGGAGAGCGACCTGATCGACGAGCAGCAGGCCGCGCACCGCTGGCTGACCGAGGTGTTCGAGCCGGTGGTCCGGGCGGTGCCGGAGCACCTGCGGCGCAAGCTGGAGCCGCAGGAGCTGTTCGCCCAGATCATCGAGCACAAGTGGCTGCTCTCCGAGCGGGCCGGCCGGGACGTCGGCATGCGCCACGCGGTGCACTCGTACCTGTCGGACGTGCTGGTGCACCGCCCCGACGAGCAGGCCGTCCTCGGCGTCGAGGTGCCCACCGCCGGCTGACCCGCCGCCGCACCGGCCTCTCCGCCGGCGGATCTCCCGGTTCTGCCGCACGCCGGGCCCGGACCTGCGGTGTCGGCCGGCAGCTCACTCCACCCAGCTGCCCCCGCGCATCACCCGCACCACGTTGAGGTCGTCGTCGAGCATCACGAGGTCGGCCCGTAGGCCGGTCTGGAGTGCCCCGAGCCGGTCGCCCAGTCCGATCGCCCGGGCCGGGGTGGTGGCGACCATCCGGGCGGCGTCGGGCAGCGCGAGGCCGGCGGCGACGGCGTGCCGCAGGGCGGCGTCCATGGTCAGCGTGCTGCCGGCGATCGCGCCGTCCCGGCCCAGCCGGGCCACCCCGTCGGCCACCGTGACGGCCTGGCCGCCCAGCTCGTACTCGCCGTCGGGCATGCCGGCGGCGGCCATCGCGTCGGTGATCAGGGCGGCGCGCTCCGGGCCGGCCACCGAGCTGGCGAAGCCGAGCATCCCGTCGTGCAGGTGCACCCCGTCGGCGACCAGCTCGCAGACCACGTTGGGGGCGTCGAGCAGGGCGACCACCGGCCCCGGCTCGCGGTGGTGCACCGGGCGCATCCCGTTGAACAGGTGGGTGCCCACGCTCGCCCCGGCGGCCACCGCGGCCCGGGTCTGCTCCCAGGTGGCGTCGGTGTGCCCGACCGCCGCGACCACGCCCCGCGCGACGAGCAGCTTGATCGCCTCCAGCGCGCCGTCCCGCTCCGGAGCCAGGGTGACCATCCGGACCGCCCCGCCGCCCAGCTCGATCAGCTCGGCCAGCTCGTCGGTGGACGGGTCGCGGAGGAACTCCGGGTTCTGCGCGCCGCAGCGGTCCGCCGACAGGTACGGGCCCTCGAAGTGGACGCCGGCCAGCACTCCGGCCTCGACCAGCGGCCGGAACGCCACGGTGGCGTCCCGCATCAGCGCGAACGGCGAGCTGACCAGGCTGGCCAGCAGCGTGGTGGTGCCGTGGCGCAGGTGGAAGGCCGCCGCCGCCCGGGCCGAGTCGGCGTCCCCGGTGGTGAAGGTGTGCCCGCCGCCGCCGTGGGTGTGCATGTCCACGAAGCCCGGCAGGATCCAGTGCCCGTCGCGCACCGACGGGTACTCCGCGACGGCCCGGATCCGGTCCCCGACGACCTCCACGCAGCCCTGCCGGATCACGCCGGACGGGGTCACCACCTTGCCGGTCACGCGCAGGGTCATCGGCTCTCCTTCTTCAGGGTGTCCAGGGCGAGCAGGGCGGCGCCGAGGCAGCCGGCCTCGTCGCCGAGGGCCGCCGCGACCAGCCGCGGCTCCCGGTGGAAGGTCAGTCGTTCGCGCAGCGCCACGCGGAGCGGGTCGAGCAGCCGGTCGCCGGCCTGGGCGAGCCCGCCGCCGAGCACCACGGTCTGCACGTCGAAGAGTGCCTGCCCGGTGGCGAGGCCGTCGGCGAGCGCCTCGATCGCGTCCCGCCAGACGCGGCCGGCCAGCGCCTCGCCGGCCGCGGCCCGGCCGGCCACGTCGGCCGCGGTGGCCGGGGTCCCGGCCAGCTCCGCGTACCGGCGGCCGATCGCGGCGGCCGACGCGAGCGCCTCCAGGCAGCCGGGGCGGCCGCAGCCGCAGCGCGGGCCGTCGGGGCGGACCAGGATGTGGCCGATCTCCCCGGCCGCGCCGTGCGCGCCGGTGGCGGCCGACCCGTCGACCACGTGGGCGGCCGCGATGCCGGTGCCGATCGCCACGAAGAGCACGTGGTCGGCGTCCCGCCCGGCGCCGAGCCGGGCCTCCGCGAGGCCGCCCACCCGCACGTCGTGGCCGAGCGCCGTGGGCAGGCCGAGCCGCGTCCGGGCCAGCTCCCGCAGGGGTACGTCCCGGAAGCCGACGTTCGCCGACCAGACCGCCACCCCGTGCGCCTCGTCGACCACTCCGGGTACGGCGATCCCGCAGGCCACCGGCGTCAGCCCGTCGGCGCGCGCCTTGCCGGCCAGTCCCTCGGCCACGTCGAGGACGGTGTCGACCACGGCCGCCGGGCCGCGACCCGCCCCGGTGGCGTGCCGCTCGGTGTGCACCGTCGCGCCGTCGGGGCGGACCAGGGCGCACTTCATCCCGGTGCCGCCCACGTCCAGTGCGACGACGACCTCGCCGCCCGAGCTCACTGTGCTTCCTGTGTTCGCGACCGCGGGGCTCGCAACCCCGGCTCACTCCTCGCGCTCACGCCAGCACCACGGAGCGGGTCAGGTGCCGGGGCGCGTCCGGGTCGAGGCCGCGGCTGGTGGCCAGCGCGACGGCGAACCGCTGGGCGAGGATCAGGTCGGCCATCGGGTCGACCGGCGTACGCCCGGCCGCCCAACTGGTCAGCACCGTGTGGCAGCCGTGCGTGCGGCTGTGCAGGAAGGTGGCGCCGGTGGCGTCGACGTCCTCCGGCAGGCCGTCGGGGATCCCGCCGAACGCCCACACCAGCCGGTTGGGCGCGGCCACCGAGATCGGGCCGTGCCGGTAGTCCATGGCCGGGTACGCCTCGGCCCAGAAGGTGGCCGCCTCCCGGCACTTCAGCGCGGCCTCCTGGGCCAGCCCGACGGTCCAGCCGCGGCCGAGGAAGGTGACCTGTTCGACGGTGGCCGGGTCGACCGGCAGCGGGGCCCGGACGGCGACCTCGGCGTCGGCGGCCAGCCGGCCCAGGTCCTCGCCGAGGTGGGCGCGGAGCAGCGCGAGCGCGGTGGTGGCGAAGCGGGTCTGCACGACCGACCGCTCGTCGGCGAAGGGCATGGTCACCGCGGCGTCGGCCAACTCGACGGCGGGGGAGCCGGGGTCGCCGACCAGGACCGTGGTGGGCACCCGGCCGCGCAGCGCGCCGAGCAGGTCCAGCACCTCGGTGGTGGTGCCGGAGCGGGTGATCGCGATGAGCCGGTCGTAGCGGCGGCCGGTGGGGTACTCGCTGGCCTGGAAGGCGTCGGTCTCGCCCTGCCCGGCCGCCTCGCGCAGCCCGGCGTACGCCATCGCCATGAACCACGACGTGCCGCACCCGACGACGGCGACCCGCTCGCCGGGCCGGGGCAGGCGGTCGGCGACGGTCGGGGCGAGCCGGGCCGCCTCCCGCCAGCAGTCGGGCTGGCTCGCGATCTCCGCGTGCACGTACGCCATGACAACTCCTCGACCAGGGGAGACCTTGCGCAATACGGCGCGATACGGCCGCCTTTCGCGCGCCATTCTGCGCGAAGCCGGGCGGCCGTGGCAACCGGCTCCCAGATCGCGCAGGTCAGGGTTTTGCGCCCTGGTAGTTTCGCGCACTACTGTGCACGCAATCAATCACCGTTCGTGCAGAGTCAGTGGAGGCCCCCGCGGTGGACCGGTACGCCCGATGGAACGCGCTGCTCGAGATGCTGACCGACAGTGGCCGGGTCAGCGTCGAAGAGGCGGCCGCGCGCCTGGACGTCTCCCAGGCGACCATCCGGCGTGACTTCGACCAGCTCGCGCAGCAGCAGATGATCACACGCACCCGGGGCGGTGCGGTGGCCAACGGCGTCTCGTACGACCTGCCGCTGCGCTACAAGACCGCGAAGCACTCGGCGGAGAAGCAGCGGATCGGGGCGGCCGCCGCCGCGCTGGTCTCCCCGGGCACCGTGGTCGGCCTCAACGGCGGCACCACCAGCACGGAGGTGGCGCGGGCCCTGGCCGTCCGGCCGGACCTGAACACCAGCGCCGAGGGCGCCCAGCTCACCGTGGTCACGAACGCGCTGAACATCGCCAACGAGCTGCTGGTCCGCTCGCGGATGAAGGTGGTGGTGGCCGGCGGCGTGGTGCGGCCCAAGTCGTTCGAGCTGGTCGGCCCGCTCGGCGGGGCGCTGCTGCGCGAGGTGACCCTGGACGTCGCCCTGCTCGGCGTGGACGCGATCGACCCGCAGCTCGGCGCCGCCGCCCATCACGAGGGCGAGGCGGCGATGAACAGCCTCATGGTGGCGCGGGCGAAGCGGGTGGTGGTCATCGCCGACTCGTCGAAGCTGGGCGGTCACGCGTTCGCCCGGATCTGCCCGGTGGACCGGGTCGAGACGCTGGTGACCGACTCGGGGGCGTCCCCGGTGGTGGTGCAGGCGTTCCGGGACGCCGGCGTGCACGTCATCTGCGCCTGAGCGGCGACCCGCGGCGCGTCCGCCACGAATCAGGGAAAACCCCGATGCATACCAGGTATTGTCAGCGCCTGCATACCGCGTATGGTGTCCGCTGTCGCCTACATATCGGGGGAGGTCAGCTTGACGGCTGTCCTGGAGATCGAGGGTCTCCGTAAGACGTACCGGAGCCGGAGACGCGGGACCCGTCACGCGCTCGACGGCTTTGACATGCGGGTCGAGGCCGGCCAGGTGCACGGGTTCCTCGGACCGAACGGCTCGGGCAAGACCACGACGCTGCGGACGCTGCTCGGCCTGATCCGGCCGAACGGTGGCCGGATGGCGATCCTGGGCCACGAGCTGCCGCACTCGCTGCCCGCGGTCGCCGGCCAGATCGGCGCCATCGTGGAGAGTCCGCAGTTCTTCCCGCACTTCTCCGCCCGGGACACGCTGGCCCTGCTCGCCTCCGCCGGCGAGCTGCCCCGGCAGCGGGTCGACGAGGTGCTGGAACTGGTCGGGCTCCGCGAACGGGCCGGCGAGCGGGTGAAGACCTACTCGCTCGGCATGAAGCAGCGCCTGGCGGTCGCCTCCGCGCTGTTGAAGGACCCGAAGCTGCTGATCCTGGACGAGCCGGCCAACGGCCTCGACCCGGGTGGCATCCGGGAGATGCGCACGCTGATGCGCGACCTGGCCGCCGGCGGGATGACCGTGGTGCTCTCCAGCCACATCCTCGGCGAGATCCAGCTCATCTGCGACTCGGTCACCATCATCTCGCTGGGCCGGCGGGTCGCGTACGGGCCGGTCGACGAGGTGCTCGCCGCCCACTCGCAGGGCGCGGTCCGGGTCCGGCTGGAGGCGGTCACCGACCTGCCGCAGGCCGCCGACGCGCTGTCCGGGGCCGGGGTGCGGGTCACCGCCACCGAACCGGACCACCTGATGCTGGCCGGCGTCGACAAGCCGGCCACGGTCACCCGCCTGCTCGCCGAACGGGGCCTGTAC
The DNA here is from genome assembly GCF_044465125.1 of Micromonospora sp. NPDC049836. Taxonomy (NCBI): domain Bacteria; kingdom Bacillati; phylum Actinomycetota; class Actinomycetes; order Micromonosporales; family Micromonosporaceae; genus Micromonospora; species Micromonospora sp. NPDC049836. The sequence goes on from NZ_JBITLH010000005.1 coordinate 26,148, forward strand.
GTCAGCGAGCTGGCCCCGGTCGCGGTCGACCTGGAGAGCGTCTTCCTGGAGCTGACCGCCACCGCGCCGGTCCCCGGCCAGCACCGGCAGGTCGACCAGTCCATGAAGGTCGGTGAGCCGGGCGCCGGCAGCACCGCGGGAGGTTGGGGCGCATGAGCCTGTTCGTCACCGAGTTGCGCCGGCTGGCCAAGCGCCGGCTCACCCGGCTGCTGCTGGTCCTGCTGGTGCTCGGCCTGGCCGGGGTGGCCACCGCGTTCAGCTTCTCCAGCCACAAGCTGTCGCCCGAGGTGGTGGCGGCGGCCAAGGCCGAGTCCGACGCCCAGTACCACCGGTCCCTGGCGGCCTGGCAGAACGCCGTCACGGAGTGCGAGGCCGCCGAGGCCCGCGGTGAGGAGACCGAGGACCGCTTCGGGCCGAACTGTGCCCGGGACTTCCAGCCGCAGCCGGAGATGTTCGACCCGAAGTGGAACCTGCCGTACCAGTTCGACTTCCGGGCCGAGTTCTCCACCTTCATCGCCGTCTTCGCCGGGGCGATGGCGCTCTTCGCGTTCATCGTCGGGGCCTCCTTCGTGGGGGCCGAGTGGAGCACCGGCGGCATGATGAACCTGCTGCTCTGGCGCCCGAAACGGCTCGCCGTGCTGGGCACCAAGCTGGCCGCCGTGCTGACCACCGTGCTCGGGGTCACCGTGCTGCTCGGCGCGCTCTGGACGGCGGCGTTCTGGCTGATCGGCACCGTCTCCGGCACCACCGCGAAGATGACCCCGGGCGTCTGGCGGTCGTTCGGGCTGGACGGCGTGCGCGCGGTCGGGCTCGTCCTGGCGTTCGCCGCGGTGGCGTTCGCGCTCGCCTCGCTGGGCCGGCACACCGCGATGGCGCTGGGCGCCGCGGTGGCCGTCTTCGCGATCAGCGAGGTCGGCATCCGCATCGCGATGGGCGTGCTGGGGGTGCCGTTCGGCGACCGGTACGTGCTGTCCACGTACGCCCAGTCCTGGTTCATGAAACAGGTGAAGCTCTTCGACTATGACGCCTGCCAGTTCGCCAAGGGCGAGTGCCATCCGGGCGAGCTGCTGGTCACCTGGCAGGACTCCGCCCTGGTGTTCGGCCTCGGGACCGCGGTCGTGCTGGTCGCCGCGTTCTGGGCGATGCGCCGGCGGGACATCACCTGACCCGGGACGCCCCGGTCCGCGCCGCCGCCGGCGGCGCGGACCGCGCGTCCGATGCGGCCGGTGGGGACCCTGGTTAGGCTGGGATCCCCCCGGCCGGTCGCCGCCGCGCCGGTCGCCCACCCTCCGGAGGAGCGCCATGCCCGCCGACGCCTCCCCGGCCGCCACGGACCGGCCCGAGCCGTCCGGCTCCGCCGCCGTCACCCGCCGGGACGCCGGCGCCACGGTCCCCCCACCCCGCTCCGCACCCGCCGTAGAGGCCACCCCCGACGTCGAGGCCACCCCCGACGTCGAGGCGGATGCCGCACCGGCCCCTGCGGCCGCCCCGGACGCCGCGACCACCGACCCGGCCGCCGCCGCGCCCGTCGGTTCGGTGGGCGCCGGCCGCGCGGACCGCGCCGCGGCCCCGGCCGCCGCGGGGGAACTGACCGAGCGGGAACGGCGGATCCTCGCCTTCGAGCAGCAGTGGTGGAAGCACGCCGGCGCCAAGGAACAGGCGATCCGGGACACCTTCGGGCTCTCCGCGACCCGGTACTACCAGCTGCTCAACGGGCTGCTCGACCACCCGGCCGCGCTGGCCGCCGAGCCGGTGCTGATCGGCCGGCTGCGCCGGCTGCGCTCGTCCCGGGCCCGCAGCCGGCGCCGCTGACCGCGCGGTCCCGCCACGGAAGGATCCACTGCGGGAGTGCGCTGCGGCATGGGCCACGCCGGGCCGGGTAGGCGGCGGGCGGCGACGGAGGGAGCAGACCGATGGGGGCACCAGATCGCCGGTACCCGACCGGGAGTGTGCCGGCGCGGCCGGTCGGGACAGCGCCGATGATGCGGGTGCGTTCCGCGTCCGACCCGGCGCCCGGGCGGCTGGAGAACGAGGACCTGGTCTTCCGCTTCGGGCCGCTGGTCGGGGTCCTCGACGGCGCCACCGTGCCGGAGGGCTTCGAGACCGGCTGCGTGCACGGTCCGTCCTGGTACGTCCGGCACCTGGCCGCCCGGATCGGCCTGGCCGTCGCGGCCCGGCCGGCGGCGACCCTGATGAGCAGCCTGGCGGCGGCGATCCTGGCGGTCCGCGCGGACCACGGCGACGCGTGCGACCTCGACCATCCGGGCACCCCGTCCTCCACGGTCTGCCTGCTGCGGGAGGGCGGTGACCAGGTCGACTACCTGGTGCTCTGCGACAGCCCGCTGGTGCTGGACACCGGCGACCAGGTCAGCGTGGTCTCCGACGACCGGCTGGACGCCGCCGTGGCGGAGCTGCGTCGCGCCGCCGACGCGCTGCCCGACGACGTCGACCCGATGACCCGGTTCCGCCGCGCGGTGACCGGGCAGCGGTCCCGGATGAACCGCACCCACGGCTACTGGGCCGCCGCCAGCGACCCGGACGCGGCGTACCACGCGGTGACCGGGACACTGCCGCTGCGCGGGGCCGGCGCGCTGCGGCGGGCCGCGCTGCTCAGCGACGGCGCGTCCTGCGCGGTCGAGCAGTTCGGCCTCTTCGACTGGGCGGGGCTGCTGGAGGTGACCGCCGTGGAGGGGCCGGAAGGGCTGATCGCCCGGGTCCGGGCGGCCGAACGGGACCACGCCGATCGGCTGCGCCGGCACAAGCGGACCGACGACGCCTCGGTGGTCCTGTGCGAATTTCCGTGAGCACCCTCACGCAAGTACGGCCGGTCGGCTGACAACGCAGCGTGAGGCGGAACACCCCGGGGGTACGACCGGACGGCACCCTCGGCCGGACCGGCAGTCCCCGCCCAAAGCGGTGGACTGGAGCCGGTTCGACGGGCAGACTGCGGCTCGTGACGGGTGCGGTACGGCTGGAGCCGGTGGACGAGCGCAACCTGGAGCCGTTGCTCTCCGTAGCGGCTGCCGAGGCCGATCCGGAGGACGTCATGCCCCCCGTGCAGGCGCCGGCCGGCTGGTCGCTGGCCCGTCGGGACGCGTTCCGCGAGTTTCACCGGGCCAGCTTCGGCGGCCTCGACGGCCCCACCCGCACCCAGATGTACGCCATCGTCGCCGGCGGCGAGGTGGTCGGCATGGTGCGGATGACCCGCCGGGACGAGCCGGGCACGGTGGAGACGGGCATGTGGCTGGGGCGCTCGGCGCGGGGCCAGGGCCTCGGCGCGGCGGCCCTGCGCGAGCTGCTGCACGTGGCGGCGGCGGCCGGAATGCACACCGTCGTGGCGGAGACGACGCCGGACAACACCGGAGCTGTTTCGGTGCTGAAAAAATGCGGCGCGGAATTGCGTGAAAAGGACGGCAAGCTGCACGCGGAAATGTGCCTGGATTCGACGCTTCCGGCCCACTGAAGCCGACTGATTGTCTTCGGGCAATTATCTACCGTCCCTGCTCGGGGCGGCGTGCCTGACCGGTTTGTAGTGCTTTGTTCTCAGGTTGACGCGCCTTCCGAATAGCGTCGCAAACCCTGCCGGGTCTGGCGCGAGAAATGTTTTGTGCTGCCCAGCCCGGGTACTGCCCGCCGGGTCCGCTGATACGGGGACGCCGGTCGCAGGCCCATTTCCGCTGATCCCCGGTAGCTGTTTTCCCGGGTCTGCACCACGAGTGGTGTCCGCTTCCGCCGGGGAGCGAAGGAGTACCGAATGAAGAGCGGAGCACGGGTAGCGCTGGCGGTGGGCTTCGGCTACCTCCTGGGCCGCCGCAAGAAGATGCGTACCGCGCTGACCCTGGCCGCCGCGGTGGCGGCCGGACGGGCCAGCCAGCAGCCGGGCGGGCTGAAGAAGGTCGCCACCGACCTGATCGGGGCGAACCCGCAACTGGGAAATCTGAGCAAGCTGGGCGTACCGCTCGCCACCGCCGGCCGGGCCGCCGCGAGCGCCGCCGCCGGCAACGGCATCGACGTGCTGAGCGGGAAGCTGCGGGACGGCGCCGACGCGCTGCGCCGCCGGTCGTCCGGCGGCACCGGCACGCAACCGGCGTCCGACGAGCGGTCGGCCCCGGACGAGGAGCCGGACCTTGAGGACCAGCCCGCGGCCCGGGACGACGGCGGCCGGGACGACGGCGGCCGGGACGACGGCGGCCGGGACGACGGCGGCCGGCGCGAGGCTCCGGTCGCCCGCCGCGCCCAGCGGGGGCGGTGACCATGGCTACCGACAACCTCGCCGGAAGGGCCCGCGACCAGCTCGGTGGCGAGCTGCGCAACCTCGCCGCCGCGATCGGTGAGCGGGCGGTGCAGGTGGTGACCGAACGGGTCACCGGCGCCACCGGCCGGCTCAGCGACTACGCGAAGCAGGGTGGCGGACCCGGTCTGGTCGCCGCCGCCACCGGCGCACAGAAGCTCGCCGAGGGCCACTCCCCGATGAAGGCCATGTTCCATGCCGGCGTGGCCGGCGGTAAGGAGAAGGTGATGGCGGCGTTCGGCGGCGGCGGGCGGGGCAAGGGCGGCGGCGGCAAGAAGCTCAAGGTCACCAACATCGTCGAGACGATCGAGGTCGGCGTGCCGGTACGGGTCGCCTACAACCAGTGGACGACCTTCGGTGACTTCCCCAGCTTCATGAAGAAGGTGGAGCAGGCCGACTGCGACTCCGACGAGAAGATGACCTGGAAGGCGCAGGTCTTCTGGTCGCACCGGAGCTGGGAGTCGACCATCGTCCGGCAGATCCCGGACCGCCTGATCCACTGGCGGTCCAAGGGCGAGAAGGGCTCGGTGGACGGCACCGTCAGCTTCCACGAGGTCGGCCCGGACCTCACCAAGATCCTGGTGGTGCTCGAGTACCACCCGCAGGGCCTGTTCGAGCACACCGGCAACCTGTGGCGGGCCCAGGGCCGCCGGGTGCGGCTGGAGTTGAAGCACTTCGTCCGGCACGTGATGACCCAGACCGTGCTCGACCCGGACTCCGTCGAGGGCTGGCGCGGTGAGATCGAGGACTCCCAGGTGGTCAAGGATCACGAGACCGCGCTGCGCGAGGAGCGGGCGGCGCGCGAACGGCCCGCCCAGGGCCGCCGCCCCGAGGAGGAGCCGGAAGAGTTCGAGGAGGAGCTGGCCGAGGAGCGCCGGCCCGCCGAGCGCGCCCGCCGGCGCCCGCCGCAGCGCCGCCGTCCCCCGCAGGACGAGGAGTACGAGGCGTACGACGAGGGCGAGGACTTCGACGACGACGAGTACGCCGAGCAGCCCGAGGAGGAGGAGCCGCCGCCCCGCCGGCAGCCCGAGCGGCCCCGCCGCCCGCAGCGCGCGGCCCGGGAGCCCCGCGAACCGCGCGAACCGCGCGAGGAGCGCCCGCGCCCGGTGCGGCGTACCGCGGAACCCCCGCGACGGCCGGTGGTCCGCCGCCGGCGAGAGGAGGGTGAGGAATGACCGCGGCGACGACGACGGGCCAGCCCGGCAGCGCGCTGGAACGCACCGGCGGCGGTGGCGAGGGCGCCCTCGCCGACGTCGTGGAGACCGTGCTGGACAAGGGCGTGGTGATCGACGCGCAGGTGTCGGTGGGCGTGGTCGGCATCCAGCTCCTGGAGATCGACGCCCGGATCGTGGTCGCCAGCCTCGAGACGTACCTGCGGTTCGCCGAGACCGTCGACCGGCTGAGCATCACGCCGAAGGACCAGAAGGGACTGCCGGACCTGGTCGGCGACACGGCCGCCGCGGTCGGCAAGGGCCAGGCGATCTCCGGGCTGGGCAAGGCGGCCCAGGAGATCAGCGGCGCGGTGGCCGACTCGATCCGCGACCGTGGCGCCGAGCGGGACCGGCAACGGCCGCGCCGGCGGCGGGACGGGGAGCGCTGAGATGGCGCCGCGGAACGGCCTGTTCATCTACGGCATCGTGCCGTCCGACGTGGAGCCGACCCCCGACGCCGAAGGGGTCGGCTCCCCGCCCGGCGAGGTGATCGCGATCCGGCACGGCGAGCTGGCCGCGCTGGCCAGCGCGGTCGGGCTGGAGGAGCCGCTCGGCCGGCCGGCCGACCTGACCGCGTACGAGCGGTTGCTGGACGGGACGGCGGCGGTCGCGCCGGTGCTACCCGTCCGGTTCGGCACGGTGGTGACCGGCGAGGACGCGGTCGAGGACCTGCTCGCCGCGCACCACGACCGGTTCGCCGCCGCCCTCGACGAGTTCGCCGACCGGCTCCAGTACACCGTGCACGGGCGCTTCGACGAGCAGGAGTTCATCGGCGGCTTCCTGGCGGAGAACGCCTCGGCCGCCGCCCTCGCCGACGAGGTGCGCGGCCGGCCGGAGGCGGAGAGCCGGGAGCAGCGCATCCGGCTCGGCGAGATGATCAGCCAGGCGGTGGAGCTGCGGCGGGAGGCGGAGAACCGCGACCTGGTCGACGCGGTCGGCCGGGCGGCGGTGGCCGGGGCACCCCTGCCGCCCAGCCACGAGCTGGACGCGGTACGGGTCGCCTTCCTGGTGGCCGAGGAGGACGAGGACGAGTTCGTCCGGGCCGTCGAGGACTTCGCCGAGCAGCGGCGGGACCTGATCCGGATGCGGCTGATCGGCCCGCTCGCCCCGTACGACTTCGTCAGCGCGCACCAACTGGCGGAGTGAGCCGTGGACCTCCTCTGGGCGCTGCTGACCCTGCCGTACGCCCCGGTGCGCGGACTGACCGCCGCGGTCAAGGTGATCGCCCGGGAGGCGGAGTCGCAGCAGCACAACCCGGTCAACGTCCGGCGTGAGCTGGAGGAGCTGGACCGGGCGGCGGCGGCCGGCGAGCTCCCGCCCGAGGAACGGGACCGGCGGCAGCAGCAGGTGCTGGACCGCCTGACCGGGCCGGCCGCCGGAGGCGGCGGCAGCCCGCCCCGGCGGGCGGCCGGCCCCCGCCGGCCGGCGCCCGCCCGGCGGGGCACCGGCGGCCGGGACGGCGGGGCGCGTCGCGGACGAGGGGGAGGACCATGACGGCACGGATCCGGGGCGACGGCGACCGCGAGCGATGGCGCGACCGGGGCGGCCGGCCCGAGGAGCGCTACCTCGACGAGGGCGACGAGGAGGCGGTCAGCGCCGCCGAGGCGGCCCGGGAAGGGCTGCGCCGGATCGTCGAACTGACCGGCAGGGACCCGCTCGGGGTCACCTCGATCCAACCCACCGACGACGGCTGGCGGATCGGGGTGGACGTGGTCGAGCACCACCGGATCCCGTCGTCGACCGACCTGCTCGGCCTCTACGAGGTGGAGCTGGACATGACCGGCAGCCTGCTCGGGTACCGGCGGACCCGCCGCTACCAGCGGGGCAAGGAGGACTGAGATGACGCTGGGTCCGACGCCTCCGGTGGTGCAGAACTCCGGCCAGGTGCTGCCGGCCGGGCACGAGCCGGCGAACCTGGGCGACATCCTCGAACGGGTGCTCGACCGGGGCATCGTCATCGCCGGCGACATCCGGGTCAGCCTGCTCGACATCGAGCTGCTGACGTTGAAGCTGCGCCTGGTCATCGCCTCCGTGGACACCGCGCGGCAGATCGGCATCGACTGGTGGGAGCACGACCCGTGGCTCAGCTCGCGGGCCCGCCCACCGGTCGAGCCCGGGCCGCGCGATCCGGAGGAGGTCGAGGCGTCCCGGCGGCCCCGGGTCGCCGCCCGCGCCGCGAGGGAGGAGTGGGATGAGTACGACGGCTGAGCCGGCCCCGACCGGCAACGGGGTCTGGCTGCACGGGGTGACCGCGGAGGTCGTCCCCGCCACGCTGGCCGGCCTCGCCGGCATCGCCGGCACGCCGGCCCGGGCGGTGCCCGCCGCCGGCCTGGTGGCCGTGGTCAGCGACGCGCCGCTGGCCGAGTACGGCGAGGAGGCGCTGCGCCGCAACCTGGAGGACCTGGGCTGGCTGGAGCGGGCCGCCCGGGCGCACCACGCGGTGGTGGACGCGCTGGCCCGGTCCGGCACGGTGGTGCCGGCCCGGCTCGCCACCGTGCACCGCGACGACGACCGGGTGACCCGGGTGCTGCGGGAACGGCGGGACGAACTGGCCGGCACGCTGGCCCGGCTCACCGGCCGCGAGGAGTGGGGCGTCAAGGGGTACCTGGTGCCCGGCGCGACGCCCCGCGCCGAGGAACGGGTCGGCGGGGGCGGATCCGGGGCGGCGTACCTGCGGCGGCGCAAGGCCCAGCTCACCGCCCGGGAGGAGGGGCAGCGGCTCGCCGCCGACGCGGCCGCCGCCGTGCACGCCGCCCTCGCCGGGTACGCGGCCGCCGCCCGCCGGCACGCCCCGCAGGACCGGCGGCTGTCCGGCGCGCCGACCGCCATGGTGCTCAACGGCGCGTACCTGGTCGACCGGGACCGGCTGGACGGCTTCGCCGTGCTGGTCCGGGAGCTGACCGGGCGGCACCCGGAGCTGCGGCTGGAGCCGACCGGCCCGTGGCCGCCGTACTCCTTCGTGGCGGAACCGGAGGCGGAGCCGGCATGGGCGTGACCTCGCTGGCGCCGAGCAGCGCCGACGACCCGCTGGCCTACCGGCCGGTGGCCCTGGTCGACCTGCTCGACCGGGTGCTCGCCACCGGCGTCGTGATCACCGGGGACATCACCCTGGCCATCGCCGACGTCGACCTGGTCCGGATCTCGTTGCGCGCGCTGGTCGCGTCGGTCGGCGCGCTGGCGCCACCGCCTTTGGCGGTCCAGCCGTGAGCGGCCGGGACGAGGCGGCCGAGCTGGCCGCCGCGCTGGGCGAACCGCGGTGGCAGGCCCCCCGGGTACGGCCGCTGGAGCGCCGGCTCGCGGTCGACCGGGACTCCGTCGAGCGCGGCTTGGCCAGCCTGGTGCTCACCGTGGTGGAGCTGCTGCGGCAGCTGATGGAACGGCAGGCGCTGCGCCGGGTCGACCTCGGCGACCTCACCGACGACCAGGTCGAGCGGATCGGGGCCACGCTGATGGCGCTGGAGGAGCAGATGACCCAGCTCCGGGAGTACTTCGGCCTCGCCCCCGAGGACCTCAACCTGGATCTCGGCCCGCTGGGGCCGCTGCTGCCGACCGACTGACCCGGGCGACCGCGTGCGGTGCCGCCCCGCGCCGGCCCGCTCAGCGGGCCGCCCGCTGCTGCGCGTACGCGGCCAGGTGGGCGAGCTGGCCGGGATCGAGGGAGGGGCGGACTCGGGTCCGGGCGCTCTGCACGTGCGCGGCGGTGACCGTGGCGGCGGCCAACGACTCGCGCATCGCGGCGAGCGCCGCCTCCCGGATCAGCGCGGCGCAGTCGGCGGCGGAGAAGCCGTCCAGCTCGGCGCCGAGGGCGGCCAGGTCCACGTCGGGGGCGAGCGGGACGTTCCGGGCGGCGGACCGGAGGATCTCCGCGCGGGCCGGGCCGTCCGGCGGCGGCACGTACACCAGGCGTTCCAGCCGGCCCGGGCGGAGCAGTGCCGGGTCCACCAGGTCCGGCCGGTTCGTCGCGCCGACCACCACCACGTTGCGCAGCGCCTCCACCCCGTCCAGCTCGGTGAGCAGGGCGGCGACCACCCGGTCGGTGGTGCCCCCGTCGCTGGACTGGCCGCGCACCGGGGCGAGCGCGTCCACCTCGTCCAGGAAGACCAGCGTGGGGGCGGCCTCGCGGGCCCGGCGGAACAGCTCACGGACCGCCCGCTCGCTCTCGCCCACCCACTTGGACAGCAGCTCGGCGCCCTTCACCGACAGCACGTTCGCCCGCCCCGAGCCGGCCAGCGCGGTGACCAGGTAGGTCTTGCCGCAGCCGGGTGGACCGTAGAGCAGCACCCCGCGCGGCGGCGTCACGCCGAGCCGGGCGAAGGTGTCCGGATAGGTCAGCGGCCAGAGCACCGACTCGGTCAACGTCTCCTTGACCTCGTGCAGCCCGCCGACGTCGTCCAGGGTCACCGAGGCCAGCTCCAGGGTGGAGGCCGCCATCGTGGTGGGCCGGACCACCTCCAGCGCGGCGGTGAAGTCGGCCATCGCCACCGTGGGCGTCTCGGCCGCCTTCTGCCGCAGCGCCGCGCGCACCCCGGCCTCCCGGACCAGCGCGGCCAGGTCGGCGGCCACGAACCCGGGGGTACGCCCGGCCACCTCGTCCAGCCGCACGTCCGGGTCGAGCGGGACCTGGCGGGTGAGCACGGTGAGCTGCTCCCGGCGCAGCGCCGCGTCCGGCAGCGGGACGGTGATCCGCAGCGCGAGCAGTTCCGGGCCGCGCAGCGCGGGATCCACCGCCTCGGGCCGGCCGGTGGTGCCGACCACGGCCACCCCGGCCCGCACGGTCTCGGCGACGACCTGCCGGAACACGGTGGCCACCGGGCCCGGCTCGGCGGCGGGGGCCAGCGCCTCCACGTCGGTGACCAGCAGGATGGCGGGCGCCCCGGCGCGTACCGCCGCGGCGGCCTCGCGCAGCCGGCGGGCCGCCGCGTCGTTGCTCAGCGCGGCCAGCTCCGGCGCCCAGAGCGGGCAGACCCGGGCGCCGACCCGGGCGGCGACCGCCCGGACCAGCGCCGACTTGCCCGAGCCGGCCGGCCCGCTGAGCAGCACACCCAGGGAAACCGTGGTGCCGAGCCGGTCCAGCACCTCCCGGTGGTGGAAGCCCAGGTCGAGCAGTTCGGTCAGCTCCTCGGCCTGCGGGCGCAGGCCGGGCAGCTCGTCGATGTCGGGCGCGTCCGCCGGCTCCACCAACCCGACGGCGGCCGGCTCCGGCCCGGCCCGGCCGGCGTCGGCGTCCGCCCCGGTCCGGCCGCCGGTCGCGGCGGGCTCGGCCGGGCGGGTCGCGCCCGGACCGGACCCCGGCCCCGCACCGGTCGGCCGGTCGCCCGCGCGCGGCCCGGTCGGGTCCGACCCGCCCGGGCCGGATCCCCGGGTGGCCAAGCCGTGCTCCCAGCCGACCACGGTGTCCATGGTGACCAGCGCACCGGCCGCCGGCTCGGCGGCGACCACGGTGAGCAGGGTGCTGGTCCAGGCGTACCCGACGGTGTTGGCGAGGCTGCGCCGGGCGGCCTCGACCAGGCCGCGCACGGCGGCGTCGGGCAGCACGTCCTGAGGCAGCAGCGAGACGTCGTCGCCGGCGGTGACCACCTTGCCGAGCAGGGCGAGCCGGAGCATCTCGGGGGAGACCGCGGCGACGACCCCGACCGGTCCGCTCAGGGTGACCCGCCGGGCCGGGGTGACCGGCAGCGGGCTCACCGTCACCTGGCCGCCGTCCCGGAGCCCGAGGTTGCCCAGCAGCAGGTCGTCGGCGTAGAGCAGGACGCTGCTCGCGGTCGGCTCGGCCGGCGCCACGATGCCGGCGGTGACCCGCCGCCCGGCCAGCCGCACCGGGTCGCCGGGGCGCAGCGCCAGCGCGGTGAGCACCTCGGGGTGCAGGCGGACGACGCCGCGCCGGGCGTCGAGCGCCGCCGGCCGCAGGCTCGCGGTCAGGGTCAGGTCCGGTTCCGCCACCCGCCCGACAGTAGCCGCCGGCGTCCCGCCGCGCGGCGCGGGCGGTTCACCGCGGGCCGATGTCCTCCAGCAACGACGGGTCGCGCCGGATCATCTCGGCGAGCCGGGCCGCCGGGTCGGTGGCCACCCCGTCCTGGCCGGGGGCGGGCACCGTCTTCACCGACATCGGCCAGGTCGGCGGCGGGGCCGGAGCGGCGGCCGGCTCGACCGTGACCTCCGGTCCGGACCAGGAGATCCGCAGCGGGTACACCCGTCCGCCCTGCTCCACCCGGAGGGTGACGGCCACGCCGGGATGCCCGGCCACCACCCGGCGGACCGCCTCGGCGATCTCCTCGACCGGGTCCTGCTGCTCCGGCCCGGGCGCCCCCCGCAGCCGGTACGCGCCGTGCCCGTCCCGCGTCACCGGGGCCGCCCCGCCGGCGGTGGCCTCCTCGCCGTCCTCCCCGGGGCCCGGCGTCCGGCGGCGCAGCTCTTCGCGGCGCGCCAGCCGAGCCAGGGTCTCGTCCAGTTCACCTCTCATCACGTCACCCCTTCCGCGTGAAACGGGTCGAAGGACCGGATCAGGCCCCCCGATCCCGGGTGGCCCGGTCCAGTGCCCGGTCGAGGACGACCAGCAGGGCGTCCCGTACGGAGAGCCGGTCCCGGGCGTCGAACTGCACCAGTGGCACGTGGTCGCCGATCGCCAGCGCCCAGCGGATCGAGGGCAGGTCGAGCGCCAACCGGCCGTCGAAGGCGTTCACGCCGACCGCGAACGGCAGGCCGGCCCGCTCGAAGTAGTCGATCGCCGGATAGCAGTGGTCCAGCCGGGCGCTGTCCACCACCACCAGCGCGCCGAGCGCGCCGCGGGCCAGGTCGTCCCACATGAACCCGAAGCGGGACTGCCCGGGCGTGCCGAAGAGGTAGAGCTTGAGGCTGCGATCGATGGTCACGCAGCCGAAGTCCATCGCCACCGTGGTGGTGGTCTTCTCGGAGTCCAGGCCCGGGTCGTCCACGCCGATGCCGGCGGTGGTCATCTGCGCCTCGGTGGTCAGCGGGGCGATCTCGGAGATGGCGGCCACCGTGGTGGTCTTGCCGACGGCGAAGCCACCGGCGATCAGGATCTTCACGGGGATCGGCGCCCGGCTGGTCGCCGAGCGGCCCGGCCCGGCGCTGTCCGGCGTCGTCGGCCGGTACGGCGGCGGAGGCGGCACGGGCGGCGGCGCGGGTGGCGCGGCCGCGTGGCCGGGGACGGAACCAGGGGCGGCCGGACCGCCGTAGCGGGCGGTGGCGCTGTTGGCGACCGACCCGCCCAGGGCGGCCGCCGGCCAGTCAGGAGATCGCACGAAGTCCATCAATCACTCGCAGGATGATGTCGGGGTCGTGGGCGTCGTCGTTGTCGCCGACGTGCACGTCGAGGTGGCCGGCGGCGTGCAGGTCACCGACGAGTACCCGGGTCACGCCGAAGTGCAGCCGGGTCCGGGCGGAGATCTCGGCGACCGAGATCGGTTCGGCGCTGAGCACGACGATCGTGGCCAGTTCGGGGGCCAGCCGGCCGATGACCGCCCAGGAGGCGCTGCCCGGCCGGGCGGTCACCTGGGTCTCCAGGCCGATCGACGGGTCACCGTCCACCCGGCCGGCGGTCAGCACGAAGGGCCGCGGGCCGGGCGGTTCCCCGCCGGCCTGGTCCGCCTCCGCACCGGGGGCGGGCGACCGCAGGTACGGTCGGATCCGGACCCCGGGTTCCGGGTCCGGATCCGCGCCGGCCAGCTCCGGGTTCACTGCTGCACGGCGTTCTTCAGCTCGGCGATCAGGCGCGGGGTCAGCGCGCCGCCGGCCCGCCCCGCGAAGAGCGTCATCTCGTACGCCACGGTGCCCAGGTTCGCCGAGCGGTCGGCGACCACCCCGAGCACCGAGCCGCTGCTGATCGCGCTGATCAGCAGGTAGCCCTCGGTCATGTCCACGATCACCCGGTTGAGGCCACCCAACGCGTACCAGCTCGCGGCGCCACCGGCGAGGCTGGTCATGCCGGAGACGACGGCGGCGAGCCGTTCCGCGTTGGAGCGGTCCTTGATCGCCGACATGGCCATCAGCAGCCCGTCGGCGGAGACGGCGATCGCCTCCACGACCCCGGCGGTGCTGGAGGTGAACGAGTCGAGCAGCCAGTTGAACGTGCGGGCCTCCGGGCTGAGTTCCCCGGTGGCGTTCTGGTCGACGTTTTCGTGCAGGAATGGGCTGGTCACCGTGTCGGATCCTCTTCGTGACGGCGGGCGGGACTGACTTCGCGCAGAGCACGGGCGACGCCCGCCTCGAACTCGGTGATGAGGTCGCGGACCTCGCCGGGGTCGCCGAGGTCGGCACTGGTGGGGGACATGGACTGCGCGGGGGAGACGGACAGGTTCGCGCCGGGCACCCGGCGGCTGAGCTGGGTCGGTTCCGTACCCGGGGGCGCCTGGTCGACGTCGCTCTCGGCCCGCCGTACCCCGTCCTGGAACGCCTCGACCAGGGCCCGGGCGCTTGACGGGTCCGCCGGGTCGCCGATCAGCGGTCCGGCCGGAGCGGCCGGCGGGGCGGCCGGCAGGTTCGCGCCCGGTACCCGCTGCCGGATCGGCGCCCGGGTACCCGGCCGGCCGGCGGGCGGGCCGACCGGGTTCGGTCCGGTCGGCGCGGGCATGGCCGAGGGTGGCCCGGTGGGAGCCGGCGGGTGGGCGCCACCGGGCGGCGGCGTGAGTGCCGGCCCGGGCGGCGGCGCCGGTGCCGGCCGGGTGGGCGGCACGGGTGCCGGCCGGGTGGGCGGCACGGGTGCCGGCCGGGTGGGCGGCGCCAGGGTCGGGCGGGTGGCCGGTGGCGTCGGGGTCGGGCGGGTGGCCGGTGGCGTCAGGGTCGGGCCGGTCGCCGGCCCGGCGGCCGGGGGAGCGGCCGGAGCCGGGCCGACGACCGGTGTCGGCGGGGAGACGGGACCGGGTCGCGCCGCCGGTCCGGCCGGCCGGGTGGTCGGCGCCGCCCAGGCCGAAGGCGGACCGCTGGCGACCGGACCCGGGTCCTCGGCCGGCTCCGCGGTGTCGGCCTGGTGGCCGAAGGCGTTCCACGGGTGGCCGCTGGACATGCTGCGCGTGGCCCGGCTCAGCAGCTCGGCGTCGAAGCCGCCCGACGCCTCCACGGCCGGCGGGTCCGACTCGCGGGCGCCGGGCACGGCAGCCCGGCCGGCGCTGACGCCGACCGGCTCGGGGCGGCGGATCACGAGCGAGGCGCGCGGGATCTCCAGGGCTGCGGTGACGCCGCCACCGGGGGTGGGGCTCAGTCGGACGTTCCAGCCGTGCCGGCGGGCCAGCCGGCCGACCACGAACAGGCCGAGCACCTCGGTCGGGGCAAGGTCGAGGCGTTCCCGCCGGGTGAACCGGGTGTTCTCCTCGGCCATCCGGTCCCCGGTCAGGCCGATGCCGTGGTCGACCACGACCAGCCGCGCCCCACCGTCGGTCAGCTCACCGGTCACCACCACCCGGGTGTGCGGCGGCGAGAACACGGTGGCGTTCTCCATCAGCTCGGCGAGCGTCAGCACCAGGTCGCCGACGATGGCGGGGGCCGCCGCCACGCCGGGCGGGACCTTCACGTCGACGCGGGTGTAGTCCTCGATCTCGCCGAGCGCGAGCCGGACCGTGTCGGCCAGCGGGACCGGCGCCACGTGGCCGTCCGAGCCGGTGGCACCGGAGAGCACCACCAGGCTGCCCGCGTTGCGGCGCAACCGGCTGGAGATGTGGTCCAGCCGGTAGAGGTGCTCCAGGCGGCCCGGGTCGGTCTCCTGCCGTTCCAGCCGGTCGATGAGCGCGATCTGGCGGCCGACCAGGTTCTGCGTACGTCGGCCGACGTGCCCGAACATCTGGGCCACGTTGCGCCGCCCGGCGACCTGCCGCTCGACCAGCCGGGCCGCGGTGTGCTGCACCCGGTCGAACGCACGGGCCAGGTCGCCGATCTCGTCCCGGGCGCTCACCTCCACCGGGTCGAGGCGTACCGGCGGGACGGTCTCGGACTCGTCGTCGGCGACCCGGGTCAGTTCGGCCTCGGTGACCCGGGCGACCCGCTCGGCGGAGCGGGTGAGCCGGCTCAGCGGCCGGGCCACCGTACGCGCCACGGTCATGCTCAGCAGCACCACGACCAGCAGGATCGCCGCCGCCGCGAGGCTGACCAGCCAGGCGGCGGTCAGCGCCGCCCGCTCCCGGGCGCGGGTCTCCGCGATGACGTCGGCGACGACCTTCTTCTCCACGAACTGGCCCAGCGTGATCATCGACCGGGCCGAGGGGAACAGCACGTCCAGCGGCACCGGCGCGATCGCCTCGTCCGGGTCCCGGAGGCTGTCCACCAGGAACGTCGGGCTGGTCCGGGCGGCCACCGCCGCGTCGTCCAGCTCGGCCACCTTCAGCTGCTCGGGCGTGATCAGCTTGCGGAACCGCCGGTTGTCGACGTTGAGACCCGCCATGCAGGCCACGAACGACTGGGCCACCTGCGGATCGCCGGTCGCCTTGACCAGCACGATCAGGGTGGTGCACGAGCTCAGTGCCTCGTCGACGCGCAGCAGCGAGTCCAGGGCGAGCACCTGGCGTCCAGCCGCGGTGTCGGTGTCCACCTGGAAGGGCAGCCGCAGCGCGTCGATCAGGGCGGTGTCGACCTGGCCGAACACGGTCAGGATCTGCTGCGGCGTGGACCGACCGGCGAGCGTGGCGGTGCGGACGTCCGCCAGCCGGCGTACCCCGTCGAGGCTGTCGCGGACGGCCGCCGGCAGCGGCTCGGCGCGCAGGTCGGCGATCCGGTCGTCGACGGCGGCCGACTTCTGGATCAGCTCGGTGCGGCTCACCCGGCCGAGCAGCAACCCGACCGAGAGCAGGCGTTCCTGCTGGAGGTCCTGGACCAGGCTGCCG
Organism: Micromonospora sp. NPDC049836; assembly: GCF_044465125.1. NCBI lineage: Bacteria > Bacillati > Actinomycetota > Actinomycetes > Micromonosporales > Micromonosporaceae > Micromonospora > Micromonospora sp. NPDC049836. Next base: position 42,479 of record NZ_JBITLH010000005.1, read on the forward strand.
ACCCGGCTGGCGACGCGGACTGTCTCGGCGGTGTCGGCGGCCCGCTGGGCGGCGGTCACCCGGTCGATGACGACCGGTACGGCCAGTCCGACCACGCCGAGCAGCGGAATGATCACCAGCAGGGCGAGCTTGCCCCGGATGCGTAACCTACCGAGCAGCATCGAACGGCCTCCACCGGTCGGCGTCGCCACCGTGCCCCACCGCGACCGGCTGGCGGTCGGCCCCGGGCGCGGCCACCGGTGGGTCCGGGTGGACCGTCGGCGCGGCCTCGGCCGGTTCGCGGCGTGCCGGGGTGGCCCGGGAACGGTCCCGGCGCAGCGCGGCGACGTGCAGCGCGACGATCCCGGCGATCAGCGCCAGCGCCGCCCCGGCGGCGATCCGGCCGAGCAGCCGGTCCCGCTCCAGGGCGTCGAGCCGGTCCCGCAGCAGCGCGTCGAGCTGGTCGAGGATGACCGTACGGAGCTGCTTGGCGGCGTTCTGCGCGCTGATCCCGGCGCGGGTGAGCTGGTCCGGGCTCGGCGCGGCCCGGCCGGCGCCGGGTGCGGAGTAGACCGCGAACGTCTCCAGTGAACGCTGGTAGGTGTCCAGCGGCGTGAGCACGTTGGCGCCCAGGTCGGTGCTCTCCGAGCTGTCGACCGCCGAGCGCAGGTCCGCGACCAGGTCGGTGGCGGGACCGAGCGCGGAGACGCGCAGCTCGGCCAGCTCCGCGCCCGCTCGGGCGCGGTCGGCGGCGGGGCGCTTGGCGGCCAGCCGGGCCAGGTCGACGAGCCGCCCGGCCAGCACCGTTGCGGTGGGCAGGTCCGCGCCGATGCCGTCCTGGAGGAAGAACGAGTCGGCGCGCGGGTCGCGGATCAGGCCGGAGCTCTCCCGCACCTTGTGGTAGAGGGCCAGCAGCAGGTCGGACGCCTCGCCGTAGGCCCGGTACGTGGCCTCGGGGTCACCGATCCCGCGGTCCGGCAGCGACTCCAGCTTGGCCCGCAGCCCGGCCCAGCGTTCGTGGGTGCGCAACTGGTCGCCGACGGCGTTGTCGACCGCCGCGACGCCCTCGATGGTGGCGGCGAGCGAGGCCCGGGAGACGGTACCTTCGGCGACGGCGATCGCCTGGGCCTCGACCAGCGCGTCCGTGACCGGCCCGAGGGCGCGCAGGTAGCGGACGCCGAGCCGTTCCCGGCTCGCCAGGTCGTGGTCGTCGGCGGCGTCGCGTTCGGCCTGGACGAAGAGGAACCCGAGCGGGGCCAGCAGCGCCAGCGCCAGCACCAGGGCGAGCGTGCGGCCCGGTACGGCGGGCCGCCGACGGACCCGCGACGCGGGGACTGTCATGGTGTGTCTCCTCCGGCGACGGCGGGGCGATCGGTGCCCCGGGAGGTCGCCGTACGCAGTCCCGTGCACCGGACCGGAAAAGTAGCCGAACCGGACGCGGGTGAGACCTCGGCTGATGAGTCGGCTTCACGTCAGTGCATTTTGGGTGACCCTGCGTCATGGCGAATGGTACGTAGCGTGCGATCGTGACGCCGAGAAGTGACATCGACGATGATTTGCGCCCGTAGATGTGAATTCACATGATCCGAATTCGTCCCGCTGGGACGCTCTGGACCTTTGGCGGATGACGGACCCCACGCGACGATCGGCGCAACCGGACAGACGTACGGCGGATCTCAGCGAATGCTCAGCCGCCGGCCCGTACCGTGTGGCGCATGAGATCAACCGCCGCGCGGCTCCGGCGCGCCCTGGCCGGCCATCCGCGCCGCGTTGCCGCCGCAGTGGTGGTGGTCCTCGTCGTCGCCGCGCTGGTCTGGGTGGCCCGGCCGCAGGGCGAGGGCTTCCGTACCGAGCCGGCGCTGGTGACAGTGCGCTCCGGGCCCTCCGGCGACGAGCCGGTCGACCTGGACACCACGCTCTACCTGCCAGAGGGCGCCTCCGCGTCCCACCGGGTACCGGCCGTCCTGCTGGCGCACGGCTTCGGTGGCACCAAGGAATCGGTCCGCTCGGACGCCGAGGACCTGGCCGCCCGGGGGTACGCGGTGCTCACCTGGACCGCCCGTGGGTTCGGCCGCAGCGGCGGCGAGATCCACCTGGACAGCCCTGACTACGAGGTACGCGACGCCCAGCGGCTGCTCGACCGCCTCGCGGCCCGCCCGGACGTCCGCCTGGACGCGCCCGGCGACCCCCGGGTGGGTGTGGTCGGCGGCTCGTACGGCGGCGGCCTGGCCCTGCTGCTGGCCGCGCAGGACCAGCGGGTCGACGCGATCGTCCCGATGATCACCTGGAACGACCTGTCCCGGGCCTTCCTGCCGGAGAGCACCGGCCGGCAGCCCACCGACGGCGTGTTCAAGAAGGGCTGGGCCGGCATCTTCTTCGGCGGCGGTGGGAACGCCGGCTCCGGCCCGGCCGGGCTCTCCGGCGCCACCGGCGCCGCGCCGGAAGGTGCCCCCGAGTCCGCCGGCCCGCCGAGCCCGCGACCAGGTGGCGGGCCGGGCACCGGGTCCGGCCGTGCCCCGGGCGGCCCCGCCGACCCGTCCTGCGGTCGCTTCGCGGCCGACGTCTGCGCCGCGTACCTGCGCATCGCCACCACCGGCCGGGCCGACGCGGCGGCGGTCGAGCTGCTGCGCCGGTCGTCGCCGTCCGGCGTGCTCGACCGGATCAAGTCCCCGACGCTGCTGGTGCAGGGCGAGGCGGACACCCTCTTCCCGCTGGCCGAGGCGGACGCCAACGCCCGGGGCATCGCGGCCGCCGGCACGCCGGTGCGGGTCGCCTGGTTCACCGGCGGTCACGACGGCGGCGCCGGCCCCACCTCGGACTCCGACCGGGTGAAGTTCCTGACCGCGCAGTGGCTCGACCACTACGTGAAGGGCGACGGAGCCGCGCCCGGCGACACGTTCACGTTCTCCCGGATCGCCGGCTTCGACGCGCTCGACCGGGGCCTGGTGGCCACCGGCTTCCGTACCGCCGACTATCCGGGGCTGACCGGGCAGGACCGCCGCGAGGTGACGCTCGCCGGCCCGCCGCAGCCGGTCGCCGTGCCGCCCAACGGCAACCCGGCGGCGATCTCCTCGGTGCCGTTCGCGGGCGCGCTCGGCTCGCTGCTGGACGGCGTGGCCGGTGACATCCCCGGCCAGCACGCCCGCTTCGAGTCGGCGCCGCTGGACGAGCCGGTCGACGTGGTGGGTGCGCCCACCGTGCGGATCAAGGCGGCCTCGCCGACCGGCGAGGCGGTGCTGTTCGTGAAGCTCTACGACGTCGACCCGCAGGGCGCGGCCACGCTGCCGTCCGGCCTGGTCGCGCCGGTGCGCCTGACCGGCCTGCCGCGCACCGTCGACGCGGCCACGCCGGTCACCGTCACCCTGCCGGGGATCGTCCGCCGGGTCGAGGCCGGGCACCGGCTACGGCTCGTGGTGGCGACCTCGGACCAGGCGTACGCCTCGCCGGCCGAGCCGGCCGTGCACACCGTGGCGCTCGCGGACGGGCCGCTGACGCTGCCCACCGTCGACGCCGCGCCGATCCCCACCACCGCCACGATCTGGCGCTGGGCGCTGGCCGGCCTGCTCGCCGCGATCGTGGTCGGGCTCGTCGTGGTCGTGCTGCTCACCCGCCGCCGGCACCGCCGCCAGGACACCTCGATCCATCCGGAGTACGCGGGCGTCCCGCTCGCCGTGCGCAACCTGCGCAAGGAGTACGCGGACGGCTTCGTCGCGGTGTCCGAGGTGGACTTCGAGGTGCACCCCGGGCAGGTGGTCGGCCTGCTCGGGCCGAACGGCGCGGGCAAGACCACCACGCTGCGGGTGCTGATGGGGCTGACCCAGCCCACCGCCGGGGAGATCTACGTGTTCGGGCACCGGCTGGTGCCCGGCTCGCCGGTGCTGTCCCGGATCGGCGCGCTCGTCGAGGGGCCGGGCTTCCTGCCGCACCTGTCCGGTCTGGACAACCTCAAGGCGTACTGGCGGGCGACCGGGCGGCCGTGGGCGGACGCGCACTTCGACGAGGCGCTGGAGATCGCCGGCCTGGGCGACTCGGTGCACCGGCGGACGAAGAAGTACAGCCACGGCATGCGGCAGCGGCTGGCCATCGCCCAGGCCATGCTCGGCCTGCCCGAGCTGCTGGTGCTGGACGAGCCGACGGACGGGCTGGACCCGCCGCAGATCGCCGAGATGCGCCGGGTGCTGCAGCGCTACGCCACCGACGGCCGGGCGGTGCTGGTCTCCAGCCACCTGCTGGCCGAGGTGGAGCAGACCTGCACGCACGCGGTGGTGGTGAACAAGGGCCGGATCGTGGCCGCCGGCCCGGTGGAGGAGATCGTCGGCGAGTCGCCGAGCGTGCTGTTCGAGGTGAGCGACCCGGAGGCGGCGCGGGGCGTGCTCGACCGGCTGGCCGGCGTACGGGTGTTGCCCGACGGCGACGGCGGGCTGGTGGTCGACACCAACGGCACCGCCCGCAGCGAGGTGGTGGCCGAACTGGTCCGGGCCGGTATCGGGGTGGACCGGGTGGTGCCCCGGCGCCGTCTGGAGGACGCGTTCCTCGCCCTGGTGGGCGAGAACTCTCGGGGAAGCGGGGACCGGTGATGGCGGGTTCGTCGGTGGCATCGTCGTCGAGCGGCGCGTCCGGTACGGCGGCGCCGGGTGCGGGCGGCGCGGCGGCCGGCTACCGGCCCTCGGCCACGCTGCCGTTCGGGGCGGAGTTCCGGCGGCAGGCGTCGCGCCGGCGTACCCAGCTCGCGCTGGGGTTCATGGTGCTGCTGCCGCTGATCATCCTGGTGGCGTTCCAGTTCGACGCCGGGGACGACGACGGCGGCGGGCGGGGCGAGTTCGCCAGCCTGGCCGACCTGGCCACCTCGGGCGGGCTCAACTTCACCCTGTTCTCGATCCTGGTGTCCGCGTCGTTCCTGCTGGTCGTGGTGGTGGCGCTGTTCTGCGGCGACACGGTGGCGAGCGAGGCGAGCTGGGGCAGCCTGCGCTATCTGCTCGCGGTGCCGGTGCCCCGGGCCCGGCTGCTCGCGGTGAAGCTGGTGGTGGCGCTCGCGTACTCCGGGCTGGCCCTGCTGTTGCTGGCCGGCACCGCGCTGCTGGCCGGCACGCTGCGGTACGGCTGGCAGCCGCTGGGCAGCCAGGTCTCGGCCGAGCTGGCCCCGGGCGACGGGTTGCTGCGGCTGCTCGGGGTGCTCGGCTATCTCGCGGTCGCCCTGCTGGTGGTGGCCGGGCTGGCGTTCCTGTTGTCGGTGACCACCGACGCGGCGCTCGGCGCGGTCGGTGGCGCGGTGCTGCTCTGGATCCTGTCCAGCATCCTGGACCAGATCACCGCGCTGGGCGGGCTGCGGAACCTGCTGCCCACCCACTACAGCAGCGCCTGGCTGGGATTGCTGTCCACGCCGATGCAGACCGACGACGTGGTCAAGGGCGTGTTCTCGGCGATCGTCTACGCGACGCTGTTCTGGAGCCTGGCCTTCTGGCGCTTCACCCGCAAGGACGTCACGAGCTGAGCTGACCGGCGGGGTACCCGCGGGAGCCTGCTCGCCCATATCATGGGAGCGTTCCCACAAGATTGTCCCGCCTGCAAAGAAATCGATTAACATCGATATATGTGATCGCCATCCTGGAACCGTCCGATATCCGGCCCAGGAGGTTCCACATGATTCCGGCCCAGCTGAGCGGCCCCGTCCTGTCCCTGTACCGCGTTGTGGTGGGTGCGCTCTTCCTGTGTCACGGCGCCGCGTCGATCTTCGGCGTCCTCGGTGGCAACCGGGGCTCCGGTGTGGCCATCCCGTTCGCCACCTGGCCCGGCTGGTGGGCGGCGCTGATCCAGCTCGTCTGCGGCGCGCTGGTGCTGGTCGGCCTGTTCACCCGGCCCGCCGCGCTGCTCGCCTCCGGCTCGATGGCGTACGCGTACTTCACGGTGCACCAGCCGCACCAGCTGCTGCCGATCCAGAACGGCGGCGAGCTGGCCGCCCTCTTCTGCTGGTCGTTCCTGCTGGTCGCGGTGCTCGGCCCGGGAAGCTGGGCGCTGGACGCGGCGCTGGCCCGCCGCCGGGCCACCCCGGCCGAGCCGGCCACGGCCCCGCCGGCCTCGGTCCCCGTCTGAGCGTCCGCTAGCGCAGCAGAGTCCGGTACGGGCGCTCCCGTACCGGGCTCTGGTGCGCCAGCGGGTTGACCGGCGGGGTGGTGGGCGACGGCGGGGCGGGCGGCGCGGGCGCGTCGGTGGCCGGGCCGCGCTTCCTGCGCTCCCACGCGCTGACGCCCAGCCGGCCGGTGTTGCCCAGGTCGATCGGCCCGTCCAGGGCGACCGGGTACGCCGGCCGCCCGGCCATCGGGGCGACGTCGAGCGCGGTGCCGTTGGTCGCCACCACCGTCGGGTCGGTGACCAGGTTGCGCCAGATCAGCGCCGCGCCGGCCCGCTCGCCGGGGGCCAGCACGATCCGGCTGGGCGGGTGGTCGAAGCCGGCGGTGATCGGGGCGGCGCCCGGGATGATCCGCACCGTGATCGGATCGCCGTCGGCGTCCCGGAGTCGGACCGCCGGATAACCGCTCAGCTCGTACGGCCGGTCGCCGCAGTTGACCAGCTCCAGGCCCATCGCCCGGAGCCCCATCGCGGCGCTCACCCCGAGTTCGGTGATCAGGATGCCCTCCGGCGAGCAGGTGGCGGCGGGCGTCGGGTCGGCCGTGCGGGCGCCCGGCCGGGGCGGTGTGGTGGCCAGCGGATCGGCACCCGCCGGCGCCGCGGGCGGCCTCCCGGCCGGCCCCGGCGTCGGGGCGCAGGCGGCCAGCAGCGTCACGCCGGTGAGGGCGCCGATCAGGCGCGCCGTGCTCCGCATCGGGTGATCAGGCCGCCCGGCCGGGCCCGGCGAGGACCGCGTCGAGCAGCCCCGGGTAGTGGCGGTCCAGTTCCTCGCGGCGCAGGCGCACGAACCGGCTGGTGCCGGCGACCCGGGTCCGGGTCAGGCCGGCCTCGCGCAGCACCTTGAGGTGATGGCTGCGGGTCGCCTTGGAGACGCCGAACTCGAAGGTGCCGCAGGCGTGTTCCCCGCCCTCGGCGAGGGCCCGGACGATCTGCAACCGGACGTCGTCGGCCAGCGCCGCCAGCACGGCGGTCACCGGTACGTCCCGCAGCTCGGGTTCGTGCAGCTCCATGTGACCAGGGTAACCTATGTTCGACAATCGTCAAACAAGCTCCTAGAGTCGGGCCGTTGGTTCGACGGTACTCGAACATAGGAGCTGCGATGCGTTCCCGTCACGCCACCCTGCCGATCTTCGCCGTGATCAGCTGGGGAGTCATGTTCCCCGTGCTGGCCAGCGCGCTCACCCGGGTGGACGCGCTCAACCTGACCACCGCCCGGTACGTGCTGGCCACCGCCGTGCTGCTCGCCCTGCTGCTGGCGCGCGAGGGGGTCGCCGCCCTGGCCACCCAGCGACGCGGGGTCGAGGTGGCGCTGCTCGGCGCGCTCGGCTTCGCCGGCTTCAACACGCTGATGAACCTCGCCCTCGGCCACGCCACCCCGCAGCAGATCGCGCTCTTCGCGGCCACCGTGCCGCTGGTCACCCAGCTGGTCCGCTGGGCGCGCGACGGCGTACGGCCCCGGCCCGCGCTGCTCGGCCTCTCGCTGGTCGCCCTGGTCGGCGTCGGCCTGGTGATCACCCGAGGTCGGCTGGACGGGCTCGGACAGTTCGGCGTGGGCGGGCTGCTCATGATCGGCGCGGTGTTCGGCTGGGCGTTCTACACCCACGGTGCCAGCCGGTTCCCCGAGTGGTCCGCGCTGCGCTACACCACGCTGACCGCCGTCGCCGGCATGCTCGCCATGGTCGCCGCCAGCGCCGTCGCCGACCTCGCCGGGCTCCAGCACGCGCCGGCCGCCGCCGACCTCGTCGCGGTCGCTCCCCAGCTCGGGTACGCGGTGCTCGTCGGCGCCGTCCTCGCGGTGCTGGCCTGGAACACCGGCGTACGACGGCTCGGTCCGGCCAACGCCGCGCTCTTCATGAACCTGGTGCCGGTCGCCACGTTCGCGGTGCAGATCCTGCGCGGCTACCGGCCGGTCCCGGTGGAGCTGGTCGGCGCCGGGCTGACCATCGCCGCCCTGGTGGCCGCGAACCTCGCCACCCGTACCCGCGCCGCGGCGACCCCGGCGCCGGCCGCCGTGGTCGACCGGCCGGCCGTGGTGGAGCCGGTCGCGGTGTTCGGGCGCTGAGCCGGCCCACACCGTGGGATCCCCAGGTGGCGCGGCCTCCGGCGGCGCATAGACTCGACGGCACAACTGCATACCTCATCCAGAGGGGCTGAGGGATACGGCCCGATGACGCCCCGGCAACCACCCACGCGCTCGACGACGAGCGACCGCGGGCAGGTGCCAATTCCGTCCCCGCCGCACCCGGCGATGCGGGGAAAGATGAGAGGACCTTCTCGACATGACGTCGACGCTTCCCGCCGTCTCCGGCATCGACACCACCCTCAGCCCGGCCCGCGCCCTGGTCTGTCGCGCCTGTTCCGCGCGCTACCCGCTGGCCGCGCAGCACGCCTGCTACGAGTGTTTCGGCCCGCTGGAGGTCGACTACGACGCCGCCGCGCTGGCCGCCGTCACCCGCGAGCAGATCGAGGCCGGCCCGAAGAACCTCTGGCGGTACGCCGCCCTGCTCCCGGCCGGCCAGGACCCGGCCACCCGGGTGACCCTGGACCCGGGGCTGACCCCGCTGGTGTCCGCCCCGCACCTCGCCGCCGAGCTGGGCATCACCGCCCCGCTCTGGGTCAAGGACGACAGCGCCAACCCCACCCACTCGTTCAAGGACCGGGTCGTCTCGGTGGCGCTGACCGCCGCCCGGGCGCTCGGCTTCACCCGGTACGCCTGCGCCTCGACCGGCAACCTGGCCAACTCGGTGGCCGCCCACGCGGCCCGGGTCGGCGCGCCGTCGGTGGTCTTCATCCCCAGCGACCTGGAGTCGGGCAAGGTGGTCACCACCGCCGTCTACGGCGGCGACCTGGTCGCCATCGACGGCTCGTACGACGACGTCAACCGGCTCTGCGGCGAGTTGGTGGAGACCGACGAGTTCGAGGACACCGCGTTCGTCAACGTCAACGTCCGGCCGTTCTACGCCGAGGGCTCCAAGACCCTCGGCTACGAGGTGGCCGAGCAGCTCGGTTGGCGGATCCCGGCCCAGGTGGTCATCCCGATGGCCAGCGGCGAGCTGCTCACGAAGATCGACAAGGCGTTCGCCGAGCTGGTCGAGATCGGCCTGGTCGAGGCGCCGGCCGGCGGCTGGAAGGTGTTCGGCGCGCAGTCGGCCGGCTGCAACCCGATCGCCACCGCGCTGCACGCCGGCACCGACACGATCACCCCGGTCAGGCCCACCGGCATCGCCAAGTCGCTGAACATCGGCGACCCGGCGGCGGGCCTCTACGCGCTGGAGGCGGTCCGCCGCACCGGCGGCTGGATGGAGTACGCCGACGACGACGAGATCCGCGCCGGCATCCGGCTGCTGGCCCGCACCACCGGGGTGTTCGCCGAGACCGCCGGCGGGGTCACCGTCGCGGTGCTGCGCAAGCTGGTCGAGTCCGGCCGGCTCGACCCGGCGGCCGAGACGGTGGTCTTCAACACCGGCGAGGGACTGAAGACCATCGACGCGGTCGCCCCGCAGGTCGGCCCCACCCACCGCATCAAGCCCTCGCTGCGGGCGGCCCGCGACGCCGGCCTCCTCTCCTAGGGGTCGCTCAACCGGTGGGTCGGGTGGTGTCGCGCACCACGACGTGCCACCGCGGGTGATCCGGAGCCGGGCTGCTCAGGCCGAGGGCCACCCGGGCGCAGTGGGCGCCCTGGTCCCGTAGCGACTGCGCCAGGGTGGTCAGCCCGACGGGCGCGGCGGCGTCGCTGTCGTCCCAGCCGGTCACCGCGAGATCCTCCGGCACGCGCCGGCCGGCGGCGCCGGCCGCGCGCAGGGCGCCGAGGGCGAGTTCGTCGCTCATGGCGGCGATGGCGTCCGGCGGATCGCCGCCGGTCAGCACCTGCCCGGCGAAGGACTCGCCCGCGGTGATGTGGTTGACCGGGCAGACGGCCAGCCGTAGCTGACCGGCTGGGTGCCCCGCTTCGGTCCAGGCGTCGCGGAAGCCCTGCCACCGGTGGCGGGTCACCGGGAACCGTACCTGCGGCACGTCGTCGCCGCCGAGCAGGTGACGGGCGCGACCGCGGTCGAGCGGGAAGCCGAGCACGAGGGGGCGGCGGGCGCGCGCGAAGGCCACCCGACCGATCGCCACCGCCGCGGCGTGGTCGTCGATGCCGACCACCGGCAGCCCGCGTCCGTGCGGGCCGGCATGGATCACCGCGGGCAGTCCGGTGTCGGCCACGGCGTCGAGCACCGGGTCGTCGTCGCTGGTGGTCCAGACGACGTAGCCGTCCACGGCGGCCTCCGCGACCCGCCGGGGATCGGTGGCGGCGCCGGTGATCGGCACCAGGGTGAGTCCGACGCCCTCGGCGGCGCACACGTCGGAGACGCCGGCGAGGAAGCGGGCCGCCTGTGGGTCCTCGAAGGCGTACGTCAGGCGTTCGCCGAGCACGACGCCGAGGGTGCCGGCCCGGCCGCGACGCAACGAGCGGGCGGCCGGGTGCGGCCCCGGATAGCCCAGCCGCGCGGCTGCCGCGCGGACCTTCGCGGCGGTTTCGGCGGACACCCGTTCCGGTTGCGAGTAGGTGTAGGACACGGTCATCGGCGAGACGGCGGCGGCGCGGGCCACGTCGCCCATGGTGGGCCGCCGCTTGGGGTTGCCGACGGCGCGGTTCATGGTGACACTCTAGTTGTGTATCGATACACAAGTCGGCGGCCCGCGCTGCCCCGCAGCGCCGCCCCCGACGTCTTCGTCCGGGACGCGCCGACCGTGCTGTCCTACGCGGTCCTGGCCTGCTACACCTTCTGGCTGTACGCCTTCGCGCCCGCGGTGACGCTGCTACGCGCGGAGTTGGGCTTCTCCTACTCCGTGCTCGGCCTCTACCAGGTGCTCTGGGCCGGCGGCGCGGCGCTCGCCGGCGCCACCTTCGGCTGGGCGGCCCGCCACCTGGCGCGCGGCGCGCTGCTGTGGTGGTCGGCGCTGGTCACGGCCGGCGGTGCCGCGGTGTTCACCCTCGGCACCGGCGTGCCGGCCACCCTGATCGGCGCCGGGGTGTTCGGCGCGGCCGGGACGATGCTGCTCACCGTGGACCAGGCGATCCTCTCCGACCGGCACGGAAGCCGGCGGGACCGGGCGCTGACCGAGGCCAACGTCGGGGCCGGTGCCTCCGCGGTGATCGCCCCGCTGCTCGTCGGCGGGTCGGCGGCCCTGGTGTTCGGGTGGCGTGCCGTGTTCGCGCTGCCGGCGGTCGCCCTGCTGGCGCTCCACCTGCGCTACCGGCGGCAGACCCTGCCCCCGCCCGGCGGGCGCCGGGCCGCCGGCGGAGCGGGCCGGTTGCCGCTGGCCTGCTGGCTGTTCGCCGTGCTCACCGCGCTGAGTTCGGCGATCGAGTTCTGCCTGGTCTACTTCGGCCCGCAGGTGCTCCTGGAGGTCGGGCTGTCCGCGGCCGCCGCCGGCACGGCGTTGAGCAGCAACCTCCTCGGCATCCTGGTCGGGCGCGTGATCGGCGCCCGGATCACCCGCCGACCGGGCCGCAGCGTCCCGCTGCTGTCCCTCTCGCTGGCCACCACCTTCGTCGGCGTCGTGCTGTTCTGGGTCGCCGGCCAGCCGGCTCTCGCCGTCGGGGCGCTGTTCCTGGCCGGGCTGGGCATCGCGAACCTCTACCCGCTCTCGCTCGCACTCACCCTCGGCGCCGCGCCGGGCCAGGAGGACCGGGCCAACGCCCGTACGCAGGTGGTCCTCGGCGTGCTCGCCGCCGCGTCCCCCTACCTGCTCGGCGCCCTGGCGGACCGGCGCGGGCTGGCCACCGGCTTCGCGCTCGAACCGGTGCTGATCGGCGGCGGCGCCGTCCTGTTGTGGGCCGGGCTCCGCACCCTCCGCCCGGCCGTCCGGACGAGGGCGGCCAGCCCGAGCGGGGGATCGGGAGAGAGCGGTGGGTAACCGGCGGTATCCGGTGAGTGCCAGAAAACCACCCCCAAGGACTTGACGGCAGGAACCGGACGGCGCAAGATGCTCGGTGCGGGAGGGCATCCGCCGGAGACTTTTCAAGTTCTTGCGACCCAACGCCAGAGGCGTTGTGCGGACGTCCCTCCCGACCAACCTCGCGAAAGGGCCGGCGGAACTCCGCCGGCCCTTTCGCTGTCCGCGGCCCTCAGCCGGTCGGCCCGGCCCCGGGCGGCGGCAGCCGGCCGGCCAGGTCGCACACCGCGCGGTGCAGGTCCTCGTCCGGCTGGAAGCGGTGCCGGCCGATCGCCGGCGGCACCGTGTCGCCCGCGGGAATGACCAGCGACTTCGGGTCGCGGACCCGGCGGTCCACCCCGGCGGCCGGATCGTCGCGGGGCAACTCCGGCGGGAAGACCGGGCCGCCGACCGGATCGGTACGCCGCCACAGGTTGATCCACCGCCAGTCCACCCGGTCACCGAGCTCACGGAGCACCGCGGGCCCGAGGTACGCCGGAAAGACCCGGCTGTAGAGCCGGCCGAGCGGGGTGCCGTAGGTCAGCAGCGCCACCCGGGCCCGGCAGGCCGCCGGCAACTGCAGGACCGCCGCCGCGGCCAGCACGCTGCCGTGGCTCTGCCCGGAGAGCACGACCGCGTTCCCGCCGGCGGTGAGGTGCGCGATCCGCCGGGTGAGGTCCGGCACCGCGCGCTCGGCGTAGCACGGGGCGGCCAGCGGGTGCCCGGCGCGCGGCCAGAAGGTGGCCAGCTCCCAGAGCACGCCGACGACCCGCATCGCGTGCGACCGGTACGCGAACAGCCCGGTGCCGAACAGCACCACCGCGAACAGCCCGATCAACAGGCTCCCCAGGTCGGTCGCGAAGATCACCGGACGGGCCAGCGGCATCCCGCCCAGCCAGCGCGCCACGTCCTCCGGCCCGTGATGCAGCAGCGACAGCCCGGCGGCGCCCAGACTCAGCGCGGCCAGCAGCGCGTACGCCGTCAGGAGCAGCGGGGCGAGCCGGTCCGCCAGCCGCGCCCGGACGATCCGGTCCCGGACCGCACGCACCCGTTCCGGTGCGGCCCGCTCCGACTCCGGGAACTCGCTCCGGACCAGGTCCTCGGCCGCCCGGCGCCGGCTGGCCCGCCGGTAGCGGCCGGCCAGCGTGGCGGTGCCGGCGGCGAGCAGCAGCGCGGCCGAGACGCCCAAGGCCGCCCAGCGGAAGGCGACCGGCGGGGAGAGTGGCGGGGCGTCGGCCGGCAGCGGGCGGGCCGGCGTGGGGCTGGAGCCCCGGTCCAGGTACTCGGCGACGCCGTAGGTCAGCCCGGCGTCGTACGACACGGCCAGGCCGATCGCGATCGAGACCACCAGCGGCGCGGCGGTCACCAGCAGGTTCGACCGGCCCAGGGCCGGTCGCCGGGCCAGCACCAGGACGGCCAGCGCCAGGAGCAGCACCATCTGGGCGGCGAACAGGAGCGCGACCAGCACGTCGTACCCGGGCAGGCCGCCCCGGGCGGTCCACGGCGCGCGGGGGGCCGCCGCGTATGCCAGGGCCAGCGCGGTCAGCGTGAGGGCGCCCCAGCGGACGAGCCGGACCGCCCGTCGCGGCCAGCGGGCGGCGGCGGGCCGTTCGAGCTGGGGGAGGCAGAGCAGCACGAGCGCGGCGGCGTGCAGGCCGGCCACCGCGGCGAGCAGCGCGTTGCCGGGGAGACCGCGGTCGTGTGGCGCCAGGGCCAGCAGCAGGGCCAGGTCGAGGGAGGTCAGGGAGATCGTCACGTGCAGGGATCGCAGGCGCAGCAGCAGGGCCCGGTTGTCCCAGAAGGCCGGGGCGTCGAGCCGGTCCGCCCCCGGCCCCGGCACCGGGCGGGTGTCCTCGGGGAGTTGCCAGGTGCGCCCACCGAGCCACCAGAGCAGGGCGACCGCGAGCAGCGGCAGCAGCGCGAGCAGGGCCAGGCGCTGCCCCGGCAGCAGGTCACCCAGCCAGGAGATCTCCCGGCGGCCCGCCACGCACCGCGGGTACTCCGCGCACTGCCACGCGATCAGGTCCAGGGCCACCCCCACGATCGACAGCACGAACATCGCGGTGAGCGTCGCGGCGAGCAGCCGGCAGAGGGCCTTGCCGATCAGCCCGGTGCGGCGGCCCGGCGGCAGCATCCAGACGGCGATGTTGGCGAGCATGAAGGGCAGGAGCAGGACCAGGGAGAAGGTGCGGGCGGCGGTGCCCCCGGTGAGGCCGCTCCAGCGGTACGCCTCCAGGGTCCCGCCGGCCGCGTTGCACGGGTTTCCGAAGTCCGGCCTGACCCGGTAGAAGCCGGCCTCCTGGTCGCCGGCCACCCGGTGCACGATCGGGCGGTCCAGCATCGCCTCCGGCCCGCGGTCGGCGACGCCGTGCACCCGGATCTCGGTGATTCCCACCCGCGGCCGCCCCCTCGTTCGCCGGCCGCGCGGTTACCCGCGTCTGGTCCGGTCAATCCCGCCCGAGCGGTGGGCGGCGGTGCCAACTTGTGACACGCCCCTACTGATCTGGTGGCTTGCTGTTGCATGATGGCGGGCATGACGGAGACCCCGCACCCCCTGTACGCCAGGCACGCCGACACCCTCAACCGCGCGCTGACCGCCATCACGGAGCGGGGGTACTGGTCCGCCTACCCGGAGTCGCCCAGCCCTCGGGTGTACGGCGAGACCGCCGCCGCCGACGGCAGGGCCGCCTTCGAGGCGTACCTGAACGCTGACTTCCCGCTCGACCAGCCGGCGGACGGGGAGACCGTCGCCACCGAGGTCAGCCCGTTCGGCGTCGCGCTGAACGTGCGCTACCCGCACGCCGGTGCCGACCAGTTGGTGTCCGCCGCGACCGCCGCGCTGCCGGCCTGGCGGGACGCCGGCCCGCAGGCCCGGGTGGGCGTCTGCCTGGAGATCCTGGACCGGCTGCACAAGAACATCTTCGAGCTGGCCAACGCGGTGCAGTTCACCAGCGGCCAGGCGTTCGTGATGGCCTTCCAGGCCGGCGGCGCGCACGCGCTGGACCGGGCGCTGGAGGCGATCGCCTACGCGTACGCGGAGATGACCCGCCACCCGGGCACCGCCGGCTGGGAGAAGGCCGCCGGCAAGGGTGACCCGCTGCGGATGACCAAGACGTTCCACGTGGTGCCGCGCGGCGTGGCCCTGGTGATCGGCTGCAACACCTTCCCGACCTGGAACTCGTACCCGGGGCTCTTCGCCTCGCTGGTCACCGGCAACCCGGTGGTGGTCAAGCCGCACCCCCGCGCGGTGCTGCCGCTGGCCGTCACCGTGCGCTACGCCCGCCAGGTCCTCGCCGAGGCGGGCTTCGACCCGAACCTGGTGCAGCTCGCGCCGGAGGCGGCGGGTGAGCGGCTCGCCTCGACGCTGGCCCTGCACCCGGCCGTGCGGATCGTCGACTTCACCGGCTCGACCGAGTACGGCGACTGGCTGGAGCAGAACGCCCGGCAGGCGGCCGTCTACACCGAGAAGGCCGGGCTGAACACGGTGGTGATCGACTCCACCGACGACTTCGCCGGGCTCTGCCGCAACCTGGGCTTCACGCTCACCCTGTACAGCGGCCAGATGTGCACCACCTCGCAGAACCTGCTCATCCCCCGGGACGGCATCGCCACGGACCAGGGGCACAAGAGCTTCGACGAGGTGGCCGCCGGCATCGCCGGGGCGGTCGCCAAGCTCACCGCCGACCCGGCCCGGGGCGTCGAGCTGACCGGCGCGATCGTCAACGACGGCGTGCTGGAGCGACTGGCGGAGGTCACCAAGGTCGGCGAGCCGGTGCTGGAGTCGCGGACCGTCGAGCACCCGTCGTACCCGGACGCCGTGGTGCGTACCCCGACGGTGGTGAAGCTGGACGCCGCGGAGACCGCGACCTACTCGCGGGAGTGGTTCGGGCCGATCTCGTTCGTCATCGCCACCGACTCCACCGCGCAGAGCCTGGAGATCCTCCGCGCCACGGTGGGGGAGAAGGGCGCGCTCACCGCGGCCGTCTACTCCACCGACGAGGCGGTGCTCGACGCCGCCGAGGCGGCGGCGATCGACGCCGGGGTGCACCTGTCCTGCAACCTCACCGGCGGGGTGTTCGTCAACCAGTCGGCGGCGTTCTCCGACTTCCACGGCTCCGGGGCGAACGCCGCGGCGAACTCCGCCCTCACCGACGGCGCCTACGTCGCCAACCGGTTCCGCGTCGTGCAGTCGCGTCGGCACGTCTGATCCTGCTGCTGGGTCCGGTCGGCCTGGTCGCGTCGGCTGCTCCGGCGGGTCAGGCGGGTCGGCGCATCTGGAGTTCGGTGAGGGTGGGGATCCGGGGGTGCGGGACCCGGACCCCGGTGTCCACGAAGCCCAGCTTCTGGTAGGCGCGGTAGGCCCGGTCGTTGCCGACCACCACCTCGAGCAGCAGTTCGGGCCGCCCGCAGGCCCGAGACCAGGCGGCCACCTCGTCGACCAGGGCAGCGAGCAGGCCGCTGCCCCGCCGGGCCGGGGTGACGTAGACGGCGTAGACCACGGTGAGCCCCGGTTCGGCGGGCAGCACCGTGCCGCCGGCGTGGCCGACCAGCCGGCCGCCCGGGTCCGCCACGAACTGCGCCGTCTGGTTGCCCCGGGAGACGGCGGCGACCCGGGCCGTGACCTCGGCGTGCGGGCGGGCGGCGGCCTCCGCCACGGTCTCCAGGAAGGCCAGCGGGGAGTCGGCGAGCATCTCCAGCCGGAGCGCCCGCATCCGGGCGGCGTCCGCCGGCCGGACCCGGCGGACGGTGGTGGTCGGGACGCGCGCGCTGGTCATGACGCAATGCATACCGGAGCGCCCACGGACCGCGCCCACCCGGGCCGCGAGTCGGCCGAAATATGCCCGATTTGTGGTCGTGCGCCGCCGTCACGCCTCGTGTAGCGTGCGATTTCGGTCACCGGATTCAGTGGTCGTCGCCGATCGCTGAGCCGGTGCTCCGCCGGTGCCGGTCCGCCGGTTTCCGGGTTGTGGAACGCCGCGCAGAGTGAGGAAGTGCACCGTGGCACAGGGCACCGTGAAGTGGTTCAACTCCGAAAAGGGCTACGGCTTCATCGCCGTCGACGGCGGCCAGGACGTCTTCGTCCACTTCTCCGCGATCGAGATGGACGGCTACAAGGCGCTGGACGACGGCCAGCGGGTGGAGTTCGAGATCGCCCAGGGCCAGAAGGGCCCGCAGGCCGAGCGGGTCCGCGTCATCTGACCCGCCGCCCGGCAGCCGGACCACCCGGGCCCGGGGGCTGCGCCACGGGGGCGCACCAGGGAAGATCGTGAGCCGTTCCAGCCATCGCTGAGGAGGGTTCATGTCCGACCAGCCCCCGTCGGGTTCCACCGAGCCGGTGCCGCCGGCGTCGTCCGGAGGCCCGGCCGACCCGGCGCCGCCCACGCCACCGGCCGCGGCGCAGCCGTCGTACCCGGGCTGGCCCGGACACCCCGCCCAGCCGGGCTTCGTCCCGCCCGACGCCCCCGCCCCACCGCCGCCCGGCACCCCCGAGCAGCCCGGCCACGGTGCCCCCGGCGGTTACGGGCAGCCGGGCTACGGTGCCCCCGCCGGCTACGGGCAGCCGGGCTCTGGCGCCCCTGGCGGTTACGGGCAGCCGGGCTACGGCGCCCCCGGCGGTTACGGGCAGCCGTGGCCGGGACACCCGGTCCCGGCGCAGGGCTGGGGCTGGCCCGCCCCCGGCGGATATCCCGGCGAGCCGATGCCGGGCCACGCCTACGGCTGGTACCCGCCGGCCGACCCCACCGATCCGCTCGTCACGCCGCCGCAGGCGGGCATCGCGGGCTGGTTCGCCCGGTGCACCGGCGCGCTGCGCCGCGGCTGGCGGCAACTCCTGCCGATCGTCCTGGTCAGCCAGGGGGTGCCCGCCGCGGTGATCGCCGTCCTCTCGCTCGCCCTGGCGCCGACCGGCCAGCCGGCCACCGGGGCCGACGGGGCGCCGGTCCTGCCCGACGGCTACTTCACCGACTTCTTCCTCTTCTACGGCGCGGTGCTGCTGGCCGCGCTGCTCTTCGGCCCGCTGCAGAGCGCCGGGTGGGCCGCCGGCACCTGGGTGGTGACCCGGCAGGCGGCCGGTGAGCCGGCGGGCGTCGGGGCGGCCTTCCGCTACGGCTGGCGCCGCTGCCTCGGGCTGTGGGGCTGGACCATCGTCGCCTCCCTGCTGATCACGGTCGGCGCCTGTGCCTGCCTGCTGCCGGGCATCTACGTCGCCTTCGCGCTCGCCCTCTTCGGCCCGGTCTATCTCTTCGAGCGGCAGGAGCCGATCGGCCGCGCGTTCCGCCTGTTCCACCAGCGGTTCGGGATGGTGCTGGGCCGGGTCGCGCTGGTGCTCGCCGCGCTCGTGGTCGCCTCGGTGGCCAAGGGCATCCTGGACCTGGTCAACCGGGCGCTCTTCGGCGAGCACCCGCTGGACGCCCCGACCAGCGCCGTGGCCGCCGTGCTGCTGACCCTGGTGGGCACCCTGCTGGTCGTCCCGGGCTACCTGGCCCAACTGATCGGGCTGGTCGTCACGTACGCCGAGCAGCGGGCCCACGAAGGCCCGGTGAACGCCGCCCGGCTGGCCGCGGAACTCGGCTGAGCGGGGGCATCGTGCTTGCACTCGGCTAGGGAGAGTGCTAAACAGGTCATTGGCACTCGCGTACGGTGAGTGCCAATGGTCGGGGCGGTAGGGCCACGGCCGCGCCGGTGTCTCGATGACGCCGGGCGGCACGGGGCCGGTCGTCGCGGGCTGTCCGGCCCGACCGAGGAGACGTCGTCGTCGCCAGGTGGCGACGTCCCCAAGGTGCGTACACCAGACGGCCCATCCGGGGAATCCCCGGGTGGCCCGTGAGTGTCCAGGAGGACAACGCCGTATGGCCAAGATGATCGCGTTCGACGAAGAGGCGCGCCGCGGCCTCGAGCGGGGCATGAACCAGCTCGCCGACGCCGTGAAGGTGACGCTCGGCCCGAAGGGCCGCAACGTCGTGCTCGAGAAGAAGTGGGGCGCTCCCACCATCACCAACGATGGTGTGAGCATCGCCAAGGAGATCGAGCTCGAGGACCCGTACGAGAAGATCGGCGCCGAGCTGGTCAAGGAGGTCGCGAAGAAGACCGACGACGTTGCCGGTGACGGCACGACGACGGCGACCGTCCTGGCCCAGGCCCTGGTCCGCGAGGGCCTGCGCAACGTGGCCGCCGGCGCGAACCCGATGGCCCTGAAGCGGGGCATCGAGGCCGCCGTGGCCAACGTCTCGGAGGAGCTGCTCAAGCTCGCCAAGGACGTGGAGACCAAGGAGCAGATCGCCTCCACCGCCTCCATCTCCGCCGCCGACCCCAGCGTCGGCGAGATCATCGCCGAGGCGATGGACAAGGTCGGCAAGGAAGGCGTCATCACCGTCGAGGAGAGCAACACCTTCGGCCTGGAGCTGGAGCTCACCGAGGGTATGCGCTTCGACAAGGGGTACATCTCCGCGTACTTCATGACCGACCCGGAGCGGATGGAGGCCGTCTTCGACGACCCCTACATCCTCATCGCGAACAGCAAGATCTCGTCGGTCAAGGACCTGCTCCCGATCCTGGAGAAGGTCATGCAGGGCGGCAAGCCGCTGCTGATCATCGCCGAGGACCTGGAGGGCGAGGCCCTGGCCACCCTGGTGGTCAACAAGGTCCGGGGCACCTTCAAGTCGGTCGCCGTCAAGGCGCCGGGCTTCGGTGACCGCCGCAAGGCCATGCTGACCGACATCGCCATCCTCACCGGTGGCCAGGTCATCAGCGAGGAGGTCGGCCTCAAGCTGGACGCGGTCGGCGTCGACATGCTGGGCCGCGCCCGCAAGGTCGTGGTGACCAAGGACGAGACCACCATCGTCGACGGTGCCGGCGACGCCGAGCAGATCCAGGGCCGGGTCAACCAGATCCGGGCCGAGATCGACAAGAGCGACTCCGACTACGACCGCGAGAAGCTGCAGGAGCGGCTGGCCAAGCTGGCCGGTGGCGTTGCGGTGATCAAGGTCGGCGCGGCCACCGAGGTCGAGCTGAAGGAGCGCAAGCACCGCATCGAGGACGCCGTCCGCAACGCGAAGGCCGCCGTCGAGGAGGGCATCGTCCCGGGTGGTGGCGTCGCGCTGGTGCAGGCCGGCAAGACTGCCTTCGACAAGCTGGACCTGGCCGGTGACGAGGCGACCGGTGCGCAGATCGTGAAGATCGCGCTGGACGCCCCGCTGCGGCAGATCGCCGTCAACGCCGGTCTCGAGGGTGGCGTGGTCGTCGAGCGCGTCCGCAGCCTCGACCCGGGTCACGGCCTCAACGCCGCGACCGGCGAGTACGTGGACCTGCTGGCCGCGGGCATCATCGACCCGGCCAAGGTGACCCGTTCCGCGCTGCAGAACGCCGCCTCGATCGCCGCGCTGTTCCTCACCACCGAGGCCGTCGTGGCGGACAAGCCGGAGAAGACCCCGGCCGCCCCGGCTGGCCCGGGTGGCGGGGACATGGACTTCTGAGTCCAGTTCCATCCAGTACGCCGAAAGGGGCGGGCCGCGTCAGCGGTCCGCCCCTTTCCGCGTCGCTCAGGTCGGCAGCCGCCGCTGGTTGCGGCGTTTGTGCGCCCGGTCGTACGGCGGCGTGATCCGGATCGGCTCGTCCACCGGTTGCCGTGGCTCCGCGGTGGGCGGCTCGCCGGCGCCCGCCATCTCCGCCAGTTGCTCGGCGTCGCCGTAGTCGAGCCGGTCGAACGGCAGTTGGCCGGGAAGGTCGGTGACCGGTCGCCAGCTCGCCGCCGGGTCGTCGGTCCGTTCGTCATCCGTGGACATGGCTGCCTCCTCTAGCTCGACCGTAGGGGCCGGTCGATGACCGGGAGGCAGAATGGCGTTATAAGAGTCTATGTAACTTTGGTTACTTCTGTCCGTTAAGTGGCTTCCGGTACAGGAAGAAGACCCGTTCGATCCGGGCCCCGGCCGCCCCCGCGTAGAACGGCACCGGGCCCACCCAGCCGATCTGCGCGGCGCTGATCCCGGCCACGGCCTGGTCGCGCAGGCAGCGCCGGAGCAGCACCCCGCCGATGCCCGAACCCTCCGCCGCCGGTGCCGTGCCCATCGGCCCGAACCAGCTCGGCCGGGACGAACCGTACGCGGCGAAACCGAGGATCTCCCCGTCCCGCTCGGCCAGGTGCGCGCCCGCGCCCGGGCGGCCCAGCGAACCCGCCAGCTCCGCGTCCCACGCCCCGCCGAAGGTGTCCCGGGCGAAGCCGGCCAGCGCCGGCAGGTCCGCCGGCTCGGCCCGGCGCACCGTGATCCCCGCCCCGGCGAGCCGGCGCTCGGCCGCCTCGGTCGAGCGCAGCGCCGGCGAACCCTCAGTCAGGTCCGCCGTCATGTTCCAGCCGGTCCGGTCCTGGCGGTAACCGAGCCGCAGCGCCGCGCAGACCGCCGGGGTGTACCGCACGTCGATGCCCGGCCACGCGTAGTAGGGCGGGTTGCCGGCGAGCAGCACCTCCGCCGCGCCCAGCGCGGCGAGCCGCCGTTCGGCGGCGTCCAGCAGCGCCCGGCCCACCCCCCGACGGCGCTGCTCGGGAGCCACCGCCAGCAGGTCGACGTGGCCCAGCCGGGGATCCGCCGCCGAGAGCGAACCGACCAGCACCCCGATCAGCGCGCCGTCCCGGACCGCGCCGAGCCGGAACACCGGCCGGTCGGCCGCCGCCCGGGCGGCCAGGGTGTCCACCACGGCCGGCGCCTCGGCCGCGTCCTCGGGCAGGTCGAGGGCCCGCCGGCAGAGCTCGACCACCGCCGGCAGGCGGTCGAGGTCCAGCTCGATGATCTCCGTGTCCATGGTCGCCGACCCTACTCAACTGCCAGGTTTGTTAACAGGGCCCGCCCCGCCGGCACGCGGAGCGCGGCCCCCCGGTCAGGCCCGGTCCCCGGCCCGCATCGCGGCCTGGACCGCGGCGTACGCGTCGACCAGGCCGGCACCGGTCAGGTTCCGGTCGCCCCCGCACCGGTCCGTGCCGGGCGGCACCCCGGCCGGACCGGCCGTGTCGCGCAGGATCCGGCGGGTCCGGTCCAGGTCGCCGACGAGCGCCGGGTTCGCCGACCACATCAGCGCCACCACCCCGGCCACCTGCGGCGTCGCCATCGAGGTGCCGTCGAGGGTGGCGTACCCGCCGCCGGGGAACGCCGACAGCACCCCGGCACCGGGAGCGACCAGATCCGGCTTGGCCGCGCCCCCGGCCGCCGGACCCCGGCTGGAGAAGTCGGTGACCATCCGGTTCCGGTCCACCGCACCGACCGTCAGCACGTCCGGGTACGGCGCGGGCGGGTCGACCACCGAGGCGCAGTACGGTCCGGTGTTGCCGGCGGCGGCCACCACCAGGATGCCGGCGGCGGCCAGCGCTGCGGTCGCCGGCCGGAGCGCCCCCGGGTCGCACCCCTCGACCGGCGGGCAGCCCCAGGAGTTGGTGAGCACGTCCGGCGCGCGCCCCGGCCGGCCGTCGGTGAACGGGTCCCCGCCGGGCGGGAACGGGGCCAGCATGAACTGGAGGCAGTCCAGGTAGTGCGCCGGGCTGCCCAGGTTGCGGTCCAGGTTGACGCAGCCGACCCAGCGCGCGTCCGGGGCCACCCCGATCCCGTCGCGGCCGACCGCGCTGCCCACCGTGTGGGTGCCGTGCCCACCCCGGTCGCCCGGCGTGCGGCGGTGCTCCCAGGGGTCGTACCAGGAGTCGTCGCCGCCCCGGAAGCCGGCCGCCAGGGCCGGGTGCCGGCCGTCCACGCCGGAGTCGGAGCTGCCCACCACCACGCCCGCCCCGGTGACCCCCAGCTCGGTCCAGACCCGGTCGGCCCCGATCAGCGACACGTTCCAGACCGGGCCGGTCGGTGCCGGCGCGTCACCCCGGGCCGGGGGTGCCGCCGCGGGCAGCGGGCGGAGCCGCTGGCTGACCAGCACCCGGGCCACCTCCGGCCGGCCGGAGAGCCAGCCGCGCACCGCCGGGCCGCCGTCCGTCTCGATGGCGTTGACGAGGTAGTACGGGGTGGGGTGCAGCCGCAGCCGGGTCAGTTCCCGGCGCAGGTCGCCCTGGGTCCGCTGGGCCGTGTCCACCAGCCGCCGGTAGACCTCGGCCCCCCGGGCGTCCCGCCCGGCCCGGCCCGGTGCCCCGGCCGGGAGCCCGGTCAGGTCGGCCTGTTCCCGCAGCACCACGAGCAGCCGTTCGCCGTGCAGGCCCGGCCGGCCCGGTACGACGTACACCACGGCCACCGCGGCGAGCAGGACCGCGGCGGTCGCCCCGGCCAGCCGCCGCGGTGGCGCGCCGGCCCCGGGCCGGGCCAGCAGCACGCCGTACCCGACGGCGAGCAGGACCGCGACGGCGAACGCGGCCCCGGTGCCGACCGCGACCCAGAACGGCACGTCCCGGGCGGTGGCCAGCAGGACGGTCAGCTCCTCCGGGTCGGCGAAGGCGAGCGGCCCCACCAGCGCGAGCCCGACCAGCCAGCGGACCGGGGCCGCGCCGGCCGGGCGGCCGGCGCGGCGGGCCGCGGCCTCGAGCGCGCCCAGCACGAAGCCCAGCGGTGGGAGCAGGAACAGGGCGGGCAGCTGTGCTCCGGACTGGCCGGCGCCGGCGGCCAGCAGGACCAGGGTCACGCCGGCGACCAGCCCGCCGACCAGCACCAGCCGGGCCGGCCGGGGCGGCGTCCCGACCGCGAACCGGGCCCAGAACGCGGCGTCGAGCAGCGCCCCGGCGAGCGCGCCGAGCGTGGCCGCGGCGAGGACCGCGAGGACGGTCTCCAGCGCGCCGCCGAGCGCGCCCACCCAGGCCCAGGGCAGCAGCATCGCCAGCCCGGCGGCGAGGGCCAGCAGGGCCACCGACCCGAACCGGCCGGCGGGTGCGGGACCGGCGCCGGCCGGGGCGCCGCGCCGGGCCAACCGGCCGGCGGCGAGCGTGAGCAGCGCGGCCGTCGCGGCGAGCGCGGCCAGGTACGCCTCCTGGTGCACCGGCGGCAGAGCGCGCAGCAGGCTCAGCGCGCCGAGCGCCACCGCCCCGGCCAGCCAGACCCGGCCCACCGCGCGGATCGCCGGGGAACGCGGCAGCAGCGCCAGCGCCAGCGTGGGCGCCCCCACCAGCAGCACGGTGACCAGCGCGACCACCGGCCAGACCGGCACCGGCCGGTCCAGGCCGCTGACCAGGGCCAGCTGGTCGACCACCCAGCCGACGAACTGCCCGGGCACCGCGACGAGCACCGCCCAGACGCCGGTGGCCACGGCGGCGACCACCGCCCAGCCGCCGCTGGTCGGCGGGGCGGGCGAGGGGGGAGCGGGAGGGGGAGGATCGGCCTGCATGGTGAGCACAGTACGAGCCCACCCGCAGCCGCCGACCCGAGAAACGGCAACGGTGGCCGCCGGTGCTGAACGGTGCCGCCGTGCCCGGCCGGCGTGGGCGCCCGCCGCGTGCCCACCACCCGGCCGGGGTGGGCGGGCGGTGGGGGCGTGTCGCCCGAGCGCCGCTGCGGTTACGGTGGACGGGTGCGCGACCCCAACGTGTCCCGATCCGAGGCCGGTCAGCTCTCCGTCCACCGCCGCGCCGATGACCTGCGCAAGCTGCGCGGCGAGCGGTTCGACGTGCTGGTCATCGGGGGCGGGGTGACCGGGGCGGGCGCCGCGCTGGACGCCGCTTCCCGCGGCCTGAAGGTGGCCCTGGTCGAGGCCCGGGACTACGCCGCCGGCACCTCCAGCCGGTCCAGCAAGCTCATCCACGGCGGCCTGCGCTACCTGGAGCAGCTCGAGTTCCACCTGGTGCACGAGGCGCTGACCGAGCGCGGCCTGCTCGCCACCCGGCTCGCCCCGCACCTGGTCCGCCCGGTGCCCATCCTGGTCCCGCTGCCGGCCGAGGGCGGGCTGTGTGACCTGCCCCGCCGGCTGGTCCGCCGGTCCTACTACGGCGCCGGGGTGGCCGCCTACGACGCCTTCGCCGGCATCTTCGGCGGCGGGCGCGGCATGCCGCTGCACCGGCACCTGACCCGGGAGGGCGCCCGCCGGGTCTTCCCCAGCCTGCGGCCCGACCGGCTGGCCGGGGCGATCCGCTACTACGACGGGCAGGTCGACGACGCCCGCCTCGTGGTCACCCTGGCCCGGACCGCGGCCAGCCTCGGCGCCACCGTGGTGACCAGCGCCCGGGCGGTCGGGCTGATCCGGCAGGCTCGCGAGGTCACCGGGGTCCGGGTGCGTGACCTGGAGGCGCCGGCCGGGTCGCCGGACGCCGAGTTCGAGGTACGCGCCCGCACCGTGATCGCGGCGACGGGCGTGTGGACCGACGACATGTCCCGGATGCTCAACGACGTCGGGCTGCGCCCCGGCTTCCGGGTCCGGGCGTCGAAGGGCGTGCACCTGGTGGTGCCCCGCTCGGCGATCACCGGCGAGACCGGGCTGATCCTGCGCACCGCCAGCAGCGTGCTCTTCGTCATCCCGTGGGGCGGCCACTGGATCATCGGCACCACCGACACCGACTGGCAGCTGGACCGGTCCCACCCGGCGGCCACCGCCAAGGACATCGCCTACCTGCTGGAGCAGGTCAACACCGTGCTGGACCGGCCGCTCAGCACCGACGACATCGAGGGCGTCTACGCCGGGCTGCGCCCGCTGCTGGCCGGCGAGGCCGATTCCACCTCCAAGCTCTCCCGCGAGCACGCGGTGATCGAGCCGATGCTCGGGCTGCTGCTGGTGGCCGGCGGCAAATACACGACGTACCGGGTGATGGCCTCGGACGTGGTGGACCGGGCGGTGCACCGGCTCGGCTGGACCCGGCCGTCGCGCACCGCCGACCTGCCGCTGCTCGGCGCCGACGGGTACGCGGCGATGTGGCGGGACCGCGCCGACCTGGCCCGCCGGCACGGGGTGCCGGTCGGGGTGGTGGAGCACCTGCTGGAGCGGTACGGCACCCTCACCCGCGACCTGCTCGCCCTGATCGACACCGATCCGCTGCTCGGCTCCCCGCTCGCCGGCGCACCGGAATACCTGGCCGCCGAGGTGACGTACGCGGCCCGCGCCGAGGGGGCGCTGCACCTGGAGGACGTGCTGATCCGGCGTACCCGGATCTCCATCGAGACCAGCCACCGCGGCCTGGAGTCGGCCGAGCACGCCGCGGAGCTGATGGGTGCGGTGCTGGGCTGGGACGCGGCGACCCGGGCCCGCGAGGTCGCCCACTACCGGGCCCGGGTGGAGGCCGAGCGGCAGTCGCAGGCGATGCCCGACGACGTGGCCGCCGACGCCGCCCGGCTGGGTGCCCCGGATGTCCGCGGCTTCGCGGCCGATCGGGGCGGCGACGGCGACACCGCGGAGCTGCCGTCGTCCTCCGCAAGGTGACTGGTCGGTAACGTCCGGCAGAGGGTTACGGCCCCTACCTACGGAAGTGTAGGTTTCCGTGCGTGGTTCGCCCCTCCTGGCCGCGCGTCGTCCCGATGACCGCCGGCGTCCTGCTGGCGCTGGCCCTCACCGGCTGCTCGCTGTTCGGCCGGGCCGAGGGCGCCACCACCGCCGACCAGCCGGGCGGGTCGCCGGCCGCGGCGGCCGGCCGGCCGGTCTCCCTGGTGCAGAAGCTGGGCCCGGACGGCTCGCCCCGCACCCTCGAGGTGGACCCGGGCGGGCGGTGGCAGTGCCGGGACTGCGCGGGCGACGGGGTCGACTCCACCGGCCAACTCACCCCCGAGCAGACCCACCGCCTGCAGCGGATGCTCGACGACCCGGCGCTGACCCGGGAGACCGACGAGGTCCGGCGGTACAAGCAGGGCTGCGTCGGCGCGTTGACCTCCACCCTGCTGATCCCGCCCGGCCTGACGATCACCACGCAGGACTGCCCGGGCGAGGAGCAGCCGCGGGTGGCCTACCAGATCCTGCTCCTGCTCACCCAGGCCACGCCGGCCGAGGACAAGGACAAGGACTGAGGGTCAGCACACCTTGCCGGGGTTGAACAGCCCGGCCGGGTCCAGCGCGGCCCGGATCGCCTGGTGCACCCGGACCCCGACCGGGCCGATCTCCCGGGCCAGCCAGTCCCGCTTGAGCAGGCCGACCCCGTGCTCGCCGGTGCAGGTGCCACCGAGTTCCAGCCCCAGCCGCATGATCTCGTCGAAGGCCCGCCGGCCGCGCGCCACGCTCGCCGGGTCGGCCCGGTCGACCACGATGTTCGGGTGCATGTTGCCGTCCCCGGCGTGCCCCACCACGCCGATCGGCACGGCGCACTCCTCGGCGATCCGGGCCACCCCGTCCAGCAGCGCCGCGAGCGCCCCGCGCGGCACCGCCACGTCGTCGATGACCAGCCCGCCGTTGCCGCCGGGGAAGGCGTCCGCGGCGAACCGCTCCATCGCCGGGTGGGCCAGCCGGCGGGCCTGGAGCAGGGCGGCTGCCTCCGCCGCGTCGGTGGCCGCGTAGACCTCGTCGGCGCCGGCCGCCGCGCACACCTCGGCGAGCCGGGCCAGGTCGGTGGCCGCCCGGGCGCCGGTGTCCACGGCCGCCAGCAGCAGCGCCTGCGCGTCGGTGCGCAACCCCATCGGCCGGTACGCCTCGATGGCCCGCAGGTGGGTCCGGTCCAGCAGTTCCAGCAGGCTGGGGGTGAGTCCCCGCTCGGCGATCCCGGCCACCGCGGTGCCGGCCGCCGCCGTGGTGGGGAAGACGGCGACCAGGGTCAGCGCCTCCTCGGGCGCCGGCCGCAGCGCCAGCGTCACCTCGGTGATCACCCCGAGGGTGCCCTCGGAGCCGACGAAGAGCCGGGTCAGGTCGTACCCGGCGACGCCCTTGGCGGTGCGCCGGCCGGTGCGCAGCACCTCGCCGGAGGCGAGCACCACCTCCAGGCCGAGCACGTACTCGGTGGTGACGCCGTACTTCACGCAGCACATGCCGCCCGCGTTGGTCGCCACGTTGCCGCCGATGGTGGAGGACTCCCAGGAGCCCGGATCCGGCGGGTACCACAGGTCGTGCTTGCGGACCGCGCCGGCCAGCGCCGCGTTGACCACGCCGGGTTGCACCACGGCGATCCGGCTCACCGGGTCGATCTCCAGGATCCGGTCCATCGCCACGGTGCTCACCAGCACGGCGCCGTCGACCGCGTTCGCCGCCCCGGCCAGCCCGGTCCGCGCCCCCTGCGGCACCAGCGGTACGCCGTGCCGGCCGGCCGCCCGGACCACCGCGGCGACCTCCCCGGTGGTCCGGGGACGCACCACGGCCAGCGGCATGCCGGCGTCGCAGAGGTCCGCCTCGTCCCGCTGGTGGGTGCGGAGCAGGTCGGGGTCGGTCAGCACCGCGGCGGCACCGAGCGCGGCCCGCAGGTCGTCGAGGAGGGGATGGGCGGCCATGCCGGGAAGGCTAGGCCGACCCAACGTGATCATCAACCGGGCGTACCGTTGCTGGTCGTGCTCTACCTGGACCGCCCCTCGGTGCCCTGGCGGGGCCGGCTCTGGTCGCATCTGATCAGCGACGTGTCCTACGCCGAACTGCACGCCTTCGCCGAGGCGCTGGGCGCTCCCCGACGCGCCTTCGACCGCGATCACTACGACCTGCCCGCCGACCGCTTCCCGGTTGCCGTCTGGCTCGGCGCCCAGGTCGTTGCGCCCCGCGAGATCGTCCGCCTCCTGCGCACCGCCAACCTCCGCCGCCCCAAACACCTAACCCCCACCCCCCACCCCCGCACCCCCGCTCCGGCCCTCACCCCCGCCCTCGCCCCCCGCACCCCCGCTCCGGCCCCCACCCCCGCTTCCGCGATCAAGGAGTTGTGGTTCCCGGGATGAGGTGATTCGCGGCTTTCCTCCGGTGCCACAAGTCCAAGATCGGCGAGGGGTGGGGGCGGAGGGCAAGGGCGAGGGGCGAGGGGCGAGGGGAGCGAGAGGGCGGGCGGGGGCCGGGGTTAGGGGTGGGGGAGGGTGGTTAGTTCGCGGGTGAGGTTGGCGCGGGCGGGGGCTTCCCAGCGGGCGTGCAGGGCCGGCAGGCGGTAGAGCGCGGGCAGGGCGAGCAGGTGGGCGAGGACCTGGCCGCGACCGGCGCGGAAGGCGGGCTCGGGGACGTGGGCGTACTCGCGGCGGACGGCGGCGGCGTACCGGTCGTAGCGGTCCGGCGGGGCGGCCAGGATCGCCAGGTCGGCGTCGCAGAGCAGGGCGCCGTCCGGGTCGTCGGCGGGGACCGCGTGGTCGGCGGTCAGCAGCACCAGCCGGCGTACCTCGGTCACCGCCGGGTCAGGTAGCCCGGCGCCGGCGAGCAGCTCGCCGGCCAGTTCCGCGCTGGCCCGCTCGTTGGCGTCGCCGCCGGCCCGGGGGTCGTAGACGGCGTCGTGGCACCACGCCGCGAGCCGGACCAGCTCGGGGCGGCGGGCCGACCCGGCGTACGAGTCGACGACGGCCAGCACGGCCCGCAGGTGGGGCAGGGCGTGATAGTGCCGGTGCGGTTCCCGCCAGCCGGCCAGCAGCCGGGACCCCGCCCGCGCCACGCCCGCCGGATCGGTCGCCCCGGCCGCGTACGCCGCCGCGTGCCACCGGTCGATCAGCTCGTCCACCCGGTGCAGTCTGCCGCACCGCCACCCGCGCAGGATTCAGCCCTGACCGGGCGGGTAGTCCCGCCCATGGCCGGGGACCGACGATCGCCGTTTCTGCGGCGTGCGCCGCTGCGTGAAGGACTGGTCGACGTGGACGGGCCCCGGGTCACCGAGGCGATGGAGCAGCTGCGGGAGCGGAGCCGGGCCACCCTGCACGACCGGCTGCACCGGGTGCGGATGGCCGCCGGCCTGGCCGTGCAGGCGGGCCTCGCCGCCGGCCTGGCGTACCTGATCTCGCACCGGCTGCTGCACAACCCGCAGCCGGTGTTCGCGCCGATCTCCGCGGTCGGCACCCTCGCGGCCTCCGTCGGGCAGCGGTTCCGCCGGACCGTGGAGCTGATCGTCGGCGTGGCGGTCGGGGTGGCCGTGGGTGACCTGCTGATCTATTTCCTCGGCACCGGTGCCTGGCAGCTGGCGCTGGTGGTGACCGCGGCGATCCTGCTGACCATCTTCGCCGGGGCCAGCGTGGCCATCGTGATCCAGGCGGCGGCCACCGCGGTGCTGATCGTCACGCTCAGCCCGTCCACCCAGAACCTGGAGATACCGCGCTTCGTCGACGCGTTCCTGGGCGGCGGTATCGCGCTGCTGGTCACCGCGATCCTGCTGCCACTCAACCCGCTCCGGGTGATCAACCGGGCCGCCCGGCCGGCGTTGGACCTGCTCGCGTCGCAGCTCGACAGCTGCGCCGAGGCGCTGCGAAGACGGGACCGGCGCGCCGCCCAGCAGGCGCTGCACCGGTTGCGGGAGAACAAGGAGGAGCTGGCCGCGCTCTCCGAGGCGATCGAGGGAGCCAAGGAGACCATCACCATCTCTCCGGCCCGCTGGCACCGGCGCAACGAGCTGACCCACTACGCGGAGGCGGCCGACCCGATCGACCGGGCGATGCGCAACAGCGGCACCCTGATCCGCCGCTCGGTCACCATCATCGAGGACGAGGAGCCGATCCCCGAGCCGATGGTCGACGCCATCGCCCACCTGGCCGAGTCGGTCCGCCTGCTGCGGCACGAGTTCGCCGTCGGGGAGGAGCCCGAGCAGGCCCGGGAGCGCTCGCTCCGCGGGGTCAGCGAGGCCGGCCGGGCGTACGCCGAGGGGGTGGGGTTCTCCGGCAGCGTGGTGATCGCCCAGGTGCGCACCACGGCCAGCGACCTGCTGGTGGCCTCCGGCATCGACCAGGAGGAGGCGAACCGGCTGGTCCGGCAGGCGTTCGGCGACAAGGAGCAGCGCAGCGGCGAGATCACCGAGCAGAGCCCTGCCCCGAAACCCCCCACCGCCCCACCGGTCGGCTGACCCCACCCCTCCCGGGACCGGTCAGGCCAGCGTGGCCAGGGCGGTGAGCAGGGCGTCCACGTCGGCGCGGGTGGTGCCGAGGCCGAGGCTGGCGCGCAGCGCGGTGGGCGGCAGGTCGGTCCGGCCGGCGCGGGCGGCCGCCTCGGTCAGCAGCCGGCGGGCCAGCGGGTGGGCGCAGAACAGGCCGTCGCGTACCCCGATCCGGTGCGCGGTCGCCAGGTGGGCGGCCACCTCGGCGGAGTCCCGGCCGGCGACCACGAAGCTGACGATGCCCACCCGGGGCGCGTCCGGCGCGAAGGTGCGCAGCTCCAGCACGTGCGGCAGGGCGGCGATGCCGTCCCGCAGCCGGGCCAGCAGGGCCTGCTCCCGGGCGTGCAGCGCGTCCCGGTCGGCCTCGGCGAGCGCGGCGCAGACCGCCGCGAGGGCCACCGCGCCGAGCAGGTTCGGGGTGCCCGCCTCGTGCCGGGCCGGGCCGGTGGCCCAGCGCACCTCGTGGGTGCCCGCGCCGACGTGGCTGGTGGCCCCGCCCCCGGCCAGG
Source organism: Micromonospora sp. NPDC049836 (assembly GCF_044465125.1). Taxonomy (NCBI): domain Bacteria; kingdom Bacillati; phylum Actinomycetota; class Actinomycetes; order Micromonosporales; family Micromonosporaceae; genus Micromonospora; species Micromonospora sp. NPDC049836. The sequence continues at coordinate 73,852 of NZ_JBITLH010000005.1, forward strand.
TACGGCGGGGCCGCGTCCAGCCAGTCGCTTCGGCCGACGAGCACGCCCGCCCCGAACGGGGCGTACAGCTTGTGCCCGGAGAGCGCCAGATAGTCCACGTCCAGCGCGGCCAGGTCGACCGGGGCGTGCGGGGCGAGTTGGGCGGCGTCCACCAGGATCCGGGCGCCGTGCCGCCGGGCCACCCGGGCCAGCTCGGCCACCGGCCAGCGCTCCCCGGTCACGTTGCTCGCGCCGGTCACCGCGACCAGCACCGGCAGCCCCGGCCGGGCGTCCCGGGACAGCTCGCCGAGGGCCGCGTCGAGGGCGCGTACCGCCCCGCCGGGGCTCTCCGGCACCGGCAGCCGTACCGAGCCGCGCGGCCAGGGCAGCAGGTTGGCGTGGTGCTCGGCGGCGAAGGTGACCACGGTGGTGCCGGCGGGCAGCGCCCGGGCCAGCAGGTTGATCGCGTCGGTGGTGTGCCGGGTGAAGATCACGTGATCGTCGGGGCGGGCGCCGAGGAAGTCGCCGACCGTCTGCCGGGCCCGCTCGTAGGCCAGCGTGCAGCGCCGGGACAGCGCCCCGGCGCCCCGGTGCACGCTGGCGTACCAGGGCAGCAGCTCGGCCACCGCGTCGGCCGCGGCCCGCGCGCAGGGTGCGCTGGCCGCGTGGTCCAGGTTGATTTCCCCCGGTACGCCGAGCACGCCGAGCGGGTCCGGCCGGGTCGGCGGCGCCAGGGTGGGCAGCGAGGGTACGAGGGTGACGGTCATCGGCCGAACCTCCCGGGTCCAGGGGACCCCGGGGGATGGCACCGGGACGGGGTCCGCGCTTGCCCAGCACGCCGTTCGGGCTGGGCCCGGTCATCACCCGGGGCACCCCACCGCGAACTCGACGAGGGTTGCCGGCCAGCAAGCCGGGGCTTGACGCTGGCGCTCGTGACCTGCCCGGCAGCATAGCGGCCGCGATGCGGCCGGACCAGAGGGGCCCGGGGAACTACGCTGACGGCATGCCCGACACCCCGCCCGGCGGAGCCCTTCCGCCGCCGCCGACCGCGCCCGCCGCCCCTCCGCCGGGGCCGGCGACCCCCCGGATGCCCCTGCGCCGGGTGGGCTGGCGGCGGTTCCTGGCGCTCGCCGGCGTGGTGCTGCTGATCGCCGCCGGCGCCGTGTTCATGGTCTTCACCCTGGGTGAGAGCCTGGGCGCCGAGGCCCTGCTGGTCGGCGTGATCGCGGCCATCCTGCCGGTGCCGGTGCTGGTCTCCTGTTTCCTCTGGCTGGACCGGTACGAGCCGGAGCCGCTGAAGTATCTGATCTTCTGCTTCGCCTGGGGCGCGTTCGTCTCGACCGCGATCTCGCTGCTGGTCAACGAGACCGGCGCGAAGCTGTTCCAGAACTGGGGGCTGCCCAGCGCGCTGACCGCCGTGCTGGTGGCCCCGTTCATCGAGGAGTTGACGAAGGCGGCCGGGCCGATCCTGCTGTTGATCTTCCGGCGGCGGGAGTTCTCCGGGATCACCGACGGGCTGGTCTACTGCGGGCTCTCCGCGGTCGGCTTCGCCATGGTGGAGAACATCCTCTACCTGGGCGGCTACGGCTACCGCACCGGCGTCGAGGAGTACGGGCCGGCCACCGGCGCGCAGCAGGTCATCGCCATCTTCATCGTCCGGATCCTGCTCTTCGGCTTCGCCCACCCGCTGTTCACCTCGATGACCGGGGTGGGGCTGGGCGTCGCCGCCCGCAGCGCCGACCGGCGGGTCCGGCTGCTCGCCCCGATCGCCGGCCTGCTGCTGGCGATGATGCTGCACGGCACCTGGAACCTGCTGCCCTCGCTGGCCGTGGCCACCGGGCAGCCGGTGATCGTCCTGTACGGCTACATCGGCGTGATGGTGCCGATCTTCTTCGGCATGGTCGGCCTGGCCATCTGGCTGCGGGCCTGGGAGGGGCGGCTCACCGAGCGGACCCTGCCGGACTACGTCCGGGCCGGCTGGCTCACCCCGCCCGAGGTGGCCGCCCTGGGCAGCCTCGGCCGGCGGCACGCGGCCCGGACCTGGGCCCGGCGGGTGGCCGGCGACGGCGGGGTGAAGGCGATGCGCGGATACCAGTTCGCCGCCACCCGGCTGGCGCTGCTGCGCGACGGGATGCGCCGGGGGCTGGACCGCAAGCCGGCCGAGCGGGACCGGACAGCGCGGGAGGAGCGGGAGCTGCTGGACGCGATCGGGGCGTACCGGTCGTTCTTCGTGGGCCGCGACCCGCAGGCGCCGCTGGGGGTGTGGGACGGGCACCGCTACCACCTGCGCTTCCCGGACGGGTCGCAGCGGGCGGTGGAGGCGCCGGACGAGCCGGTGGTGCCGATCCCGGTGGTGCTGGCCCCGCCGCCGCCCCCGGTCGGTCACGGCCCGGCCGGCTGGTACGGCCCGCGCCCGGCCGCGCCCTGGTCCCCGGGCGGCTGACCGCCCAGCCCGCGCCCGGGACCGGGGTCAGCTCATCAGGCCGGTGAGGAAGTCGCCGAAGCCCTGGAAGATGGCGACCAGGGCGGCCCCGATCCCCTTGAACAGCTGGGCGGCCCCGTCCGGCCGGAACGCCATGAAGTAGATCAGGAACGCGACGAATCCCCAGCTCAGTATCTTCTTCACGACTACCGGCATGGTCCCCTCCCCAGGGCGCTGAGGTGCCTGGGCTTCCCGCCGGGCGGCGGAGCAAACGGCACCCCGGGGCAGGGGCCTAGAGGTAGAGGCCGGTCGAGCCGGTCGACTCCCGCTCCACCCGCTCGGCGGCGACGGCGTGCACGTCCCGTTCGCGCAGCAGCACGTACGCCCGGCCGTGCAGTTCGACCTCGGAGCGGTCGTCGTCGGGGTCGAAGAGCACCCGGTCACCGGCGACGACGGCCCGTACGTTGGGGCCCACCCCTACGGCGGTGGCCCAGGCCAGCCGCTTGCCCACCGCCGCGGTGGCCGGGATCACGATGCCGGCGCTGGAGCGGCGCTCACCCTCCCCGTTCTCGGTGCGCACCAGCACGCGGTCGTGCAGCAGGCGGATCGGCAGGCCGGAGTCGAGAGTCTGGTCCTCGGTCACGCGAAGACGCTACCGCGTACGCCGTGGCCGGTCGTGCGGTGGTTGAGCGGACCGGCGCGGGGGCAATGTGTGGCGCAGTCGCCCTAGGGTGGGGCGGAGGGACGTATCCTGTCCCCCCTGTGACGTGGGCGGGGCAAGTTTGCGGGAGGTGCGCTTGAGCCGCTTCGAGGCGATGCGCCGACGGCTGCGCCGGGCTTACGAGTCCGGCCGGGAGTCGGTGCGGGCCAACCGGGCCGACCCCGACGGTACGCCGGGGGAGTCGGAGGAGTCCGGCCTGGCCTCGCCCGCCTCGCCGGGCCCGGTGGCGCCCGCCGGCGCGACCGTGGTCGGTGCGGAGCCGCCCGGGGTCCTGCCCGCCACGACGGCCAGCCGGGACGACACCGAGGTGCCGCACGCGCTGCGGATCGCCGCGGCCTGGTGCTGGCGGCTCATCGTGATCGGCATCGTCACCTGGGCGCTGCTGAAGATCATCGGCACCATCCGCATCGTGATCATCCCGCTGGCGGTGGCCCTGCTCCTCTCGGCGCTGCTCGCTCCGGCGGTCGGCTGGCTGCTCCGGGCCCGCTTCCCCCGGTCGCTGGCCACCGGCGTGGTGCTGGTCGGCGGCCTGGCCGCGGTGGTCGGCACGCTGACCCTGGTGGTGAACGAGTTCATCCAGGGTGTGCCGGAGTTGAGCGACAAGACCTCGGAGGGCGTCCGGCAGATCCAGGACTGGCTCAAGACCGGCCCGCTGCACCTCTCCGACGGCCAGCTCAACAACTACATCGACGAGGCGCAGAAGTGGGTGGACGAGAACACCAAGACGTTCACCAACGGCGCGCTCAACACGGCGGCCACCCTGGCGGAGGTGCTCACCGGCACCATCCTGGTGCTCTTCGCGACCTTCTTCTTCCTCCGGGACGGCAACAAGATCTGGCGCTTCCTGGTCCGGCTGCTGCCGGTGGCGGCCCGGTGGAAGGTCGACGACGCCGGCCGGGCGTCCTGGGCCACCCTCGGCGCGTACGTCCGGGCCACCGTGCTGGTCGCCTTCATCGACGCCGTCGGTATCGGCGTCTTCCTGGTCGTGTTCGACATCCCGTTCGCGTTCCCGCTGGCCGCGCTGGTCTTCCTCGGGGCGTTCATCCCGATCGTCGGGGCGACCCTGTCCGGGGTGGTGGCCGTGCTGGTGGCGCTGGTCGACAGCGGCCCGGTGACCGCGCTGATCATTCTGGGCGCGGTGATCGGCGTGCAGCAGGTCGAGGGGCACGTGCTCCAACCGTTGATCATGGGCCGGGCGGTGGCCATCCACCCGCTCGCCGTGATCATCGGGATCGCCGCCGGGGTGGTGCTCGCCGGGATCGCCGGTGCGCTGGTCGCGGTGCCGCTGATCGCCGTGCTGAACACCGCCGTCCGCCGGCTCGCCGCGCGTACCGTGCCGGACACCCCGCCGGACGCGGTGGTGGTCGCCGCCAAGGCCCCCTGACCCGCCCATCCCGGTGGGCCGGGCCCGGCCGGGGCGGGTGCCACGGGTTGCGGCATTTCGGGGCTTCGGCTCGCGCGGAGGGCACGGGTTGCGGCATTTCGGGGCTTCGGCTCGCGCGCAGGCGACGGGATGCGCCGCCTCGCCGGTGTGGCACCCGGCCGGTGGCGCCGGTCAGCTCTTGCTGAGGCGTTCCAGCGCGCCCCGGGCCACCTCGGGGCGGGTGGTGTACCAGAACGGAGGCAGCGAGCGGCGCAGGAACGGGCCGTAGCCGCGGGCCGTCTCCAGCCGCGAGTCGAGCACCGCCACCACGCCCCGGTCGGCGGTGGCCCGGATCAGCCGGCCCACCCCCTGGGCCAGCCGGACCGCCGCGATCGGCACGCTGACCGCCGCGAAGCCGGAGCCGCCGCTCGCGTCCACGGCCGCCGCGCGGGCCGCCGCCAAGGGCTCGTCGGGACGGGGGAAGGGCAGCCGGTCGATCACCACGAGCTGGCACGCGTCGCCGGGGACGTCCACCCCCTGCCAGAGCGACATCACCCCGAACAGGCAGCTCTCGCGCTCCTCGCGGAACCGGCGGACCAGCAGCGGCAGCGCCTCCTCGCCCTGGAGCAGCACCGGCAGGTCGGTGCGTGCCCGCAGCAGCTCCGCCGCCTGCTGCGCGGCCCGGCGTGAGGAGAAGAGCCCGAGGGTACGCCCACCGAGCGCCCCGACCAGCGCGAGCAGCTCCTCGCCGGCCGCCTGCGGCAGCCCGGAGACGCTCGGCCGGGGCAGGTGCGCGGCGACGTACAGGATGCCCTGCCGGGCGTAGTCGAACGGCGAGCCGACGTCCAGCGAACTCCATCCCGGCCCCTCGGTGGCCGGCACGGTGCCGGTGGCCGCCCGGCTGCCCTCGGCGCTCGCCACCGGTGCGGCGGTGCCCCGGCCGGCCGCGGCGGCGGTGTCCCGGCCGGCTGCGGCGGCGGTGGCCAGCGCGGCGGCCGCCGGGGACGGCGGGGCGGGCGGCGGCGCGTCCAGGCCCAGGGCCCGGGCCACGGTGTCGAAGCGGCCACCCAGCGCCAGGGTGGCCGAGGTGGCCACCACGGTCCGCTCGTCGTAGAGGTGGGTGGCGAGGGTGCCGGCGACCGAGAGCGGCGCGACCACCAGCGCCCGGCGGCTGCCGTTCTCCGGCTTCTCCACCCAGGCCACGTCGTGGTCGGCCTCCTCCAGCAGCCGCTGGGCGGTGCTGGAGAGCTCGTCCAGCACCGCCTTGGCCTGTTGCTTGCGCACCGGGTCGGGATCGTCGGCCTTGACGTCGCCGATCGCCTCCAGTGCGGCCCGGGTGGCCGCGTCGAGCAGCGTGCACGCCTCGCGTAGGGCGGGCGGCAGGCCGGCGGTGAGCCGCCCGGGTGACGCCTCGGCCAGGCCCACGGCGAGCGCGTCGCCGGCCTCGGTGAGCCGCTCGGCCAGCTCGGGGCGGAGCAGCGGGCGGGCCCGGCGGGTGGACCGGTCGATCAGCTCGGGGACCAGTTCGGCCTGGGCGGCCGAGGAGACCCGGTCGGCCAGCTCGTGCGCCTCGTCGACGACGAGCAGCTTGTGCGGCGGCACGATGTGCCGGCCGGCGAGCATGTCGACGGCGAGCAGGCTGTGGTTGGTGACCACGATGTCCGCCTCGCGGGCCCGGGCCCGGGACGCCTCGGCGAAGCACTCCTGCCCGAACGGGCACCGGGTGGCGCCCACGCATTCCCGGGCCGGCATCGAGACGGTCCGCCACAGCTGGTCGTCCACCCCCGGGTCCAGTTCGTCCCGGTCGCCGGTGGCGGTCTTCTCCGCCCAGTCCCGGACCCGCTGGATCTGCTTGCCCAGCCGGCCCGCCTCGCCGAGCCACTTCGTGCCGCCGGGGCGGGGCGCGTCGAAGAGGCCGTCCTCCGGCTCGTCCTCCACCGAGCTGTCCAGCCGGGCCAGGCAGAGATAGTGGTGCCGCCCCTTGAGCACCGCGAAGGTGGGCCGGCGGCGCAGCAGCGGCTCGACCGCGTCGGCGAGGCGGGGCAGGTCGTGCTCGACCAGCTGGGACTGCAGGGCCAGGGTGGCGGTGGAGACCACCACCGGCCCGTCCACGGTCAGCGCCGGGGCCAGGTACGCCAGGGATTTGCCGGTGCCGGTGCCCGCCTGGACCAGCAGGTGCTCGCCGGAGGCGATGCTCCGCTCGATCGCCTCGGCCATCTGCTGCTGGCCCGGCCGGGCCGCCCCACCGGGCACCGCACCGACCGCCGCGGCCAGCAACTCGGCGCCACTGGGCCGGTCGCCCCGACGCTTCCTGGGCACGGCGGAACCGGTGGCGATGCGGGTCGGGGTCACCGTGCGACGGTACCCGCCGGGCCCGACACGGCCCCCGCCGCTGCCCCGCGTGGCGTGGTCACGGTCGGGTCGCGTCCGGTTACCCGACGATCGCGTCGCGTGGCCGGAATCGGTTAGGGTGCCTGTCATGCCGAGCGATGTGGTCCGCGTGATCTACCGCAAGTACGACGGCAGCGCGCACCGCGACTACCCGGCCCGCCGCCTCGCCGAGGACGACCTCGGCGTGTGGCTCGGCGTGCCGGCCGGCACCGAGTCGGTCTACCACGGCCGCCCCTCGGTCGAGCGGATCCCGTTCGTCCTGCTGGTGCCCCGGCACAGCTGGTGGACCGGCATGTTCAACCCGCCGCCCCGGACCAGCGAGGTCTACTGCGACATCACCACCCCGGCCCGGTGGGCCGGCGAGGACACCGTCCACCTGGTCGACCTCGATCTGGACGTGGTGCGCCGCCGGGAGAGCGGCCTGGTCGAGCTGCGCGACGAGGACGAGTTCGCCGAGCACCGCCGGCGCTGGAGCTACCCCGACGACGTGGTGGCCGAGGCCGAGGCGGCGGCCCGCTGGCTGTTCGGCGCGCTCGGCGACGGCAGCGAACCGTTCGCCACGTCGTACCGCAAATGGCTGGCCGTGGTGGTCTGAGCCGGCCTCACCAGCGCGGCGGCCAGTGCGAGCCCGGGTCGACCGCGGGCAGATGGCGCACCTTCTCCGGGTTGAGCTGGTTGAACAGGCCGGTGATCCGCCCCTCGTGGACGGCGAACGAGGTGATCATGCGCATCGGCCGGCCGTCCCGGTAGACCAGCTCGGCCTGCCAGCCCAGCCCGCCGTCGACCAGCACCGGCCGGGCGGAGAGCGAGTCGCCGAACCGGGCCGCCTGACCGAACAGGCCGAGGATGAACCGGCCGGCGAGCTCGGCGCCGACCACCGGCCGGCGGGCGGCCGGGAAGTGCCCGCCGCTGTCGCCGATCACCACCACGTCCGGGGCGAGCACCTCGACCAGCCGGTCCAGCTCGCCGGACTCCACGGCGGCGACGAAGGCGGTCAGCACCTTCTGCTGCTCGGCCAGATCGGCGGTGTGCCGGGGGACGTCGGGGGCGGTGACCGCGCGGCGCCCTCGGGAGGCGAGCTGCCGGGCGGCGGTCGGTGTGGTGCCGAGCACCTCGGCGACGTCGGCGAACGGCACGGTGAAGACGTCGTGGAGCACGAACGCGACCCGCTGCTCCGGGGTCAGCCGCTCCAGCACCACCAGCAGCGCGGTGCCGAGCTGGTCGGCCCGGACCGCTCGCTCGGCGGGATCGGGCGCGTACCCGTCGGCCGTCGGCAGCTCGCGCACCGTCGGCTCCGGCAGCCACTGGCCGGGGTACGCCTCGCGGCGGACCCGGGCTGAGCGGAGCACGTCCAGGCAGATCCGGGAACAGGTGGTGGTCAGCCAGCCGCGCAGGTCGCGGATCGCCGCCCGGGCGGCCGGGTCGCCCAGCGCGGCGGCGTAGCGCAGCCAGGTCTCCTGCACCGCGTCCTCGGCCTCGCTCCGGCTGCCCAGCATCCGCTGCGCGACCGCCAGCAGGTGTGCCCGTTCCGCCTGGAACTCCGCCGTCAGCTCGTCCACCCGGGTGCTCCCTCCCTGCGTGCGCAATTCTCCCCGCCACCCGGGCCCCTCGGCGACCGGGTGCCTGAGAGCTTCGTCTCGGCGGGCCCACCGAGGGCGCTCGGAGGGCGGGCGCGCTGGGGGCGGGCGGCGCGCCGGGCTGCGCTCGGGAGGCGGGCGCGCGCCGGGGGCGGGCGGCGCGCCGGGCTGCGCTCGGGGGGCGGGCGCGCGCCGGGGGCGGGCGGCGCGCCGGGCTGCGCTCGGGAGGCGGGCGCGCCCCGGGTGGGTGAGGATCGGGGCATGAGCGGAGTCGACGAGGCGGTGCGGCCCGAGGGCGGGCCGATGCGGGACCTGCTGCGGGTGGGGCCCGGGACGGTGGACCTGGCGGCCGTCGATCCCCGGTCGACGCCGGGCCTGCCGGCCGCGGCGGGGCACGGGAGGGACCGCAAGGCGTGGGCCCGGGCGCAGGTGGAGCTGCTCGGCGCGGAGCTGGGCCGGCGGCAGGAGATGTTGTACGCGGCCGCGAAGGCCCCGGCCGGGCCCGCGGCGCCGGCGGGTGCGCCGTCGGCGGCCGGCGCCCACCTGGCCGGCGACCGGCCGCGCCGGGTGCTGCTGGTGCTCCAGGCGATGGACTGCGGCGGCAAGGACGGCACGATCAAGCGGGTGGCCGGCGCGATGAACCCGCTCGGGCTGCACATCCGCTCGTTCGGGCCGCCGACCGAGGAGGAGCGGCGGCACGACTTCCTGTGGCGGATCCGACGCGCCCTGCCGCCGCCCGGCTACGTGGGGATCTTCAACCGCTCGCACTACGAGGACGTGCTGATCGCCCGGGTCGAAGGGCTGGTCGACGAGCCCACCTGGCGGGCCCGGTACGACCTGATCAACGACTTCGAGCGGGAGCTGACCGAGGGCGCGGTCACCCTGATCAAGGTGATGCTGCACATCTCCTACCCGGAGCAGGGCGAGCGGCTGATGCAGCGGCTCACCGATCCCACCAAGTACTGGAAGTACAACCCGAGCGACCTGGACACCCGCGCCCGGTGGGACGACTACCAGGCCGCGTACGCCGAGGCGCTGGGGCGGTGCGGCACGGACGCGGCGCCCTGGTTCGTGGTACCGGCGGACCGGAAGTGGTACCGCGACTGGGCGGTGGCGCACCTGCTGCGGGAGACGTTCGACCGGCTGGATCTGGGGTATCCCGCTGCCGATTTCGACGTCGAGGGGGAGCGTGACCGATTGCGGAGCGAGGGCCGGGAAGGCGAAGGTGAACGGCGGGTGAACGAGCGGTGAATCGGGCCTGACCTCGGGTGGGCCGGCCGATGCCCGGTTCCGCGGGGTACCTAGCATGCCCTTCAGCAGGCGCCCGCCGGGGCGACGGCCACCCTTCCACCGACACGACGAGGTCCGTGCTGTGAAGTTTTCCTTCCGTCCCACCGAGGGCGCCTTCTACGAGCTCTTCACCAGGGCCGCGCAGAACCTGGTGCGGGGTACCGAGCTGCTCAACGAGCTGGCGCTGCCGGGCGTCGACGTCCAGTCGGTCAGCGAGCGGTTGACCGAGGTCGAGCACGACAGCGACCAGATCACCCACGACCTGTACAAGAAGATCAACTCCACCTTCATCACGCCCTTCGACCGGGAGGACATCTACCGCCTGGGCTCGCTGCTCGACGACGTGATGGACCACCTGGAGGCGGTCGGCGACCTGCTCTACCTGTACGGGCTGACCGAGCTGCCGGCGCTGCCCCGCGAGCTGCACGAGATGGTCAACGTGCTCGACCAGCAGGCCAAGCTGACCGCCGAGGCGATGCCCCGGCTGCGTTCGATGAAGAACCTCGAGGACTACTGGATCGAGTGCAACCGCCTGGAGAACGAGGGTGACCGGATCAACCGGCAGCTGCTGGTCCGGCTCTTCTCCGGCGAGTACGACGCGCTGACCGTGCTGAAGATGAAGGAGGTGGCCGACGAGCTGGAGGCCGCCTGCGACGCCTTCGAGCACGTGGCCAACACGGTCGAGACCATCGCGGTCAAGGAGTCCTGATCCCGTGACTCCCGAACTCATCGCCGTGCTGGCGGTGATCGTGGTCGCCATGGCGTTCGACTACACGAACGGCTTCCATGACGCGGCGAACGCGATCGCCACCAGCGTGTCCACCCGGGCGCTGACCCCCCGGGTCGCCCTCGCGCTGGCCGCCGTCGGCAACTTCGTCGGCGCACACTTCGGCGCCGGGGTGGCCAAGACGGTCGGCGACGGCCTGGTCACCCTGCCACCCGGGGTGGCCAGCCTCGGGGTGGTCTTCGCCGGCGTGCTCGGCGCGATCGCCTGGAACCTGATCACCTGGTACTTCGGCCTGCCGTCGTCCTCCTCGCACGCCCTCTTCGGCGGCCTGGTCGGCGCGACCCTGTTCGCCAACGACGGCGTCGTGCAGTGGGGCAACATCGTGCAGAAGGTGCTCATCCCGATGGTGCTCTCCCCGGTGGTCGGCCTGGTGCTCGGCTTCCTGGTGATGCTGGCCATCCTGTGGCTGTTCCGGAAGGGCCAGCCCGGCAAGCTCAACCGCGGCTTCCGCTGGGCGCAGACCGCCTCGGCGGCCGCCATGTCGGTCGGCCACGGCATGCAGGACGCCGCCAAGACCATGGGCATCATCGTGCTGGCCCTCTACACGGGCGGCTTCCAGGAGTCCAAGACGCACATCCCGCAGTGGGTCTTCTGGACCTCGGCGGCCATGCTGGCCGCCGGCACGTACGCGGGCGGTTGGCGGATCATCCGGACCCTGGGCCGGAAGATCATCGACCTGGGCCCGCCGGAGGGCTTCGCCGCCGAGACGGTGGCCAGCGCGGTGCTCTACTTCAACGCCCTGGTGCTGAAGGCCCCGATCTCCACCACCCACACGATCACCTCGGCGATCATGGGTGTGGGCGCCACCAAGCGGCTCTCCGCGGTCCGCTGGAACGTGGCCGGCAACATCGTGATCGCCTGGGTGATCACGTTCCCGGCCGCCGCGATCATCGCCTGCCTGGCGTACCTGCTGGTCCGTCCGCTGTTCTGAGCGCGGTGTGCGGGGCCTCCGGCAGCGACCGGGGGCCCCGCGTCACGTGTAGGAGACGCCGATCCGGGCCCGGATGTCGTCGAGCAGCGCCATCACCTCGAGGGTGGCCGAGTGCGGCACCAGCGGGCTCTCGATCAGCCCGGCCGCCAGGCAGCGCTGCACCTCGATCGCCTCGTACTGGTAGCCGCCGCCGGTCGGGTCCGCCGGGATGGTCTCCGGCTCCGTGCCGGCCCGGTGCAGCACCGCCGCGGCGGGCCGGTAGAACGGCTCCGGCAGGTCGATCCGGCCGGTGGTACCGGTGATCGCCGCGGTGATCGCGGTGGCGCCGATCATCCCGCAGCTCAGCGTCGCCACCGCCCCGGAATCCCAGCCGAGGACGATGCCGGTGTTCTCGTCCACCTGCTCGGGGCTGATCCGGGCCCAGGCCCGCACGTGCTGCGGCACGCCGAGCAGCAGGTGGGCCAGGCTCAGCGGATAGATCCCGAGGTCGAGCAGGGCGCCGCCGCCCAGCGTGCGGGCCCGCATCCGGTGCTCCGGCGGGAACGGGCCGGCCGCGCCGAAGTCCGCCCGGACGTGGGTGACCTCGCCGATGGCGCCGTCCGCGATCAGCTCCAGCACCCGCAGGATCAGCGGGTTGGTCCGCATCCACATGGCCTCCATGAGGAAGAGACCGCGGGCGCGGGCCGTCTCGATCAGCTCGGTGCTGCTGGCGAGGTCCAGTGTGCAGGGCTTCTCCACCAGCACCGCCTTGCCACCGGCCAGGCAGGTCATGGTCGCCTCGTGGTGCGCGGCGTGCGGGGTGGCGACGTAGACGACGTCCACCTCCGGGTCCGCGGCCAGTTCCGCCCAGGAGGCGTACGCCCGGGACGCGCCGTGCCGCTGCGCGAAGAGCTCCGCGCTCTCCCGGGTACGCGAGCCCACCGCCACCAGTTCGGCCCCCGGCACGAACCGCAGGTCCTCGGCGAAACGGCCGGCGATGTATCCGGTCGCGAGGATTCCCCAACGAGTCATGCCGGCACGCTATCCCGGGCGGCTGGGCCGGCGACAAGAAGATCCACCCGTCGGGAAACCCGGCCCCGTCTCTTCGCCGGCCAACTGCGCAGCGCGTCGCCCGGCGGCCGCCGGACGGATGAGTTACCGGCCGGGAACTAGGCTCGGCGCATGACGATCGACGGCTTCGCCGCACCCCCCGCCCTGGTGGAGCACGCCCGCCGGTTCCGGGCCGAGGGCGGGGTGCCGGCCGTACCCCGGGTCGCCGCCACCGTGCTGCTGCTCCGCCCGGCCGCCGACGGCTTCGAGGTCTACCTGATCCGCCGGGTGGCCGCGATGACCTTCGGCGGCATGTACGCCTTCCCCGGCGGCGGGGTGGACCGCTCCGACTCGGAGGCGCACCTCGGCTGGGCCGGCCCGGATCCGGCGGCGTGGGGCGAGCGGCTCCGGCTCGACCCGGCCGCCGCCCAGGCGGTCGTCTGCGCCGCCGCCCGCGAGGTCTTCGAGGAGGCGGGCGTGCTGCTGGCCGGGCCGGACACCGGCACGGTGGTGGGCGACGTGAGCGGCGACGACTGGGAGACGGCCCGGCAGGACCTGGTGGCCCGGCGGGCCGGCTTCGCCGACCTGCTGGCCGGGAAAGGGCTCACCCTCCGGTCCGACCTGCTGCTGCCGTGGAGCCGGTGGATCACCCCCGAGTTCGAGCCGCGCCGCTTCGACACGTACTTCTTCGTCGCCCTGCTGCCCGAGGGGCAGCGGACCCGGGACGTCTCCGGCGAGGCCGACCACACGCTGTGGCTGCGCCCGGCGGACGCCCTCACCCGGGTCGAGGCCGGGGAGTTGACCATGCTGCCGCCCACCATGGTCACCCTGGCCGAGGTGGCCGCCGCCGGCGACCTGGCCGGCGTGGCCCGCGCCTCGGCCGGCCGCGATGCCGGCACCCCGGTCACCCCGCGCCTCGACCTCTCCGATGCCGAGGCGCCCCGCTTCCGCCTGTCCTGACGGTCAGCCGGCGGCGCGGAGGTAGCGCTCGGCGAGGGTACGCAGGAGGTCGGTCAGCTCGGGCGGGTCCTCGACGGTGAAGTCGAGGTCGAGCAGGCCGAGCCAGACCGCGATGGTCTCCAGCCGGTCGGCGCCGGTGTGCAGGAGGCAGGCCGTGTCGCCGGCCGGCTCGACCGTGCCGACGGCCGGGTTGATCCGGTCGGCGACCACCTCGGCGGGGGCGTGCACCCGGATGCGCGCCCGGTGCCGCCACGCGGCCGAGGAGACCCCCTGCCGCACCCGGTCCACCACGTCACCGGGCAGCTCGCGGGCCGCGAACCGGGGGCCGGTCGGGGTACGCGGGGTGATCCGGTCCACCCGGAAGGTGCGCCAGTCGTCCCGGGCCGGGTCGAACGCCACCAGGTACCAGCGCCGGCCCCAGTTGACCAGCCGGTACGGCTCGACGTCCCGCCGGTCCGCGGTGCCGTCGTGCCGGACGTAGTCGAAGCGCAGGCGCTCCCGGTCCCGGCAGGCCGCCCCGATCGTGCTGAGCGTCCCGGCGTCCACGGTCGGGCCGGGCTGGTCGTGCGGGACGCGCACGGTGTGCGTGTGCAGGGCGGTGACCCGGCGGCGCAGCCGGTGCGGGAGCACCTGCTCCAGCTTGGCCAGCGCCCGCAGCGAGGTCTCCTCGATGCCGGCCACGCTGCCGGCCGCGGCGGTGCGCAGCCCGACCGCCACGGCCACCGCCTCCTCGTCGTCGAGGAGCAGCGGGGGCAGGGCCGCGCCGGCACCCAGCCGGTAGCCGCCGACCGCGCCCCGGGTGCCGTGCACCGGGTAGCCGAGCGCGCGCAGCCGTTCCACGTCGTTGCGTACGGTGCGGGTGCTCACCGCCAGGCGCTCGGCCAGTTCGGCGCCGGTCCACTCGCGTGGCGTCTGCAACAGCGACAGCAGGCGCAGCAGTCGCGCCGAGGTCTCCAACATGTGCCGGATTCTGCCAGCGCATTAGGAACGAGGCCTTCCTAATCCCTTCCTACGCTCATGGCATGGCAGACAACACCGCGATCGTCCCGTTCCGTATCGACGTCCCCCAGGCCGACCTGGACGACCTCGCCGACCGGCTGGCCCGGACCCGCTGGGCCGAGGAACTGCCCGCCGACCCCGACCCGGCCGCCCCCGCCGGCCCGGTCCCGCCCGGCTGGGAGTACGGCGTCCCGCTGAGCTGGGTGCGGCGGCTGGCCGAGCGCTGGCGCACCGGCTACGACTGGCGGGAGTGGGAGGCGCGGCTCAACGCGTACCCGCAGTTCACCACCGAGATCGACGGGCAGCGGGTGCACTTCCTGCACGTCCGCTCGCCCGAGCCGGACGCCACCCCGCTGATCCTCACCCACGGCTGGCCGGGCACCGTCGTGGAGTGGCTGGACGTGATCGGGCCGCTGACCGACCCACGGGCGCACGGCGGCGACCCGGCCGACGCCTTCCACCTGGTCATCCCGTCGGTGCCGGGGTACGGCTTCTCCGGGCCCACCCGGGAGCGCGGCTGGAACCGCCACCGGGTGGCCCGCGCCTGGGCCGAGCTGATGCGCCGCCTCGGCTACCAGCGGTACGGCGCGGCCGGCAACGACCTCGGCGCGTTCGTCTCGCCGGAGGTGGGCCGGGCCGACCCCGAGCACGTGCTCGGGGTGCACGTCACGCAGGTCTTCTCCCTGCCGTCCGGTGACCCCGCTGAGTTGGCCGGGCTCACCGAGGAGGAGCGGGGCAAGGTGGCGTTCGCCGACTGGTTCGTGCAGCGGCGGGGCGGCTACGACAAGCTGCACTCGACCGAGCCGCAGAACGTGGCGCACGCGCTGGCCGACTCGCCGGTGGGCCTGCTCGGCTGGCTGGGCCAGCTCATGGGTGACCAGATCGACGCCGACCACGTGCTCACCAACACGACCATCTACTGGCTGACCAACACGGCCGCCTCGGCGGCCCGCTACTACTACGAGGACGCCGAGTCCGTGCACCCGACCCAGAAGGTCAACGGGCGCGGCACGGCGCTGCCGGAGCCGACCACGGTGCCGCTCGGCCTGGCCAACTTCGCCTGGGACTTCCAGTCGATCCGGACGCTCGCCGAACGCGACCACAAGAACATCGTCTCCTGGCACACGTACGACCGGGGCGGGCACTTCGCCGCCCACCAGGCTCCGGACCTGCTGGTCGCGGACCTGCGGCAGTTCTTCGCCGCGCTGCGCTGACCGACCAGGCTCCGGACCTGCTGGTCGCGGACCTGCGGCAGTTCTACGCCGCGCTGCGCTGAGCCGAGAGGGCACGTTGAGAAGGGCCCCTTCCCACGCCGTAGGCGTCAAGAAGGGGCCCTTCTCTGTGGCTCAGCCGAAGCGGCCGGTGATGTAGTCCTCGGTCTTCTTCTGGCTCGGGTTGCTGAAGATCTTCTGGGTGTGGTCGTACTCGATCAGCCGGCCCGGGTCACCGGTCTTCTCGATGGAGAAGAACGCGGTCCGGTCCGACACCCGGGCGGCCTGCTGCATGTTGTGCGTGACGATGATGATGGTGAACCTGTCCTTGAGCTGGAACATCAGGTCCTCGATGGCCAGCGTGGAGATCGGGTCCAGCGCCGAGCAGGGCTCGTCCATCAGCACCACCTGCGGCTCGACCGCGATCGTGCGGGCGATGCAGAGCCGCTGCTGCTGGCCGCCGGAGAGGCCGGCGCCGGGCTTGCCGAGCCGGTCCTTCACCTCGTCCCAGAGGTTCGCCGAGCGGAGCGCCTTCTCGGCCGCCTCCTCCAGGATCGACTTGCGCTTCACGCCGTTGAGCCGCAGCCCGGCCACCACGTTCTCGAAGATGCTCATGGTGGGGAACGGGTTGGGCCGCTGGAAGACCATGCCGATCATCCGGCGGACCGCGGTGACGTCCACGTCCCGGTCGTAGATGTCCTGGTGGTCGATGGTGAGGCTGCCCTCGACCCGGGCCCCCGGCAGCACCTCGTGCATCCGGTTGATGGACCGCAGGAAGGTGGACTTCCCGCAGCCCGAGGGGCCGATCAGGGCGGTGACCGTCTTCGGTTCGACGGTGAGGTTGATGTTCTCGATCGCCTTGAACCCGCCGTAGTACGCGGTGACGTTCGTGGCTTCGATGCGCTTGGCCATGGTGGCGGTACCTCCGGGGTTCATCGGCCGAGCCGGTTGCGGCGGGCCAGCACCTTCGCCGCGATGGTCAGGACGAGGACGAGGGCGACCAGGGTCAGCGCCGCCGTCCACGCCCGCGCCGGCGAGTACTTCGAGGCGTCGCCGGCCTGCTGGTAGACGAAGAGGGCCAGCGACGACTGGTTGTTCTCGAACGGGTTGACGTTGATCGCCGCCCCGCCACCCGCGACGAGCAGCACCGGGGCGGTCTCGCCGGCCGCCCGCGCGATGGCGAGCATGACGCCGGTGACGATCCCGGGCAGCGCGGTCGGCAGCACGACCCGCAGGATGGTCTTCCACTTCGGCACGCCGAGGGCGTACGCGCCCTCCCGCAGCGGCGCCGGGACGAGGCGGAGCATCTCCTCGGTGGAGCGGACCACGGTGGGCAGCATGAGCACGCTCAGCGCCAGCGCGGCGGCGAAGCCGGAGAAGCTCGGCCGGCCGTCGTTAAACCACGGCGAGACGATCAGCACCCAGAAGGCCAGCACGAACAGGCCGGAGACGATCGACGGGATGCCGGTCATCACGTCCACGAAGAAGCGGATGGCGAAGGCGAACCGGCCTCGGCCGTACTCCACCACGTAGATCGCGCAGAGCAGGCCGAGCGGGACGGTGATCAGGGTGGCGATGCCGACCTGCTCCAGGGTCCCCACGATGGCGTGGTACGCGCCGCCGTTCGCGTCCCGCGCCCCGATGTTGTTCATCGAGGTGCCGAAGAAGGTGCCGTCCAACCGCTCGGCGCCCTTGCTGACCAGCGTCCAGACCACCGAGGCCAGTGGCAGCACCGCGAGCACGAAGGCGGAGTGGATCAGCGCGCTCCAGGTGCGGTCGCGGGCCGAGCGCCGGCCCTCGACCGCGTTGGCCGCGACGAAGAGGCCGACCAGGTAGAGCAGGGCGGCGAGGACCACGACGAGGACCGGGCCGCCGATGCCCGCGCCGTAGACGATGCCGGCGGCGGCCAGCAGGGCCCCGAGGGCGATGGCGGGCGCGGCGTACGCCGGCAGCCGCCGGGCCCGCAGCGTGACCGGCTGGGCCGGTGGCTGTGAGCGGTGGGTGGTGACGGTGGTGGTCATGCGGGGCTTCCTTCAGTTCGCGACTGCGGGGCTCGCAACCCCGGCGCGCTCCTCGCGCTCACGCCGCGGACTCCGTGAACTCGCGGCGGCGGTAGATGATCGCCCGCGCGGTGATGTTGACGATCAGCGTGATCGCGAAGAGCACCAGGCCGGAGGCGATCAGCGCGCCGCGTCCGGTGTCGTTCGCCTCGCCGAACGCGTTGGCGATGTTCGCGGCGATGGTGTTGCCGCCGTTCTGGATCAGGTTGAACGAGATGCCGAAGGTGATGCCGAGGGTCATCGCCAGGGCGATGGTCTCGCCGAGCGCCCGGCCGAGGCCGAGCATCACGGCGGCGATGATGCCGGGCCGGCCGTACGGCAGCACGGCGGTGCGGATCATCTCCCAGCGGGTGGCGCCGAGCGCCAGGGCGGCCTCCTCGTTCGCCGTGGGCGTCTGGAGGAACACCTCGCGGGAGAGGGACGTGATGATCGGGAGCACCATGATCGCCAGGACCAGCGCGCCGAGCAGGATGGACCTCCCGAACGGGCCGTCCCCGCCGAAGATCGGGATCCAGCCGAGGTAGGTGTTCAGCCAGGCCGAGAAGTCGCGTACCGGCTCGACGAAGATGTCCCGCCCCCACAGCCCGAAGACCACGCTGGGCACGGCGGCCAGCAGGTCGATCAGGAAGCCCAGCGCGGTGCCGAGCCGGCGCGGCGCGTAGTGGGACAGGTAGAGGGCGATGCCCAGGGCCACCGGCACGGCCATGAGCAGCGCGAGCGCCGAACTGAGGACGGTGCCGAAGGCGAGCGTCCCGATGCCGAACTTCGGCTCGGTCTGGTTCGGCGACCAGCCCTCGTAGGTCCAGAAGTTCTCGGTGTTCGCGCGGAGAGCCGGCACGGCCTTGGAGATCAGGAAGACCGCGATGGCCGCGATGATGACGAGCACGGCGGTGCCGGCGGCCATGGTGAGGCCACGGAAGGCCTTCTCCGCGCCGAACGCCTTGGCCCGGGGCAGCGCGTCACCGCCGCCGAGCCCGTGGTCGGGCGGACGGGGGGTTCCGGGGATGTCGGCCACACGCGCCGAGGCACCGGCGGACCACCCGTCACTGCTGGGGACGGAGGGGCCGCCGGTGCCGGCGTGCGCCGAGCGGTGAGGGGTCTGACCCA
Organism: Micromonospora sp. NPDC049836; assembly: GCF_044465125.1. Classification (NCBI taxonomy): domain Bacteria; kingdom Bacillati; phylum Actinomycetota; class Actinomycetes; order Micromonosporales; family Micromonosporaceae; genus Micromonospora; species Micromonospora sp. NPDC049836. Next base: position 92,679 of record NZ_JBITLH010000005.1, read on the forward strand.
TCTGGTCGCTCGCTTCGGGAGTGGTGGTTACGGTCAGGAGAGGTTCTTGACCGCGGCCTCGACCTTGGTGCGGACCGAGTCCGGCAGTGGCGCGTAGCCCAGCTCGGCGAGCTGGGACTGGCCCTCGCTGCTGGCGGCGAGGCCGAGCAGGCCCTTGACCAGGGGGAGCTTGTCGGCCGGGAGGCCCTTGCTGCAGACGATCTCGTAGGTCGCCAGGACGATCGGGTAGGCCCCGGCCTCCGTGGTGTTGTAGTCGATCGACATCTTCAGGTCGTCGCCCTGGCCCTCGACCTTGGCGCCGGCGATGGTCTTGCCGGCGGCCTCGCCGGTCAGCTCGGTGAACTCACCGGCACCGTTCTTGATCTTGGCCTTCTTCAGGCCGGAGTTATCGGCGAAGGAGAGCTCCAGGTAACCGATCGCGCCGTCCGCGCCCTTGACCGCGCTGGCCACGCCGTCCGAGCCCTTGGCGCCGGTGCCGCCCGGCGCCTTCCACGCCTTGGTGTGGTCCAGGGTCCAGTCGGTGGCGGCGGCCTTCGACAGGTACTTGGTGAAGTTGTCGGTGGTGCCGGACTCGTCCGAGCGGTGGACGGTCTGGATCGTGGTCGACGGCAGCTTGGCGTCGGGGTTCTCGGCCTTGATCGCGGCGTCGTCCCACTTGGTCACCCTGCCGGTGAAGATCTTGGCCAGGGTGGGCGCGCTGAGCTGGAGGTTGTCCACTCCGTTGACGTTGTAGGCCACCGCGATCGGGCCGATGACCATCGGCAGGTGGATCGCCTGGCCACCGGCGCACTTGGCGTCGGCCTGCGGCTGCTCCTCCGGCTTCAGGGCGGAGTCGGAGCCGGCGAAGTCGGCGGTGCCGGCGATGAAGGCCTGGATGCCGGCGCCCGAGCCGGAGGGCTCGTAGTTGATGGTGGTGCCGGCGCACTTCTGCTGGTACGCCTTGATCCACTCGGCCATCGCGTTCTTCTGCGCGGAGGAGCCCTGCGCGTTCAGCGTGCCCTTGCCGCAGTCGACGGCGGCGGCGGAGCCCGAGGCGGAGGTGCCGGTCGGCTCGTTGTTGTCCGAGCCGCAGGCGCTGAGACCGAGCACCGCGGTAAGAGCGAGGCAGGCGATGGCGCCGTGCCGCTGGAGCTTCACCTGAGGGGTTTCCCTTCACGTCTTTGGTCAGGTCGCCCGGGCGGGCCCGGGTGCCGGCGCTGACCGGCTGACACGAAAGTTAGAAGTGCCAGGTGGACGCAGCGCCGGTCGGAAGTGAACGGGGAATGAACAGGTCCGACCGACCGGGTGACCCTGCGCTGAGGGAGGGTTGTCCGTTACGTGAACTCGCGGCCCGCTATCGCTACTTATCCGGTTTATCCGGGCACACCCACCGGCAGACCCCACCGGCGCACCCGACCGGAGCCGCGGCTCAGCCGGGGTGGTGAGGGGGTGCGGGTGTGCTCAGCCGAGGTGCTGGGGGCGTGCTCAGCCGAGGTGGTAGTTGACGTGCGCCGACCAGCGGGCGAAGCCGAGCCGCTCGTAGAGCGCGACCGCCCCGGTGTTGGACTCGTCCACGTAGAGCATCACCCGGTCCAGCCCGCGCCGGTCCCGCAGGTACGCCAGCCCGGCCGTGGTGAGCGCCCGGCCCAGCCCGCCCCGGTGCGCGGTCGGGTCCACCCCGAGCACGTAGACCTCGCCGATCCGGGCGGAGCCGGGGCGTTCGTGCACCTTGGTCCAGTGGAAGCCGAGCAGCCGGCCGGACGCGGAATCGACCGCGAGCAGGAACCCGGCCGGGTCGAACCACGGCTCGGCGAGTCGCAGCCGCAGGTCGGCGTCGGTCCACCGGCCCTGCTCGGGGTGCTGGGCGAAGGCCGCGTTGTTGAGCGCGAGCCAGGCCTCGTCGTCCGTGCCGGGACGGAACGCGCGCAGCTCGACGCCGTCGGGCAGGGTCGCCTCGGGCAGGGCCGCGGTCAACGGCCGGCGCAGCTGCCAGAGCACCCGGGCGCGGGCGAACCCCAGGTCGACCGCGAGCGCGGCGGCCGACGGGTGGTCGCCGTGCGCCCAGGCCCGCAGCGGCCCGGCGGCCGCGGCCAGCACCCCCCGGGCCAGCGCCCGCCCGGTGCCCCGCCGCCGGTACGCCGGATGCACCACCAGTTCCACGCCGATGCCGCCGGTCGGGTCGGTGGTGTCCAGGTGGGCGTACCCGGTGAGGGTGTTGTCGGCGGCGCGGGCGGTGAGGTGCACGGCGGGCGCCTCCGGGTCCCGCAGCCGCAGCAGCACGTGCTCGTCGAGCGGGTCGGCGCCGTCGGCGTCCCCGGCGGCGCCGGCCAGCCCGATCACCTCGGCCACCTCGTCCGGCGCCAGCCGGTCGGCGCGGGCGACACGGTCGGCGGTCGGCGCGGTGCTGCTCATCCCGTCACCGTAGCGGCCGGCGGGCCGCCGATCATGCCGGACGCGGGGAGCGACGGGTGGCGGTCGTCACGTGGTGCCGGCGGGCAGCGCCTCCAGCTGGAACCGGTCCAGCAGCGCCGGCAGCAGGTCGCGCAGCGCGTCGACGGTGCCGCTCCGGTCGCCGCCGGCGTCGTGCAGCAGCACGATCGAGCCGGGCCCGGTCTGGGCGAGCACGGTGCTGATGATCGCCTTGGCGCCGGGCGCCGTCCAGTCCGACGGGTCGACCGCCCAGTGCAGCGGGACCATGCCCAGCTCCGTACAGATCGAGACGATCGGCTTGGTCCAGTTGCCGCCGGGCTGCCGGAAGTACTCGATCCGCGCGGTGGGCACCGCGGCCCGGATGGCGTCGCTGGTGCGGCTCAGGTCGGCCTGGATGGTGTCCGGCGACCGCTTGCCGAGGTTCTCGTCGTGGTTCCAGGAGTGGTTGCAGAGGGTGTGCCCGTCGGCCACGATCGCCTGGATCAACTCCGGGTGGGCCTCCGCGTTCTCGCCGACCACGCAGAAGGTGGCCTTGACGTGGTACTCCTTCAGCAGGGCGAGCACCTGCGGGGTGTAGCGCGGGTCGGGACCGTCGTCGAAGGTGAGCGCGATCTGCGACGACCCGGTGGAGATGCGGCTGCCGTACGGGCCCTCGTCCTCGGCGGGCGCCTGCTGATCGGTTTCCGGGCCGCTGGGGCTGGCGTCGGGTGTCGGCCGGGCCGGCGCCGGGAAGTCCGTGCTGGGCGGCTGGTCGGCGTAGTGCGGGCCGGTCACGCTGGCGCTCACCCCGGTGTTGCGGGGCGGCGGATCGGGGATCAGGCTGCGGCCGAGCGTGTAGGCCGAGCCGAGCAACGCGGCCACCACCAGGGTCACGATCGCCGCCGTCCGCAGCCTCGCGCCCGACATCAGCGGTCCCGCCCGCCCGGGCCGGCGCACCGGTCCCTGGTCGCCCCCGTGGTCCGCGCAAGCACCGTCGCCCCCTCTGAAACCGGCTATTCCGGCAGTCAGCATAGGGTCCGACTAGTAGGGCAAAAGGGGCGTATAGGAAAGTTCAGCGGAAGGGGGTGGGCGGTCCGGCCTCCCGTCAGACCGGCAGCGGCGCGGGCTCCGACTCCGGCAGCGAGCGCGAGGGCGGCACCACGAACTTGTAGCCGACCTGCCGCACCGTGCCGATCATCGACTCGTACTCCGAGCCGAGCTTGGCGCGCAGCCGCCGCACGTGCACGTCGACCGTCCGGGTGCCGCCGAAGTAGTCGTAACCCCAGACCTCGCGGAGCAGCTGGTCCCGGGTGAACACCCGGCCCGGGTGCTGGGCGAGGAACTTGAGCAGCTCGAACTCCTTGTAGGTGAGGTCGAGCGGGCGGCCCTTGAGCTTGGCCGCGTAGGTGTCCGGGTCGATGGTCAGCTCGCCGGCCCGGATCGACCCGCCGGCACCCGCCGTCGCGTTGCTCAACCGGCCCACCGCGAGCCGCAGCCGGGCCTCCACCTCGGCCGGACCGGCCCCGGCCAGGATGACGTCGTCCACGCCCCAGTCGGCGTTCAGCGCGATCAGACCGGCCTCGGTGACCACCGCGACCAGCGGCACCCCGAGCCCGGTGGCGTGCAGCATCCGGCAGGTGGCCCGGGCCTCGCTCAGCTCGGAGCGGGCATCCACCAGGACCGCGTCCGGGCTCGGGCCGGAGACCAGCGTGCGCACGTCGCGCGGCGCGGTGCGGACCGAGTGCGGCAGCAGGTCGAGCGCCGGCAGCACCGCCGATGGTTCACCTGCGCGCGCGGTCACCAGCAACAGGAGCTCCACACGATCACCTCCGTCCCGGCGGCCGTCCGGCCGCGCGCGACCAGCGGCCCTCCCGGCGGGGGGAGGCGCTGAGAATTGGCGGGGGTCCCGGCGTCGCTGACGGGCGGGTAACGGCTTGAGCGTAACCGATCGCCCGCCCTGCGCCTCCAGGTCGTTTCCCCGTATGCCCGATCTGCCCTCGATCGCGGCGCAGGTTTTAACGTTGCCGAAACCGTGACCTCCGCCCGGGCGGCCCGGTCTGGCACGATCGGGGCGTGTTTCCCTCGACCTCGCCCGACACCGGCCCCGAGCCGTGGGCCGACGACGCCCGTCCAGGGCCGGCCGGCCCGTCCCGTGGCCACCCGCCGGGCCCGCGCACCGGCCCGGACGACGGCGAGGAGCCGCGCGCCAGGAAGGGCCCGCGCCGGCTCCGCAAGGGCGGCCCCGGGCGCCGGCCCGACGACGCCGAGGCTGACGAGCCCGAGGAGGAGGTGCCGCCGGTCCCGGTGCGCCGCCCGCTGGCGCTCACCGTCGCCGGCTTCGCCGCGCTGCTCGGCGTCGGCCTGGTGCTCGGCGCGCAGACCGCCGGCCCGGGGCACCGGTTGCCGTTCGCGTTCATCATCTTCGGCGTCCAACTGCTCTTCGTGCTCGCCTGGACGATGGCCATGCGGCCGCCCGCGCTGCTGGTGGTCGCGCTGGTCAGCGCCGCGACGGCCGGCATCGCCGACGCCGCCGCGGTCCGCTCCGACATCGCCGGGCTGGCCCCGCTCGGCTACGCCGCGGTCGCCGGCCTGGTGCTCGGCGTGCTCGGCCAGCTGTTCCGCCGGGTGGACCGGGTCCGGGTGACCGACTCACTCGGCGGCACCCTGCTGATCGTGGTCGGGGTGGTCGCGTTCGCCACCCTGATCGTGCTCAGCCGGATCCCGAAGGGCACCCAGGCGATCACGGTCTGCCTCACGGCCACCGGGGTGGCGCTCATGGTGGCCCGGTTGACCGACGCGATCGCGCCCTGGCCCCGGCTCGCCCCGCAGGTGCCCCGCGGCGCCGCCGGCGTGGTCGTGGGCGCCATGCTCGGCACCCTGACCAGCGCGGTGCTCGGCAGCTACCTGGTCGGCTTCACCCCGACCAGCGCCGCCCTGGTCGGGCTGGTCACGGCCGCCACGGCCGTGCTGGCCGACCTCGCCGTCGGGTACGCCGAGGCCGGCCGGCTGATGGCCGGTGAGCCGCCGACCATGTGGGTCGCCCGGCACATGCAGGGCCCGCTCGGCGGGTTCGCCCTCGCCGCGCCGGCCGCGTACGCCATGTGCGTGCTCTTCCTCTGAACGCGCGGTTGGGGGATCGACGCTCCGGGTAAGTAGCGTTGCGCCACCAGGCGGCGTGACCGCCGCGGGACGGCGACCGACAGCGAGGACAGGAGGCGGCGTGGCAGAGGCCAATCCGGCATACGAGGAACGGCCCCGACGGCGCGGCCGGAAGGTGCTCGTCGGCTTCGTCGTCCTGCTGCTGATCGTGGCCGGGCTGCTGGTCGTCGCCGACCGGCTGGCGGCCGGAGCGGCCGAGCGGGCCATCGCCGACCAGGTCGAGCAGGAGGTGGCCAAGCAGGACGCCCGGTCCGCGCCGCCCCAGGTCGAGGTGAGCGGCTTCCCGTTCCTGACCCAGGTGCTCGCCGGCAGGTACGAGCACATCTCGATCGTGCTGACCGACGTGCAGGGCACCGTGCAGGGCGGCGCGGTCAGCGTGCCCCGGCTGGACGTGGACGCCCGCAACGTGACGGCGTCGCTGGACACCCTGCGTACCCGGCGCGGGGACGTGACCGCGGAGACCGTCGACGGGCGCGGCACCATCACCTACGAGAGCCTGGCCAAGCTGCTCGACCGGCCCGGTCTGAAGCTGGGCGAGCAGAACGGCAAGCTGATCGTGACGGCGCCGGTGGACGTGCTGGGCGTCAAGCTCACCGTGCACGGCACCGCCGACGTCACCGCCACCAACGGCAAGGTCGCGCTGCGCTTCAGTGACCTGACCGCCGACGGGCTGCCGAACCTGCCGCTGGCCCGCCAGGTGGTGACCAACTACGCCAAGGGCATCTCGATCGACGTGCCCCTGCCGGAGCTGCCCTTCCAGCTCACCGTCCGCAAGGTGGAACCGAGGCCGGAGGGCCTGGCGGTCACCGCCGACGCGAAGAACGTGCCGATCAACAACGTCGGCTGACCCCGGCCCTGCGCACGGCCCGACCACCGGTCGGGCCGTGCCGTCCGGGTGTCCCGGCCACGTCGGTGCGTTCCCGGATGCTGGTCGGCCCGGTGGCTTCGGCGCGACCGGCTGGTAGTCTCCCTCCTCATGGGGACCCTCCTCACCAAACGGCGCGCGGTCGACCTGTGCCGCGTGGCCACCTGCCTGTGTCGCCCCGTCATCTGACGGCGGGGCTGTCCTCGGCCGCCTAGGCGGCCACCGGCACGCAGGGTCCACGGACCCCCGGTGTTCCCCCCTGATCGCCCGGCAGCGGCGCCGTCGCACGTACCCGTGATCCGTTCCTAGCTCTGGGTCCCGCGCGTGGTGCGACAATCACCAATTTCGATCTCCGCGCGCAGGCTCACCATCCATCCTCACAGGGAGTGATCTGATGAGTCGCGACACCGCACTCGTCTCGGCCGAGTGGGCCGAGAAGAACATCGACGCCCCGGGCGTCGTCTTCGTCGAGGTCGACGAGGACACCTCGGCCTACGACACCGGCCACATCGCCGGTGCGATCAAGCTGGACTGGCGCACCGACCTCCAGGACCCGGTGCGCCGGGACTTCGTCAACAAGGCCCAGTTCGCCGCGCTGCTCTCCGAGCGCGGCATCGCCAACGACGACACCGTCATCCTCTACGGCGGCAACAACAACTGGTTCGCCGCGTACGCGTACTGGTACTTCAAGCTCTACGGCCACCGCGACGTGAAGCTGCTCGACGGCGGCCGCAAGAAGTGGGAGCTGGACGCCCGCCCGCTGGTCACGGACGCGGTGACCCGCCCGGCCACGCAGTACGTCGCGCAGGAGCCCGACACCGCCATCCGCGCCTTCCGCGACGAGGTGGTCGCCGCCATCGGCACCAAGAACCTGGTCGACGTGCGCAGCCCCGACGAGTACGCCGGCCGGCTCCTCGCCCCCGCCCACCTGCCGCAGGAGCAGGCCCAGCGGGCCGGCCACGTGCCGACCGCGATCAGCGTGCCGTGGTCCAAGGCGGCCAACGAGGACGGCACCTTCAAGTCCGACGACGAGCTGCGCAAGATCTACGCGGCCGCCGGGCTGGACGACAGCAGGGAGACCATCGCGTACTGCCGGATCGGCGAGCGCTCCTCGCACACCTGGTTCGTGCTCCAGGAGCTGCTCGGCCACCGCAACGTGAAGAACTACGACGGCTCCTGGACCGAGTACGGCTCGCTGGTCGGCGTGCCGGTCGCGCTCGGTGACGAGCCGGGGGAGGCCTGAGCCATGACCGCTCCCGTTGCCTCCACCGCCGCCGGCTGCGCCGCTCCCGACCAGGCCGCCCCGCTGCCGGCCAGCCTGGACCTGGAGAAGGAAACCGTCATCACCGGCCTGGTCCAGGCCGAGTCCGGCGAGACCGTGCCGGGCGCGTACGTCCGGCTGCTCGACTCCACCGGTGAGTTCACCGCCGAGGTGGTGACCTCCCCGGCGGGACAGTTCCGGTTCTTCGCCGCACCCGGCGCCTGGACCCTGCGGGCGCTCTCCCGGCACGGCAACGGCGACACCGCCGTCACCGCCGCCCGCGGGATCAACGAGGTGACCGTCACGGTCGCCGCCTGACCCACGCTCTGATCGTGGCCCGTCACCCCCGCGGTGGCGGGCCACGGGTCGTTCGCGCCGGACACCGGGCCACGGGGCGTTGCGCCGGCACCGGGCCACGGGTGGTTCGCGCCGGCCACCCGTGGCGGCGGACCCGCGCCGGCCCGGTGGCGTGCCGAGGTGCCGGCCGGACGCGTCGCCGCCGCGTGACACGATGGGCCGGTGATTGGTGCCGTGCAGGCGGGGTACGCCCCGCCGCCCCGTCCCGACCAGCCCGCCCCGCGCCGGCCCTGGCTGCGCTGGCTGGTGGCCGCCACGGTCGCGTGGGCGGTGCTGCTCGCCGGGCTGACCTGGTGGTCGGTGCGGCGTGACCCGCCGACGGTGAAGGAGCAGCGCACCCTCGACCAGGCCGGGCCGGTGGTGGACCGGGCGATCGGCCGGCTGATGGTGGCGATCGGGGCCGACGGGGTGCCGGCGCTCCTGCCGGACCGGATCGAGCGGGGCTGCCGGGTCACCCCGCTGGCCGACGGCGCCGGGCTGACCCGTGGCGTGGAGGTCGCGATCGCCGGCGACGACGTACGCGATCTGCTGGCGCGGGTGGCCGGCCGGCTGCCGGCGGACTGGCGGGCCGGCGTCCGGGTCGCCGCGGCCGGGCCGGTGCTGCGTGCCGACGCCGGCGAGTTCGTCGCCGTCGAGGGCCGCCCCGCGGGGCCCGGCCGGGTACGGCTCACCGCGGCCACCGGCTGCCGGCCGGTCGGCGCGGGCTACCGGCCGCCGACCGCCACCGGCGGCCCGGAATCCGCCGAGGTCACCGAGGCCCTCACCGGCTGGGGCGGCACGGCCGGGCCGGTCCAGCTGCTGGCCGCGCCGTGCCCCGGCGGCGGCACCGCCCGCACCGCGCGGGCGGAGACAGCCGGCGCGCCGGCCGGCGTCCCGCTGGCCGACCCGTTCCGCGACCGGGCCGGCGACGGCCCGGTGCTGCGCGACTCCGCCGACGAGTACGCCCGGCTGTCCAGCCCGGCGGTGCTGGCCGAGCGCGCCGGCGACCGGGTACGGGTCGCCGTCACCACCCCCTGCCCCGGCTGACCGGTCATGGCCCGCGGCGCTCGTCGTGCGGGCTCCGGCTGCGGCCCAGGGCGTCCACCCGCCCCCACCGGCCGGGGATGTCCAGCAGCTCCAGCCGTCCCATCCCGGGGGGCACCGCCGGGTCGATGATCAGATGCTCGCCCTGCGGCTCCAGGCCGAGCATCACCCGCATCAGCAGCAGCGGCGTCCCCGCCGACCAGGCCTGCGGGCTGCACGCGGTCGGGTACTGCACCGGGTAGTCGGTGAGGCTGCGCTCGTAGCCGGCGAAGGCCTCGGGCAGCCGGCCCTCGAAGAACCGGGACGCGGCGAGCATCGCCTCGCAGATCTGGCCGGCCTCCTCGCGGAAGCCGTACTTCCACAACCCCCAGGCGATGATCGAGTTGTCGAACGGCCAGACCGTGCCGACGTGGTAGCCGATCGGGTTGTACCGGCCCTGGTCGTCGGCGAGGGTGCGGACGCCCCAGCCGGAGAAGAGGCGGGGGCCGAGCAGGTGCCGGGCGACCGCGGCCGCCCGGGGCTCGTCGACGATCCCGCTCCACAACAGGTGGCCGATGTTGGAGGAGAGCGCGTCGACCTGGCGCCCGTCCGGGTCCAGGGCCAGCGCGTAGTACTCCCGGTCGTGGATCCAGAAGTCCCGGTTGAACCGTTCCTTCAGCGCCGCGGCCTCGCGTTCCAGCCGGTCGGCGTACGCCGGGTCCTGCCAGAACGTCCGGGCCAGCCGGGCGCCGCGCAGCTTGGCGTCGTACGCGTACCCCTGCAGTTCGCAGGTGGCCCGGGGGAAGGCGGGCAGCCGGCCGTCGGAGAACGAGATGGCGTCCCAGGAGTCCTTCCAGCACTGGTTCTGCAGCCCGGTCTCCGGATTGCGGGTCAGGTACGAGATGTAGCCGGTGCCGAGCAGGTCCCCGTACGTGTCGAGCCAGGCCAACGCCGCCCGGGTCTCGTGTTCGAGCATCCGGACCAGACTGTCGTCCCCGGTCCACCGCTCGTACTCGTCGAGCAGGATCACGAAGAGCGCGGTCGAGTCGGCCGAGCCGTAGTACGGCGAGTGCGGCTGCTCCTCGAAGCCGGCGGTCTCGCCGTACCGCAGCTCGTGCAGGATCTTGCCCGGTTCCTCGTCCCGGAAGTCGTCCAGCCGGCTGCCCTGCAGCCCGGCCAGCATGAGGAGGGTCGGCGGCACCAGTTCGGGCAGGAACGGCAGGATCTGCAGCGAGGTGAAGATGCTGTCCCGCCCGAACAGGGTCATGAACCAGGGCAGGCCGGCGGCGAGCAGCCGGACGCCGAGCGTGATCGACTCGTACCGGAGGGCGGCCAGGTCGTCGAGGCTGCACCGGTACGCCCCGGCCAGCGGCTCGCAGTCGCAGGCGAGCTTCGGGGCGCGGGCGATCAACTCGTTCTGCTCGACGTGGATCTCCTCGACCGAGCGGTGCCCGCCCAGCGGGATCGTGGAGCGGATGTCCTCGCCGCGGGCGCCGTAGATGACCGTGGCGACGTGCAGCCGGGTGGTCCACTCGCCGTGCGGCCCGACCGCGATCCGGTAGGTGACGCCCGCCTCGTCGATCTCGGCCGGCGGGCCGGTGCTGATCACGGCCTCGCGGTGGAACCCCTCCCGCCGGTAGACCAGCCGCAGCTCGTTGCCGACCACCACGGGCCTGGTGCGGCCCTTCTTCTGCCGCTGGTGCTTGATCTCGAACAGGTCGGCGAAGTCGGAGCCGATGTCGAGCCGGAGCACGAACTCGGCCGCCTGGTCCGCGTGGTTGAGCAGGGTCAGCTCCTCGTCGAAGCTGCCGCCGATGGACCGGCTGCGGATCACCGACACCTTGGCGTCCAGGTAGTGCGTGGGCTCGCCCGGGACCAGGAAGAACCGGGTCCGGTACGAGAGCGAGTCGTCGATGGAGAGCGCGTGCAGCTTCTCCCCGTTGAGGGTGAGCACCCAGTTCGAGATGAACCGGGTGTCGAAGGAGAACAGCCCGGTGGGAAAGTCGAAGGACGGCTCGATGTTGCCGCGCTCGTCGCTGACCAGGAAGGTGTTGCCGTCGAGGATGCTGACCCGTTCGTTCATCCGGGCCGTCCGAGGTGCGCGCGGGCGGTCTCGCGGGGGTCGCGGGCACCGGGCGGGTCGGGGAAGAACCGGCGGAAGAGCAGGAACAGCACCACGTTGCCGCTGAACGTGGCCTCGTTGCGCAGCACCGCCGCCATGCCGGCGGCGCGCCCGGTGACCAGTTTCTCGAACAGGTCGGTGCTCACGGTGAAGGTGGCGTCGGCGGGCAGTTGCTCCCGGCGCACCCGGACGGACCCCGGGGACAGCTCGGCGAACCAGTGCTCGGTGCGGTTCTCACAGGTCAGGTCGACCTGGAGGGTGCCGTGGATGGGGGTGCGCAGCACCGCCGGGGCACGCGCCGGCAGTGTCGCGAAGAACCGCTCGATCGCCTCGCCCACAGGGGAATGGTAGGCAGTGGCCGGACATGTCGGGCGGATATCACCGCTCCCCCCGTACCGGGACAGCCCGGACGGCGGGCGGACCGCGCGGTGGGCGTCAGTCCGGGCGGTCGGGCCGGGCGGGCGGGGTCAGTAGACGAGGGCCTGGGCGCCCTCGGCCATCGCCTCCTCGACGAAGACCGCCGCGCCGGCGATCCGTACGCCGGGGATGACGTCGTCCGGGCCGATGTCCCGGCGGGCCGCGCACTGGGTGCAGGCGGTCACCTTGCCGGTAGCCAGGATCACGTGCAGCAGCTCGCCGAGCGGCGCGGAGTGCGGCAGGTCGAACTCCTGCGCCCGGCCCGGCACCGCGAACCAGGTCGATTCACCGGTCAACCAGAGCGACACGTCGATTCCCGCCGCGGCGGCGGTGGCGGCGACCGTGAAGGCCTGGGCGCAGCGCTCGGGGGCGTCGGCCCCGGCGGTGGCCTTGACGACGAGAGTGCGGGCCATACCGCCCAGCATAGGATGGCCCGGATGGTTACCGAGATCGGGTTCGTCAGCCTGCTGGTCGCCGGCCTGGGCGCGCTCGCCGGTGGCCTGGTGTACCTGGCAGTTCGCATCTCGAGAGGAAAATGGTGAGCGTGAGGAGTGAGCCGGGTTTGCGAGCCCCGCAGTCGCGAACGGAGACGGCCCGGTGAGCGTGAGGAGTGAGCCGGGTTTGCGAGCCCCGCAGTCGCGAACGAAGGTGGCCCGGTGAGCGAGAACCCGCTCCAGCCGCCGTGGCTGAACGCGCCGCCGGTCGACCCGTACCCGTACGAGGAGAGCCACGACCTGCGCGTCGGCCCGAAGCTGCACCGCAGCCTGGACGGGCTGCTGCCGTACATCGGGGTGTGGCGCGGGCGGGGCCGGGGTGGCTTCCCCACCATCGAGGACTTCGACTTCGCCCAGGAGATCCGGATCAGCCACGACGGCCGGCCCTTCCTGTTCTACGAGTCGCGCGCCTGGATCCTCGACGAGCAGAGCCGCCCGGTCCGGCCGGCCGGACGCGAGGTGGGCTGGTGGCGTCCGGTGCTGGACGGCGACCGGGTCACCGACGAGCTGGAGGCGCTGATGACCACGCCGACCGGCGTGATGGAGCTGCACATCGGCAAGCGCACGGGCACCCAGATCGAGTTCGCCACCGACGCCGTGGTCCGGACGGCCACCGCCAAGGAGGTCACCGCCGGCGCCCGCCTCTTCGGCATCGTCGAGGGTGCGCTGCTGTACGCCCAGGAGATGGCCGCCGTCGGTCATCCCCTCAGCCCGCACCTCTCCGCCCGCCTCACCCGGGTAGCCGGCTGACCGACCAACCGTCCGCCCCCACCCGTCCGGCCCGGACGCCTCGGATGCTCACCCGCCCGGCCCGGTGGGGCGGGTCAGGGTGGGGGGAAGGCGGTCAGGGCCAGCAGGGCGGGGGCCAGGGGGGAGCGGGGCAGGGGGGCGCCGTCCAGGGAGCGGATCTCGGCGGGGCCGCGGAGTGACGAGGTCAGCCAGGCGCCGTCCGCGTGGCGCAGCCCGGCCGGGGTGCTCAGCCGTTCCTCGGCCCGCAGGCCCAGTTCCGCCGCGTGGTCCAGGAGCCAGCGGGCGGTCACCCCGGGGAGCACCCCGGTGGCCGTGGCCGGCACCGTGCACAGGGCCGTCCCGGCCAGCCAGACCAGGTTCGCGCTCGGCGCCTCCAGCGCGTACCCGTCGGTGGAGGTCCAGAGCACGTCGTCCACCCCGGCCCGGGCCGCCCAGCGCCGGGCCGCGGTGCTGACCGCGTACGAGGTGGATTTCAGGCCGGCCGGGAGCCAGCCCAGTTCGGGGCGGGCCCGGGCGGCGACCCCGAGCGGCAGGGTGGCCACGGCCAGGCCGTCCCGCCGGGCCCGCACGGTCGCGGCCGGGACCTCGGTCAGGGTGGCGTAGACGGTGGGTGGGCCGCCGCCCTCCGGCCCCCGGGTGCAGACCAGCCGCAGTGCCCCCTCCACCTCCGGCGGCCACCCGGCGCGTACCACGTCGAGCAGTTCGGCCAGCGCGGCGGTGGGCGGCAGGTCCAGCTCGATGGCCGCCGCGCCGGCCCGCAGCCGATCCAGGTGGGCGTCGCGCAGCCAGGGCTCGCCGCCGCGCAGGTGCAGGGTCTCGAAGAGCCCGTCGCCGTGCAGCACGCCCCGGTCGTCGCCGCGCAGCACCGGACGGCCGGCCGGTACGACGCCCCGCCCCAGCACGGCCACCCGCGATGCCACCACGACCGTCGAGCGTAGTGGCGTACCACCTCGGCGGTCGGCGTGGCGCGGCGGCCGAACTATGATCGGACGGTGTCCGAATCCTCCCTGGCGGAACTGCTCCGCTCCCGTGGGCTGCGGCTGACGGCGCAGCGGCAGTTGGTGCTCCAGGCCGTGCTGGATCTGGGTCACGCCACGCCGGAGCAGGTGCACACGGCGGTGCGGGAGGTGGCCGCCGGGGTCAACATCACCACCATCTACCGCACGCTGGAGCTGCTGGAACGGCTCGGGTTGGTGACCCACACGCACCTGTCGCACGGCTCGCCGACCTACCACGCGGCCGGCGAGCACCAGCACGTCCACCTGGTCTGCCGGGAGTGCGGCGGGATCGACGAGATCGATCCGGAGCTGCTCCGCCCGCTGGCCGACCGGCTGGCCGCACAGCGGGGATTCCGGGTCGACATCGGGCACGTGGCGCTCTTCGGCGTCTGCGGCCAGTGCGAGGACGGGGGGACGACGTGATCGACATCGCGGGCGCGGTGGCTGCCGAGGCGATCGACGAGGAGACCCGGGACCAGCCCGAGCCGGCCCACCGGGCCGCCGGGGTCGGCCCGGTGGCGGCGCACTACGGCGACCCGATGCGCGAACAGCGCACGCTGGCCACCGGTGTGGGCCTGGTGGACCGCTCGCACCGGGGGGTGGTGGCGGTACCGGGCGAGGAGCGGATCAGCTGGCTGCACACGCTGACCAGCCAGCACCTGACCGGGCTGCGCCCGTGGCAGGGCACCGAGCTGCTGGTCCTCTCCCCGCACGGGCACGTCGAGCAGCACGCCATGGTCACCGAGGACGGCGAGACCACCTGGCTGGACACCGAGCCCGGGATGACCGGCGGCCTGCTGTCGTACCTGGAGAAGATGCGCTTCTTCAGCAAGGTGGATCCGCGCGACGTCACCGCGGAGCACGCGCTGCTGTCGCTGGTCGGGCCGGACGCCGCGGGCGCGCTCGAGACCCTGGGCGTCGCCGGGCTGGCCGCGCCCGACCTGGTCGCGGTGCCGGGCCCGAAGTTCCGCTCGGGCGAGCTGCCGCCGCGCCCCGGCGTGGTGTACGACGTCAAGCCGCTGCCGGGGGGCGGCTGGGCCCGGCGGGTGGCGCTCGGCGTGGATCTGCTGGTGCCCCGCGAGGCGATGGTCCGGGTGGTCGACGAGTTGCGCGGCGCCGGCGTGCCGGTGGCCGGGCTCTGGGCGTACGAGGCGATCCGGGTGGCCGCCCGGCGGGCCCGGATCGGGGTGGACAGCGACCACCGGACCATCCCGGCCGAGCTGGACCTGGTCGGCCCGGCCGTGCACCTGGACAAGGGCTGCTACCGGGGGCAGGAGACGGTGGCGCGGGTGCACAACCTGGGCCGGCCGCCGCGGCGGCTCGTCCTGCTGCACCTGGACGGGGTGGCCACGGACCAGCCGCCCGCGGCCGGTACGCCGGTGACCCTGGACGGCCGGACGGTCGGCTTCGTCGGCACCGCGGTGCACCACCACGAGCTGGGCCAGATCGCCCTGGCCGTGGTCAAGCGCAACGTCGCGGACGACGCCCGGCTGATGATCGGGGAGTCGGCCGCCGCCATCGATCCCGCCTGACCCGCTCAGGGCGGGAAACTTTCCGGTCCGGCCCGCCCGGATCCTTGATTCTTCCGTCGACGCGCCCGATGGCCGTCGACCGGCGGCCGGCCCTCGGTCTAGGATCCCGGGCATGACCACAGGGACGTTGATCACGGTTGCCCCCACCGGCGCGGAGTCGGCCAAGGCGGAGGTGCCGGCGCTGCCGGTGACCCTCGACGAGCTGCTGCTGACGGCCAAGGAGTGCGAGGCGCTCGGCGCCGCCGTGATCCACGTCCACATCCGCGACGACCAGGCGCGGCCCACCCTCGACCAGGGCCGGCTGCGGGAGACCGTGGCGGCGCTGCGGGAGAGCACCGACCTGATCGTGCAGCTCTCCTCCGGGGGTGCGGTGACCGACCCGGAGGCCGACCGGTTGGCCGTGCTGGACGCCGGTCCGGAGATGGCCTCCTGCACGATGGGCACGGTCAACTTCGGCGACGACGTGTTCCTGAACCGCTGGGAGTTCATCGTCGACCTGCACACCCGGATGCAGGAGAAGGGCGTGGTCCCCGAGTACGAGATCTTCGACCTCGGCCACCTCACCGCCCTCCAGCGGCTGCTCGGCAAGTACGGCCTGCCGCACGGCGGGCACGTGCACGTCGACTTCGTGATGGGGGTGCCGGGCGGCATGCCGGGCAGCACGGCCACCCTGGTCGCCGCCGAGCAGATGCTGCGCGACCTGCCCGAGGGCACCACCTTCTCGGCCACCGGCATCGGCCGCAGCACCATCCCGGTCATGCTGGCGTCGCTGTCGGCCGGCGGGCACCTCCGGGTCGGCATGGAGGACACGGTCACCTACGCCAAGGGGCGGCCGGTCGAGTCGAACATGCAACTGGTCGCCCGCGCGGTCGGCTTCGCCCAGCTCGCGCAGCGCCCGCCGCTGACCACCACCGAGGCCCGCGCGCTGCTCGGCCTGTAAGCCACGTCCCGCCCGGCACTCCTGTACACGTTCGGGTGACGCCGCTGTTCACCCCGGTGCCGGGCCCGCCGGGCCCGTCGGTACCGTCCACCTCGTGGGAAAGACGTACGAGGGCGGCGTGCCGCTCGCCGAGGTGATCCGGTCCGGCTTCGTGGAGGGTTTCCACCGGGGTTCCGTGGCGGTGCTCGACGCCGACGGCGCGCCGGTGGCCGGGGCGGGGGACAGCACCTCGCCGATCTTCCCCCGGTCGTCCAACAAGCCGATGCAGGCGATCGGGATGCTCCGGGCCGGCCTGCCGCTGACCGAGCCGGCCGACCTGGCACTGGTCGCGGCCAGCCACGCCGGCGAGGAGTTCCACGTCGAGCGGGTGACCGCCCTGCTGCGCGGCGCCGGCCTGACCGAGGAGGCGCTGCACTGCCCGCCCGACCTGCCGGTCGGCGAGGCGGCCCGGGAGGCGGTGCTGCGCGCCGGGGGCGGCCCGACCCGGACCCTGATGAACTGCTCCGGCAAGCACACCGGGATGCTGCTCACCTGCCTGGCCGCGGGTTGGCCGCTGGACGGTTACTGGCGTCCCGAGCATCCGCTCCAGCAGCGGCTGGCCGCCGCGATCGAGGAGTTGACCGGGGAGCGGGCGGCGGCCGTCGGAGTGGACGGCTGCGGCGCACCGGTGCTCGCCGTGTCGCTGACCGGGCTGGCCCGGGCCTTCCTGCGCCTGGTCACCGCCGAGCCAGGCACCGTCGAGCGGAGTGTGGCCGACGCGATGCGGGCGTACCCGGAACTGGTGGGCGGCACCCAGGCCGACGACACGCGGCTGATGCGGGGCGTACCCGGGCTGCTGGCCAAGGTGGGCGCGGAGGGGGTCATCGCGGCGGCGGTCCCGGGAGTCGGCGCGGTCGCCCTCAAGATCGACGACGGCGCCGGGCGGGCCCGGATGCCGGTGCTGGTGTCGGCGCTGCGCCGGCTCGGCGTCGACGCCCCGGTGCTGATCGAGTACGCCGAACTGCCGCTGCTCGGCGGCGGCCTGCCGGTGGGGGCGGTCCGCCCGGTCTGGTGAACCGGGCGGGCGCTGGGCGAGTTGGGGCGCGGGTCAGGGCAGGAAGTCGAGCAGGGCGGCGTTGACCGGCTCGGGGCGCTCCAGCGGCAGCAGGTGCCCGGCGTCCGGGACGTCGGGCAGCCGTACCCCCCGGGGTGCCTCGGCGGCGATCCGGTCGGCCAGCCGGCGGATGTCGCCGAGGTCGTCCGCGCCCGCCGCGGCCAGCACCGGCACCGACAGCTCGGCCAGCCGGTCGATCGCGGGCGGGTCGAGCTCGCCCGCCTCCACGGCGCTCAGTGCCTGCTCGGCGGCGAGCGCCCGGCGGTCCATCTCCTCGGCGAACCGGATCAGCTCCGGATCGACGTCCGCCGGTTGCCGGCTCGGGCCGACCACCCAGAACCGCACCTCGCCGGCCGCGGTGGCCGCGAAGTCCTCGGGGTCCACCTCGCCGACCAGGTCTTCCCAGGCCTGCTCGGTCTCCTCGGACCACTCGTTGCCGGAGACCGGGGCGCCGAACAGGGCCAGCGCGGCGACCCGGGCCGGATGGGCCAGCGCGGTGTCCACCGCCACCTTGCCGCCGAACGAGCAGCCGACCAGGGCGGCCCGGTCGATCCCGAGGGCGTCCAGCAGGCCGATCACGTCTTCGTGGTGGGCGAACGGGATGGGTGGCAGCTCCGAGTCGCCGTAGCCGCGCAGGTCGAGGGCGATCACCCGGTGCCGGTGGGCGAGCGCAGACAGCTGGTGCCGCCACATCCGCCGGTCGGCGATGCCGGCGTGCAGCAGCACCACCGGGCTGCCGCTGCCCGCCTCGTCGTACGCGAGCTGGGCGTTGTTGACCTCGATCTTGGGCACGCGAGGACGCTACGGACCGGACGGCGGCGGCGCAAGCGGGTAACTGAGACATTGCTAACTAGTAGCTAGCACCTTGCTTGCAGCAGCTAGCAGATCGAGCTAGCGTGGAGGCATGGCCACCGGTAAGGACCTTCCCGACGTCGGCGGGTTCATTCGCGACCTGCGTCGCAACGCGAAGATCTCGCTCCGCCAGCTCGCCGAGCAGGCGGGCGTCAGCAATCCGTACCTCAGCCAGATCGAGCGGGGCCTGCGCAAGCCCAGCGCCGAGGTGCTCCAGCAGCTCGCCAGCGCCCTGCGCGTCTCCACCCCGGCCATGTACCTGCGGGCCGGGTTGCTGGACGACAAGGAGGGCCAGGGGGTGCTCGCCGCCATCGCCGTGGACCCCGAACTGACCATGGCGCAGAAGCAGTCGCTCACCCAGATCTACGAGACGTTCCGCCGGGAGAACGCCCGGCTCGCCGAGGCCACGGCCGGCACCCAGCCGGCGACCGAGCCGGCCACCACCGAGCCGGCCCCGGCCACCGAGGCACCCGCCACCGTGACGCCGGCCGCGACCGGCCCCACGACGGCGGAGGGCACCCCGACGGAGGCGGTTCTCGAGTCGGTCGCCGTCACCGAGGCCGGCGCCGCCCCCGCCCCGACCACCGCCACCACCCCCGACAAGGAGACCACCCACCGGGTGGCCCGCGAGGCCGCCGGTGTGGCCGAAGAGGAGAAGTCATGACCCAGCCGAAGACCAACCGCATCCCGGCCCCGCTCTACGCCGCCGCGGGCGCCGGCGAGCTGGCCCTCGAGCAGCTCCGCAAGCTGCCCACCGTGGTGAGTGACCTGGGCACCCGGGTCGTCGCCGAGTTCGGTGGCAAGGCCGTCGTCACCGGTGTCGAGCTGCGCCAGAAGGCGACCGAGACGCTGAAGACCGCCAACCTGACCGCGGCCGGGTTCCGCGAGAAGGCCGAGTCGACCGACCTCGACCTGGACAAGCTCCGGGAGGCCGCCGCCCGCAACGCCGCCGCCGTGCTGGCCGGCGCGCAGGCCGCCCAGGAGCGCGCCCTCGCCGGTGCGCACGCCGCCCAGGCCCGGGCGCTGGCCGCGTACACCGAGCTGGTCGCCCGCGGCGAGCGGGTGGTCGGCGCCGGCGTGCTGGAGGCCGCCGACACGGTGAACGCCGACATCGAGGCGACCGAGGCGACCACGCCGGTCGTCGAGACCGCCCGGGCGGCCGAGGCGCCGGCCCAGGCCGAGGTGCCCACCCCGGCCGAGGTGGCCGAGGCCGTCGAGGCCAAGCCCGCGGCCGTGAAGCGGACCCGGGCCACCAAGGCCACCGCCGCCAGGGCCACCGCCGCGAAGCCGGCCACCCCGTCGGCGAAGCTGCCGAAGACCACGAAGCGGACCCGCCCGACCGCCGAGTGAGTCGAAGCTGGACCGAGACCCCGGACGGCGTCCTGTCGGACGTTGCCGGGGTCTCGGCATAAGCTTGCCGTCATGGCCTACGCCGCGCCGCTGTTCTACCACGACGTCCGCTTCGTGATCGAGCTGATCCTGCTCGTCTTCGCCCTGGTCATCGAGGCCGTCTCGCTGGTGCACGCGATCACCCAGCGCTCCGACGGGTTCTCCGCGATCGGCACCCTGCCCAAGGGCGGCTGGATCGCCATCCTGGCGATCTGCCTGCTGTTCACGCTCCCCGGCCTGGGCTTCGGCTTCGGCGGCGTGCTGAGCATCTTCGGCCTGGTCGGCATCGCGGCGTCGCTCATCTACCTGCTGGACGTCCGGCCCGGCCTACGGGACCTGCACGACGGCAGAGGCTCCTCCTGGTGAGAGGCTTCCGCTGGCCACCACCACCGGACGGCGGCCCCCGCACCTGGGGTCCCGGGCCCGGCGCTCCGCGTACCGGCCGGCCGGCGCTGCCCGAGCCGGAGACCGAGCTGGTCGCCACCCCCCACGGCGTGCGGCTGGAACGGCTGGTCACCGGCGCCGGCGACCCGGTCACCGTGTTCGCGCACGGGCTCGGCAACGGCATCGCGACCACCCGCCCGTTCGGCAGCGGGGTCACCGGTCGGCGGATCTTCTTCCAGTTCCGCGGGCACGGCCGCTCCGACTCGCCGCCCGGCCCGTGGACCTATCTGGACCTGGCCCGCGACCTGCGGGCCATCGCCGACCTGGGCGGGGCCGGTCGGGCCTTCGGGGCCAGCCTCGGCGCGGGCGCGCTCTGCCGGCTGCTCGCCGAGAGCCCGGACCGCTTCGACCGGCTGGTCTTCTTCCTGCCCGCCGTGCTGGACACCCCGCGCGGCGAGGTCGCCCGGTCCCGGCTGACCGGGCTGCTCGACGCGGTCGCCGACGGCGACGCGTCCGCGCTGGCCGACGTGGTGGCCCTGGAGTTGCCGCCGTCCGTGCGCAACACCCCGGCCGGGTGGGCGTACCTGCGGCAGCGGCTGGACCAGCTGCTCCGGGACGGGCTCGCCCCGGGACTGGCCAGCCTGCCCGAGCAGGCCCCGCTGCGCGACGCCGGGGCGCTCGCCGCGGTGACCGCGCCGGCGCTGGTGATCGGGTGCGCCGGCGACGACCTGCACCCGGTGGCGGTCGCCGAGCGGTTGGCGGCCGCGCTCCCGCAGGCCACCCTGCACGTGTACGACCGGCCGGGCGTGCTCTGGACGGAACGCGCCGACCTGCGGGAGCGGATCTCGACGTTCCTCAACGGGTAACCTCCCCCGTTATGGGCGTCACACACCACGGCCGTACCCACCGACTGGACCTCGCCGACCCCACCCTGCGGGAGTGGGCGTGCACGGTGCTGGCGGCCGATCCCGAGCAGGGCATCGTGCTGGACCGGTCGGCCTTCTACCCGGGCGGCGGCGGACAGCCGCCGGACCACGGGGTGCTGCTCTGGCAGGGGGCGCAGACCCGGATCGTCGGCACCCGCAAGGGCGACGACCTGTGGCTGATCCCGGCCGAGGGTGACCCGCTGCCACCGGTCGGCACCGCCGTCACCGGCGCCGTCGAGGACGCCCGGCGCACCATGCTGATGCGTACCCACTCCGGGCTGCACGTGCTCTGCGGCGTGGTGTTCCGCGACTTCGGCGCGCTGGTCACCGGCGGCAACATGGAACCCGGCGAGGCCCGGATGGACTTCAACCTGCCCGAGGTGCCGCCGGACTTCAAGGCCCGGATCGAGGAGCTGGTCAACGTCGAGGTGGCCGCCGACCGGGCGGTCGCCGTCCGGGTGCTGCCCCGGGCCGAGGCGCTGGTCCTGCCGGACATCATCCGCACCCAGTCCAACCTGATCCCGCCGGACGAGCAGGAGGTGCGGATCGTGGACATCGTCGGGCTGGACGTGCAGGCCGACGGGGGCACCCACGTCGCCTCCACCGCCCAGATCGGCAAGGTGCAGGTGGTCAAGGTGGAGAGCAAGGGCCGGGCCAACCGCCGGGTCCGGGTGCGGCTGGTGGACTGACCGTCCAGCGTCAGCCGCGGCGCGGTTCCGGCGGCAGGTGCGCGGCCCGGACGGCCAGCAGCCAGCGTTCCACGGTCTCCTCGTCGGGCCGCTCCGGCAACGGGGTGCGGATCCGGTCGAAGTCCCGCTCGGCGGCGGCGACCAGCGCCTCCGCCTCGCCCAGCGCGCCGGCGGCGACCCGCTCGCCGAAGGCCCGGAACCACTCCGGGTCGGCCAGCCGGATCTCCAGCATCCCGGTGGCGTAGAGCGTCCGCCCCTGGTGCAGCAGGCGGGCCAGGTGGCGGGCGTGCTTCGCCGACCGCCGCCGACCGCCCACCGAGGAGTCCCGCGCCGTCAGCTTGCGGAACTGTTGGGCGGCGTAGCCGAGGTAGGCGTCCCGGACCCGGGGGCCGCTGAGGAACGCCGCACGGATTCCGATCAGCCGCTCCCCGAGGTCGGTCCGGGTCTCGTAGCACTCGTCGGGCAGCCACATCAGCTCGGTGGCGGTCGGGTTGCCGCTCAACGCCAGCCGCGCGTACTTGCCCGCCTCGTGCAGCGTCAGGTCGGGATCGGTGGTGACCACCGACTCCCGTGGCGGGTGCAGGCCGTGGAAGGCGACCGTCGGCGCAGCGAAGACACCGATCCGGTCCACGTCCGAGTCCGGCCCCGCCAACCCGTACGCGACCGAGCCGACGATCCCGGAGAGCAGCAGGTGCATGCCGGCCATCATGGCCGATCGAGATCACTCCGGAAAGCAGACTTCGGCTGTCAGGTATCGGTGGCACGGTGACAGCCATGACGAAACCGTTGGAAGGCACGATCGCGCTGGTCGCCGGGGCGACCCGGGGCGCCGGCCGGCAGATCGCCGTGCAGCTCGGCGCCGCCGGGGCCACCGTCTATGCCACCGGGCGCACCAGTCGGGAACGGCCCTCGGAGCTGGGCCGCCCGGAGACCATCGAGGAGACCGCCGAGCTGGTCACCGCCGCCGGCGGCACCGGCATCGCCGTGGTGGTCGACCACCTCGACCCGGACCAGGTACGCCGCCTGGTGCGGCGGATCGACGCCGAACAGGGCCGGCTCGACGTGCTGGTCAACGACATCTGGGGCGCGGACCCGCTGATCACCTGGGAGAAGCCGGTCTGGGAGCAGCCGCTCGACGCCGGCTTCCGCACCTGCGGCTGGCCGTGGACACCCACATCATCACCAGCCACTTCGCGCTGCCGCTGCTGATCCGCAAGCCGGGTGGCCTGGTCGTCGAGATCGGCGACGGCACCAAGGAGTACAACGACACCGCGTACCGGCTCTCGGTCTTCTACGACCTGGCCAAGGTGTCGGTGAACCGGCTCGCCTTCACCCAGGCGCACGAGCTGGCGCCGCACGGGTGCACGGCGGTCGCGCTCACCCCCGGCTGGCTGCGTTCCGAGGCCATGCTGGAGCACTTCGGGGTCACCGAGGCCACCTGGCGGGACGGCGCGGCGAAGGAGCCGCACTTCGTCATGTCCGAGACGCCGGCCTTCGTCGGGCGCGCGGTGGCCGCCCTGGCCGCCGACCCGGACCGGGCCCGCTGGAACGGCAGGTCCGTGGACAGCGGCGGCCTGGCCCAGGTGTACGGCTTCACCGACATCGACGGCAGCCGGCCGCACTGGGCCCGCTACCAGGATGAGGTGGTCACGCCCGGGAAGCCGGCGGACCCCACCGGCTACCGCTGACCCGTGGCCGGCAGCCGGCATCGGCTACCGCTGACCCGTGGCCGGCGGCGCGGGCGGGTCCCGGTAGAGCGCCGCCGAGCGGCGGGCCGCCTCGGCGAAGCGTGCCCGCAGCTCGGGCGGGTCGAGCACCTCCACCTCCGGGCCGAGCGCGAGCAGCACGTCGTACGCCACCGGCACGGACTCGACGGGCAGCCGGGTCACCACCCAGCCCTGCCCGTCGGGTTCGCCGGCCCCGGCCACCGCCTCCTCGTACGCGAAGGGCGCCTCGGCCCGGTGCCGCAGCGCGCGCAGGCCGGCCGGGCTGAGCCGGACGGTGACCTCGGCGCGGAGCATGCCCCGCAGGAACGCCTTGGCCTGTTCCCGCCAGTACGCCCCCAGGTCGAAACCGCCGTCGCGGGCGAACATCGCCTCGCCCACCTCGACGGCGACCACCCGGTCCACCCGGTACGTCCGCCAGCCGTCGCCGACCCGGCCGACCAGGTACCAGACCCCGTTCTTGAGCACCAGCCCGTACGGTTCGACCGTGCGCGCCACCTCGCGCTCGCCCCGGCGGTAGCGCAGCTCGACCACGAGGTCCCGCCAGACGGCGCGGGCCAGCTCGGCCAGCCGGGGCGGCGGGGTCGACTCGCGGAACCAGCCCGGCACGTCCAGGTGGAACCGCTGCCCGGCCCGGGCGGGCGCGTCCCGCAGGCTCGGCGGCAGCGCGGCCAGCACCTTCAGCTCGGCGGCGGCCACCGCGTCCGCCAGCCCCATGTCCCCGGCCGGCCCGGGTAGCCCGGCCAGGAAGAGCGCCTCCGCCTCGTCCCGGTTGAGCCCGGTCAGGCGGGTCCGGTAGCCGCCGAGCAGCCGGTAGCCGCCGGCCCGGCCCCGGTCCGCGTAGACCGGCACACCGGCCGCGGAGAGCGCCAGCACGTCCCGGTAGACGGTGCGCTCGGAGACCTCCAGCTCGCGGGCCAGCTCGGCGGCGGTCATCGTCTCCCGCGCCTGCAGCAGCAGGAGCAACGAGATCAACCGGGCGGCACGCACCCGACCATTCTGCGGTAGCGCGCTAACGGCAGGTGGTGGTGACGACGACGGGCGCCTGCGCCAGCACCGGCGGCCGGCAGTCGCCGGGTGTCGCCGGCCGCCACGCCGCAGCGATGTTGTAGTACCAGTCCTCCGGCACGTACGCCGCCCATCGGGAGAGGTCGCTGCCGCCGCGAAGGCCGCCGGCGAGCAGCACACCGAAGGAGCCGGTCCGGACCGCGAGGTACAGCGCCCACATGCCCACCGCCGGATAGCCGAGCGCGGAGCAGGCCTCGGCACCGTCTCGCCAGCACGTCCACGCCTGGGCCGGATCGCCGATCGCCCGGTCCGGGTACGGCGCCGTGAACAGGTCGTACACCACCGCTTCGGTGCCCAGGGTCTGGCCGACGCTCTGCCAGAAGTCGATGGCGTGCGCGGCGTCCGGCATCGGTTTGGCGCAGACCGCCCGCTCGTCCCGGCAGGTGGCGCCCGGCCCGGTGTAGCGGCCCTCACTCCAGGTGAGCCCGACGATCGGGGTGATACCCGCGACCGCCAGTCGCTGCGTGTACGCGACGACCTCCTGCCGGTACGGCTCGCCCCCGTAGCGCGGGTCGACGTACGGCAGGCCGAGCCAGCAGGCCTCGTTGAGGGCGAGGTACACCGCCCGGAAGCCGCGGGCGGCCAGCCCGGCCACGGCCCTCGCGTCCACCGGCCCGTCCCAGATGCCGCGCCCCTGCACGCATCGGGACTCGGCGCCGCTCCGGGCGAGCGGCGCCAGCTCCCGCGGAGCCACCGCGTCGATGACGGGGGAGATGCCCCAGAGCCGGTCCCGCACCACGGTGACGTACGGCGCCTGCCGCTCCTCACCGGGGGTGAGCACCCGGACGAACGGGGCGTTTTTTCCGCTCTGCTTCGCGCCCTGGTCGTCGTACGCCACGGCGAAGAAGCTGTATCCGCCGGCCGGCACATCACGCCACTCCGCGGTGTACGGCGCGGTGGTGTCGGTCTCGAACGGGGCCGAATCCGGCGAGTCGCCGGTGTGGAAGAACTCCACCCGGGTGATCCGCCGGCCCGGCGCGGGCGTGGCGGTGGCCTCCACCGTGATCGTCGCCGGGGCGAAGAAGTGGTCACCGTCCTCGGGCCGGGTGATCCGCACGACCGGCCGGTTCGGGTCGGGCGTGGGACTCGGTGACGAACTCGGCGTCGGGCTCGGTGGGCTCGTCGGGCTCGGCGGGACAGATGACGAGGGCGACGGCGACGGCGGCAGCACGGTCCCGCACGGGACACCGTTCAGGGTGAAGACCGGCGGGTCGCCGCGCTTGACCCCGTGGGTCATGACGTACCGGAAGGAGATCGGCCGGTCGGCCGGCAACCCGGCCCCGGGCAGGCCGTGCAGTGTGACGTGATCGCCGTGCTGCTCCCAGCGCACGCCGTCGACGTTCTTGATCTGCTCGCTCGGATACCGGAGCTGGAAGTCGAGCGTCCACTCGGGCAGTGACCGGCCCAGGCTCACGACGGTGAGTTCGCCGCTGAGCATCGACGGGTACTGGGCGCGGACCGGCATCTCCGCGGCACAGCCGCCGGTGGCGGACGCCGGATGCACCAGGACGAGCGCGGCCGAGGTGGCGGTGAGCGCGGCGATGACCAGACCGGCGATGCGATTTCTCATCAACGTCCCCCGTTATCGACGTTCATCGCTTCGATGGTTGTCTGTGGCGACGCCGCGAGTCAAGGGCTTCCCACGCCGGCCCGCGGGGAGGACCGCGGTCCCCGGCCGGCGGCGGCCCGGCGACCGTGCGGCCGACCACTAGGCTCTGCGATCGTGGACGCACCCCGCCTCGCCGCGCCCGTCACCGGCGCCGTCACCCGCTTCCTCGCCGGCGCCGGCCTGCTGCTGCGCGGGCTCCGGCTGTACGTGCGCGACCCCGGGCTGATGCTGCTCGGGATCGTGCCCGCGCTGATCACCGGGGTGCTCTTCATCGCCGCGTTCGCCACCCTGCTGTACTTCGTGGACGACCTGGCCGCGCTGGTCACCCCGTTCGCGGACGACTGGTCGGGGACCGCGCGCGGGCTCGTCCGGGTGGTCGCCGGGCTGGCTGTCGTGGGGCTGGCCGGGCTGCTCGGCGTGCTCGCCTTCACGGCGGTCACCCTGGCCGTCGGCGACCCGTTCTACGAGAAGATCTCCGAGCGGGTCGAGGATCGGCTCGGTGGCACCCCGGGCGCCGTCGAGGTGCCGTTCTGGGCGTCGCTGCGGCGCAGCATCGTGGACTCGCTGCGGCTGGTGGCCATCTCCGCGCTGGTCGGCGTACCCCTCTTCGCGGCCGGTTTCATCCCGGTGGTCGGGCAGACCGTGGTGCCGGTGGTCGGCGCCCTGGTGGGCGGCTGGTTCCTGGCCCTGGAACTGGTCGGCGCGCCGTTCTACCGGCGCGGCATGCGGCTGCCGCAGCGGCGGTCGATACTGAGGGCCGACCGGCCCACCGCCCTGGGCTTCGGGACGGCGGTCTTCGTCTGCTTCCTGATCCCGCTCGGCGCGGTGCTCATCATGCCGGCCGCCGTCGCCGGCGCCGCCCTGCTGGCCCGCCGGTCGCTCGGGCAGTCCGTCGAGGAGGGGTGACGTGGACACGGTCCTGATCGCGGGAGACATCACCGCCCAGCGGGTCGACGCCATCGTCAACGCCGCCAACTCCTCGCTGCTCGGCGGCGGGGGAGTGGACGGCGCGATCCACCGCGCGGGCGGCCCGGCCATTCTTGAGGCGTGCCGGGCGCTGCGCGCCTCCCGCTACGGCCGGGGCCTGCCCACCGGCCAGGCGGTCGCCACCACCGCCGGCAACCTGCCGGCCCGGTGGGTGGTGCACACCGTCGGGCCGGTCTTCTCCCCACGCGAGGACCGGTCGGCGCTGCTGCGCGACTGCTACGCCAACAGCCTGGCGGTCGCCGACGAGCTGGGCGCCACCAGCGTGGCCTTCCCGCTGATCTCCGCCGGCGTCTACGGCTGGCCGGTCGACGACGCGGTCCGCCAGGCGCTCACCGTGCTGCACGCGGCCACCCCGGCGCACGTCACCGAGGCCCGGCTCGTGCTCTTCGGCGCGGACACCTACGGCACCGCGGTGCGGGTCGCCGGCGGGCTCAGCTGAGCGTGCGGCGGCAGGACCACTGGCTGTCCACCGGCCGGTAGCCGAGCCGGGCGTTGATCGCCAGCATCGGCCCGTTCGCCTCGTCGTTCGAGGTGTACGCCGTCCGCACCCCGGTCGCCGCGGCGCGGTGCAGGGCGACCTGCTTGGTCAACCGGGCCAGCCCCCGGCCCCGGTGCTCCGGCACGGTGCCGGTGAAGTCCGACCACATCCGGTCACCGTCCCGCTTGACCAGGCTGAGCGCCACCACCTCCCCGGCCACCTCGGCGACCGTGCTGGCCTGCCGGTCCAGGCCCGGGTTGTGCCAGACCTCGTGCTGCCAGAGGTCGTAGCCGAGCACGTCGGTGGGGACGTCGCCCGGCTCGTCCCGCGACGACTCGGCGTCCGCCCGGTGGATCCGCCGCGGGTCGACCTCGGCGGCCGGCAGCAGCCGTACGCCCGGCGGCGGTTCGGGCATCGGCGGGGCGGGCCGGAGGTCGAGCGCGGAGTAGCGCAGCTCGCGGCTGGGCGTGAAGCCGTGCCGCTGGGCGAACGGCAGGGATTCGGCGCGGCAGTGGGTGAGCACCCGGGTCGCGCCGATCTGCCGCAGGTGGGCGAGGGCGGCGTCGAAGAGGGCGGTGCCGGCGCCCCGGCCCCGGTGCGCCGGGTGGACGTGCAGGGTGGAGATCTCCCCGACGCCCGCCGTCGAGGTCTGCGTGTTGCGGTACGCCGACGCCCAGCCGACCAGCCGCCCGTCCGTCTCCACCACCCAGGCCGCCCAGTCCTCGCCGGGCGGCGGCTGGGCGATCATGCGTCGGGTCGATTCGACGCCGCGGACCAGGTAGGGGAAGACGAGCGCGCGCAGCGCCACGACACCGGGCGCGTCCTCGGGGCGGGCGGATCTGATCAGGTCGGTCATCCGGCCGACCCTAGAGCCGCCGCCCGCCCGCCGGCGACGGGTTTACCGCGGGCGGGCCGGAGGGCCGCTCAGGCGACCTCCGCCCGGACCGCGGCGACCGCCTCGACCTCGACGAGCTGGTCGGGGTAGCCGAGCACGGCCACCCCGAGCAGGGTGCTGGGCACGTCGTGGTCACCGAACGCGTCCCGGACCACCTCCCAGGCGGCCACCAGGTCGGCCCGGTCGCCGCTGGCCACGTACACCGTGGTCCGGACGACGTCGGTGAGCCGGGCCCCGGCGGCGGCCAGGGCGACCGCCAGGTTGGCCATCACCTGCCGGGCCTGGCCGGCGGGGTCGCCGGGGGCGACCGTCCGCCCGTCCGCGTCCAGCGGGCAGGCGCCGGCGGTGAAGACCAGCCGGGCGGGCGGGACGACCTCGGCCGCGTACGCGTACTCGGCGACGTCGGAGAGCTGGGCCGCCCGGATCAGGCGCACGGTGTCGGTCATCGGCCGACCGTAGCGCCCGGTCCGCCGACCCGGCGAGGCGTTAATCGGGACCGCCGCCCGGCCGGTCAGGCGGAGTCGCGGAGCACCAGCTCGGTGGGGAGCACGAGGGCCTGCTCGACCTGCTCCCCGGCGGCGATCCGGAGCAGCTGGCGGGTCATCGCCCGGCCCAGCTCGACGATCGGCTGCCGGATCGTGGTCAGCGGCGGCTCGGTGTACGCGGCCGTCTCGATGTCGTCGAAGCCGATCACGGCGACGTCCTGCGGCACCCGCCGGCCGGCCTCCCGCAGGGTGCGCAGGGCGGCGTGCGCCATCAGGTCGGAGGCCGCGAAGACCGCGTCCAGCTCCGGGTCGGCGGCGAGCAGTTGCCGCATGGCCGCGCTGCCGGACTCCCGGGTGAAGTCGCCGTACGCGACCAGCTCCGGCAGCCCGGCGGCGGCGACCGTGTCCCGGTAGCCGATCAGCCGTTCGATGCCGGCCACCATGTCCTGCGGCCCGGCGATGGTGGCGATCCGCCGGCGACCGTTCCCGATCAGGTGGCGGACCGCCCGGGCGACCCCGCCGACGTGGTCGACGTCGACGTAGGGCACCTCGGCGCCGTCCAGCGGCCGGCCGCTGCACACCACCGGGATGCCGAGCCGGGCGAGCCTGCCGGGCAGCGGGTCCTCGCCGTGCAGCGAGGCGAAGAGCACCCCGTCGACGTGCCGGCCGGTGGTGTAGCGCTCGACCCGTTCGTGCCCGGCCGGCGAGCCGGCCAGCATCAGCACGAGCTGCTTGTCGGCCGCCTCCAGCTCCTGCGCGGCGCCGCGGATGATGCCGGGGAAGACCTGGTCGTCGGAGAAGACCCGGGTGGCCGCCTCGGGCAGGACCAGGGCGACCGAGTCGGTGCGCTGGGTGACCAGGCTGCGGGCGGCGAGGTTCGGGACGTACCCCAGCTCCTCGACCGCCCGGCGGACCGCCTGCTGGATGGGTTCCGCGACGGTGGTGGACCCGTTGACCACCCGGGACACGGTCGCGCGGGACACGCCCGCCCGTCTCGCCACCGCCTCCAGGGTGGGCCGCTGTGCCGTCGTCATCCCAGTTACCACCGCCTCGTCACAGCCCGTTCCGGGAGATCACCTCCTGGTACCAGCGGGCACTTCGCTTCGGTGTGCGCCGCTGGGTCGGGTAGTCGACGTGCACGATCCCGAACCGCTTCCGGTAACCCTCGGCCCATTCGAAGTTGTCCAGCAACGACCATACGAGATAGCCGCGCAGGTCGACGCCGCGGGCGAGGGCGTCGTGGGCGGCCCGCAGGTGCCCATCGAGATAGCGGACCCGGTCGTCGTCGGCGACCCGGCCCAGCTCGTCGGTCCGGTCGTCGGGGAACGCCGCGCCGTTCTCTGTGATCATGATCGGCAGGCCCGGGTGGTCGGCGCCCACCCGCTCCAGCAGCCGGGTGAGCCCGGCCGGTTCGATCAGCCAGCCCATCTCGGTCACCGGCCCGCCCGGCGGCAGGAACTCGACGCTGCCCGCGCTGCCCGGGTACGCGCTGCTGCCGGCGCCGCCGGCCCGCCCGGCCACGTAGGTGGGGGAGTAGTAGTTGACGCCGAGCAGGTCGAGCGGGGCGGCGATCAGCTTCTCGTCGCCGTCCCGCAGGAAGTCCGGCTCGACCAGCCGGCTCAGGTGGGCCAGCACGTCGTCCGGATATCCCGCACCGGTCAGCGGGCCCAGGAAGATCCGGTTGTGCAGGCCGTCGACCAGCCGCACCGCGGCGGCGTCCGCCGGGCTGTCCGGGTCGGCCGGCTGCACGTCGGCCAGGTTGAGGGTGATCCCCACGACCTGCGCGCCGGCCGCGCGCAGCGCCCGGGCGGCCAGGCCGTGGCCGAGCAGCAGATGGTGTACGGCCCGGAAGGCCGCCCCGGCGTCCTGCCCGCCCGGCGCGTGCACCCCGTTGCCGTAGCCCAGGTAGGCCGAGCACCACGGCTCGTTGAGCGTGGTCCAGGTGCGGACCCGGTCGCCGAGCCGGCCGTGCACGGCGAGCGCGTACTCGGCGAACTGCTCGGCGGTCTCCCGGACGGTCCAGCCGCCCCGGTCCGCCAGGGCCTGCGGCAGGTCCCAGTGGTAGAGCGTGACGATCGGGTCGATGCCCCGCGCCAGCAGCGCGTCCGTCAGCCGGTCGTAGAAGTCCAGGCCGGGCGGGTTGTCCGGGCCGGTGCCGGCGGGCCGGACCCGGGGCCAGGCGACCGAGAACCGGTACGCCCGCAGCCCCAGGTCGGCCATCAGCGCCACGTCCTCGGCGTACCGGTGGTAGTGGTCGCAGGCCACGTCGCCGGTGTGCCCGGCGAAGACCTTCCCGGGCGTACGGCTGAAGGTGTCCCAGATGGACGGCGCGCGACCGTCCGCCCCGGCCGCGCCCTCGATCTGGTACGCGGCGGTGGCCGCCCCCCAGACGAAGTTCTCGGGGAACCTCAGCTGCGTCACGCGGTGCCTTCCTTCGTTCCTGGCCGCGGGTCCCGCGACCCCGGCTCGTCCCTCGCCCTCACGCCTTCACGGCGCCCTCCATGATGCCGCCGATGATCTGGCGGCCGAACACCACGAAGACCAGCAGCAGCGGCAGGGTGGCGATGGCCGTGCCGGTGAAGACCTGCGACATGTCCTGGTAGTAGCCGTCGGAGAGGGCCCGCAGGGACAGCTGCACGGTCGGGTTCTCCGGGTCGTTGAGCACCGCGTACGGCCAGAGGAAGTCGTTCCAGGTGGTCATGAAGGTGAGCAGGCCGAGCACGGCGGCGGCCGGGCGCAGCGCCGGCAGCACCACGTTCCAGTAGATCCGCGCGGTGTTGCAGCCGTCGATCCGGGCCGCCTCGATCAGCTCGGTGCTGACCGCCTGGCCGGCGTACTGCCGCATCATGAACACGCCGAAGCCGGTGACCAGCGCCGGCACGATCACCGCGGGCAGCCGGTCGTTCCAGTTCAGCTTCGTCATGAGCAGATAGAGCGGGATCACACCGAGCTGGGTGGGCACCATCATGGTCGCGACGATGACCAGCAGCAGCGCGTTGCGCCCCCGGAACCGCAGCTTGGCGAACGCGAACCCGGCGAGGGTGGAGAAGAACACCACCGAGATGGTCACGGTG
Organism: Micromonospora sp. NPDC049836; assembly: GCF_044465125.1. NCBI lineage: Bacteria > Bacillati > Actinomycetota > Actinomycetes > Micromonosporales > Micromonosporaceae > Micromonospora > Micromonospora sp. NPDC049836. Next base: position 124,617 of record NZ_JBITLH010000005.1, read on the forward strand.
CTGGCCACGATCGCCGAGTTGATCAGACCGGCCAGGAAGTACGCGTCGGTGTTGTCGAACAGCTTGGCGATGTTGGCGCCCAGGTTGCCGCCGGGGGTGAACGGCGGCGGGACCTGGCCCATCGTGTCGCTGGTCCGGCTCGCCACCACGAACATCCAGTAGATCGGGAAGATCGACAGGGCGGCCGAGAGGGCCAGCGCCAGGTAGGTGAGCCGGCCGGCCGACCAGAGGCGGGTCATCGGGAGACCTCCTTGCGGGCGCCGCCGCCGAGCCGACGCAGGAGCAGCACGTTGATCACCGCGACCACCGCGATGAGCGCGAACAGCAGCCAGGCGACGGCCGAGCCGTAGCCGAAGTTGTAGTGCGGGGCGAAGGCGTTCTCGAACATGTACATGGTCACGGTCTGCGACTCGCGCAGCGGCCCGCCGCGGATCGCGTTGGTGCCGGAGTTGAACATCCGCGGCTCGGTGAAGAGTTGGAGGCCGCCGATGGTGGAGATGATGACCGCGAAGATGATCGTCGGCTTGAGCAGCGGCACCGTGATGGACCAGAACTGCCGGGACCGGCCGGCGCCGTCGATCGCCGACGACTCGTACAGGTCGCGGGGGATGGCCTGCATGGCGGCCAGGAAGATCAGCGCGTTGTAGCCGGTCCAGCGCCAGTCGACCATGGTGGAGATGGCCACCCAGGCGGCGAACCGGTTGGCCTTCCAGTCGATCGCGGTGATCCCCACGTGGTCGAGCAGCCAGTTGATCATGCCGAAGTCCCGGCCGAACAGCACCGCGAACACGATCGCCACGGCGGCGGTCGAGGTGACGTTCGGGATCAGCACCGCCATCCGCCAGGTGGTGCGGGCGCGCAGCCGCCGGTTGAGCAGGTTGGCCAGCCAGAGCGCGGCCAGCAGCTGGGGGACCGTGGAGATGACGAAGATGCCGAGGGTGTTCACCACCGAGTGCCAGAAGTCCGGGTCGGCGAGCAACTGGGTGTAGTTGTCGAAGCCGATGAACGGGTGCTCGGCGCCGAGCAGGTCCCAGTCGTGCAGCGACACCCAGAAGGTGTAGATCAGCGGGTAGATCCCGAAGACCCCGAAGACCAGGAAGAACGGGGCCACGTAGAGGTACGGCGAGTACGTGGTGTCGAACCGGCTGAGCCGGGCGCCCCGGCTCGGCCGGGTGCGGTGCGCCGGTCTGACCGGCGGGCGGGCGTCGAGCTGGACTGCCATGGCCCGGGACTCCTTTCCGCCGTGCGGGCGGCACCCCGTCACCGGGGCCCGCCCGCACGCGCTGGCTCGGGTTACTTGGCGGCGGCCTTCTCGGCGTTGGCGACCGCGTCGGACCAGCCCTGCTCCGGGGTGCGCTTGCCCAGCTCGACGGTGCGGACCGCGTTCTCCACCTCGGTGCGGACGGCCTGGTTCTTCGGGCCCATGTAGACCGGCTTCAGGCTCTTGGCGCCGGTGGCGAAGATCGTGCCGACCGGGGCGTCGGAGAAGTACGCGCTGGTCGAGTCGACGATCGCCGGATCCGCCAGGGCCTGCGGCGACGACGGCAGCGGGCCCTTGGCCTTGAACGCGCCGATCTGGCCCTTGGCGCTGGTCAGGAACTTGACCAGCGCGATCGCCTCGGCCTGGTGCTTGCTCTGCTTCGGCACCGCGAGGAACGAGCCGCCCCAGTTGCCGCCGTTGCCGGGGACCTGCGCGATGTCCCACTTGCCCTTGGCGCCCGCGCCGGCGTAGCCCTCGATCACGCCGGTCATCCAGGCCGGGCAGGCGATGGTGGCGAACTTGCCCTGCTTGAACGCCGACACCCATTCCTCGGACCAGGAGCCGTACCTGCCGGAGAGCCCCGAGTCGATGATGTCCATCGTGGTGTCGTACGCCTGCCTGACCGCCGGGTTGCTGCCCACGACCAGGTTGTTGCCGGTGTCGTAGTAGCTGTAGCCGGTGGTGTTGCCGGCGTTCTGGAGCAGGATCGTGTTGTACGTGTTGGTCGCGGCGTCCAGGAACGCGGCGCCGGTCTTCTTCGCGGTGAACTGCTCGCCGACCTTGATGTAGTCCTGCCAGGTGGGCCAGAGCTTGGACACCGCCTCCCGGTCGGTGGGCAGGCCGGCCTTGGCGAACAGGTCCTTGCGGTAGCACATGGCCATCCCGCCGACGTCGGTGCCGAGGCCGATGAGCTGCTTGCCGTCGGCGGTGAGGCCCTGGTTCCACTTCCAGTCGAGGAAGTTGCCCTTCAGGTCGGCCGCGCCGTGGTCGAGCAGGTTCACGAAGTTCTGCGGGTTGGCCTTGTATTCGACCAGCAGGCCCTCCTCGATGGCGACCACGTCGCCGGCGCCCTTGCCCGCGGCGAGCCACTGGGTGAGCTTCGGGGAGTACTCGTCGAGGTTGCCGCCGGTGCCCCGCTCGACGATCTTCACGCCGGGGTGGTCGGCCATGTATTCCTGGTAGAGCTCGTCGTAGCCGAACTGGCCGAAGACGTCGACGGTGAGTGTGACCGGGCCGTCGGTGGCCTCGTCGTCGCCGCCACCGCAGCCGGTGGCGCCGAGCAGCGCGGTGGTGGCGACGAGGGCCACCGCCGCCAGCCGGCGGCGCGTGAAGATACCCATCTGTCTGCTGACCCCTCTAGGTCGTAACGGGTGGTGAAGGATGGTTCCGGAACTAAGAGAGCGCTCTCACGACAGGGTGGAGGTTGCCCTCGATCCTGTCAAGAGAGCGCTCTCAGGCCGTTACGAAGCGGCCCGGGTGGGCCGGAAACGCGGCGGGGAGTGGCCGTCCCCGACGGGACAGGCCACTCCCCGCAGGGCGTACGCCGGGGCGACCTCAGCCCACCCGCAGGCCCTGCAACAGCCGCTGGTCACCGGCCACCCCGAGGGCGTCGAAGCTGATCCGGCCCATCACCGCCAGCAGCAGGTCGCTGGCCGTCCCGGTGACCTGCACCCGGGCGTGGTGGTCGTCGTGGTCGAGGATGGTGGCGGTGTCCAGCAGCGCCACCCCCTCGCCGCGCAGCCGCAGGTACCAGTCCTGGGCGGCGTCCGTCGCGCTCAACTGGACCACCCCCTGCCACTGGCCCGGCGTGATCCGCCGCCCCGCCGGCAGCCAGGTGTCCAGCACCTCGCTCACCCCGTCGGCCGCGAGTTTGGCCTCGATCGGCTCGCCCGCGCCGATCGCGAGCTGGGCGTCCCAGCGGTGCACCGCCGTCTCGTGCGCCATCCGGCGCGGCCAGAAGCCCGCCTTCTTCGGCTGCGGTGCGAAGTTCCACGCCGGCGCCTCCGGATCCAGCCCCTCGAAGAGCGCCATCAACTGGTCGAACTCCCGCCGGTACCAGTCGGCCGGGGCCAGGCCGGCCGGCGGCTCCGGATCGTGCCGCTCCGGCCGGGTGGTGGTCCCGGCGGTCAGCACCGTCCGGGCCCAGACGTAGACCCGGGTGAGGTGGTGCGCGAGATCGGAGACCGTCCAGCCGGGACAGGAGAGCACCGGTGTCTCCGGGGGCGCCTCGGCAACGGCGGCGGCGAAGGCGGGTGCCTCCGTCCGCAACGAGCCGATCCAGAAGTCCTTCGTGCCGTGCAATCTGCTCATCGCCATCCTCCCGGGGGTGACCGGGCCACCAGTGGGTGCCGCGGCTACCCCTCAGCCTAGGGTGAGAGGCGTGTCAGACGTCTACGCCGAACCGACGACCGGAGCCGACCCGGCCGACCCGGCCACCCTGGCGCGCTACACCACGCTGCGCCTCGGTGGCCCCGCCGGCCGGTTGGCGACCGCCGCCAGCGCGGACGAAATCGTCCAGAAGGTGCAGGAAGCGGAGCTGCGGGAGGACCCCGTCCTGGTCCTCGCCGGCGGCAGCAACGTGGTGATCGGCGACCAGGGCTTCCCCGGCACCGTCGTGCTGATCCGCTCCCGGGGCTACCGGGTGGTCGCGGAGGATGCCGACACCGTCACCGTACGCGTCGAGGCCGGCGAGCCCTGGGACGACCTGGTGGCGGCGACCGTCGAGCACGGCTGGTCGGGGCTGGAGTGCCTCTCCGGCATCCCCGGCTCGGCCGGTGCCACCCCGATCCAGAACGTCGGCGCGTACGGCCAGGAGGTGGCCGAGACGATCGTCGCCGTCGAGGCGTACGACCGCAGCCACCGGGCGGTGGTCCGGATCGCGGCCGAGGACTGCGGGTTCGCGTACCGGGGCAGCATCTTCAAGTACAGCGACCGGTGGGTGGTGCTCTCGGTCGACTTCCGGCTCACCCGCGCCCCGCTCTCCGGCCCGGTGCGCTACGCCGAACTGGCCCGGGCGCTCGGCGTCGAGGTGGGCGACCGGGTGCCGCTGGCCGACGCCCGGGCCACCGTGCTGCGGCTGCGCGCCGGCAAGGGCATGGTGCTCGACCCGGACGACCCGGACACCCGCTCGGTGGGCTCGTTCTTCACGAATCCGGTGCTGGAGCGGGCCGCGTACGACCTTTTCCGGGAGCGGGTCGGTGACCTGGGTGACCCGCCGAACTGGCCCTGCCCGGGGGACCGGGTCAAGATCAGTGCCGCCTGGCTGATCGACAAGGCCGGCTTCGGCAAGGGCTACCCGGGCCCGGCCGGGATGGCGATCTCCAGCAAGCACACGCTGGCCCTCACCAACCGGGGCGGCACCGCCGGCACCGCCGCCCTGGTCGCCCTCGCCCGCGAGATCAGGGACGGCGTCCACGCCCGCTTCGGCGTGACCCTCCACCCCGAGCCCGTCCTCATCAACTGCACCATCTGACCCCGCACCCCCACCCCGCACCCCCCACCCCGCACCCCGCACCCCCCACCCCGCTCCCCCCACCCCCGCCCCGCACCCCCGCCCACCCCCGTGGCCTCTGCCCTCGCCCGCCCCGGCGGCCTCCGCCCTCGCCCGCCGCGGCGGCCTTCGGCATCGCCCACCCCGGCGGCCTTCGGCATCGCCCACCCCGGCGGCCTCTGCCCTCGCCCACCCCGGCGGCCTCCGGCGTCGATCATGGAGTTGTGGTGCCCGGCTCGCAGCTTTTGCGGCGTTTGTTCGGTGCCACAACTCCATGATCGCGGGTGCGGGTGCGGGTGCGGGTGCGGGTGGGCCCAGGCCAGGCCAGGGCGAGGCCAGGCTAGGGCGAGGGCAGGCAGGGCAGGGCGAGGGCAAGCCAGGCTAGCGAGGGCAGGCCAGGCCAGGCCAGGCCAGGGCGAGGGCGGGGCGGGGGCGAGGGCGGAGGGGTCAGGTGGGGGCGATGGTGGGCCAGGGGAGGGTGAGTTCGCCGAGGCGCCAGCGGCGGGGGCGGTCGAGGACGGGCCAGCCGGCCTGTCTGACGGCGGCCACCGTCCTGGTCCAGCGGTCGCGGGGGCCGAACGGGGCGTAGCCGGCGGCGGCCTGCCAGGCGTCGGCCAGGGCGACGAGCAGGTCGTGGATCGGCTCGCCGGGCACGTTGCGGTGGATCAGCGCCTTGGGCAGCCGCTCCGCGAACTGGGCCGGGCTCTCCAGGGTGGTCGGCCGCGCGGCCAGGGTCAGCGTGCGCGGGCCGGACGCGTCCAGCAGCACCCAGGCGCCGAGCCGGCCCAGCTCGTCGCAGGTGCCCTCGACGAGCAGCCCGCCCGGGGCCAGCCGCCCGGTGACGGTACGCCAGGCCTCGGCGACCTCGCTCTCGTCGTACTGCCGCAGCACGTTGAACGCCCGGACCAGCGCGGGCCGGAGCCCGGCCAGTTCGAAGCCGCCCCGGGCGAAGGTCAGGCCGGGCGGGTCGGCGGCCGGTTGGGCGGCGGCCACGCGTACCGGATCGATCTCCAGCCCGACCACCCGGACGTCGGCGCGGACCCCGGCGGCGAGCCGGGCCCGCAGCTCGACGGCGGTGACCGGGGTGGCGCCGTAGCCCAGGTCGACGACGAGCGGGTCGGCGGCGGCCCGCAGCGCGGGGCCGCAGGTCTCGACGATCCAGTTGTCCACCCGGCGGAGCCGGTTGGGGTTCGTCGTCCCGCGCGTGACGACGCCCAGCGGTTTCATCAGCTCACCCGGTGCACCTTGTGCTGGGCGGCCTGGGCCAGCGGGCGGACCACCAGCTGGTCGATGTTGACGTGCTGCGGGCGGGTGGCGCACCAGGCGACGCAGTCGGCGATGTCCTCGGCGACCAGCGGCTCGGCGACACCGGCGTAGACGGCGTCGGCCCTGGCCGCGTCGCCGTCGAACCGGACCAGCCCGAACTCCTCCGTCCTGACCATGCCCGGGTCGATCTCGATGACCCGGACCGGGCGGCCGCACAGCTCGAGCCGCAGCGTCCCGGCGACCGCGGTCTGCGCGTGCTTGGCGGCGGTGTAGCCGCCGCCGCCCTCGTAGACCACCTGACCGGCGGTGGAGCTGATGATCACGATGGTGCCAGCACCGGAGGCCTCCAGCGCGGGCAGCAGCGCCTGGGTGACCCGGACCGTGCCGAGCACGTTCACCTCGTACATCCACTGCCAGTCGCCCACCGAGCCGGACTCCACCGGGTCCAGGCCGCGCGCGCCGCCGGCGTTGTTGACCAGCACGGTGACCGGGCCGGGCGCGGCGGCCGCGGCGGCGGCCAGGCCGGCGACGGACTCGTCCGAGGTGACGTCGCACTCCACCGCGGTGGCGGCCCCGCCGGCCGACTCGATCTCGGCGACCAGGCCGGCCAGCCGGTCGGTGCGCCGCGCGGCGGCGAGTACGTGGAAACCCTCGGCGGCCAGCCGGCGGGCGGTGGCCGCGCCGATCCCGCTGGACGCTCCGGTGACGATGGCGACAGAGGTCATCCGGCCATTCTCCCCCGGCCCGTGCCGGGGCGTGCCGATGAGCTCCGTCACGCCGGGACCCGGCCGGGAAGCATTTCCCAAGCCCGATGGGGAAGATGACATCCGGCGTGGAGGTTGACCGAGAAGCGCCGGTCGTGCGGGACGGCATCAACCGTGACAGAGGGAGCGGACGTGGCGGATTTGCACACCGGTGTCGGTCGTCAGCGAGGTGCCCTGCCGTGGCCACGGCCGCGCCGCATCGCCACCGTCTCCGTGCACACCTCCCCGCTGCACCAGCCCGGCACGGGCGACGCCGGCGGCATGAACGTCTACATCCTGGAGATCGCCCGGCGGTTGGCCGAGGCCGACGTCGAGGTGGAGATCTTCACCCGGGCCACCTCCGGTGACCTGCCGCCGGTGGTCGAGATGGCGCCCGGGGTGCACGTCCGGCACGTCACCGCCGGCCCGCTCGAAGGGCTGACCAAGGAGGAGCTGCCCGGGCAGCTCTGCGCGTTCACCGCGGGCGTGCTGCGCGCCGAGGCGGCCCGCCCGCCGGGCCACTACGACCTGATCCACTCGCACTACTGGCTCTCCGGCCAGGTCGGCTGGCTGGCCAAGGAGCGGTGGGGGGTGCCGCTGGTGCACACCGCGCACACCCTCGCCAAGGTCAAGAACGCGCAGCTCGCCGCCGGGGACCGGCCGGAGCCCAAGGCCCGGGTGATCGGCGAGGAGCAGGTGGTGGCGGAGGCCGACCGGCTGGTCGCCAACACCCGGGTCGAAGCCGGCGACCTGATCGACCGGTACAACGCCGACCCGGCCCGGGTCGCCGTGGTGCAGCCGGGGGTGGATCTGGACCGGTTCCGCCCGGCCGCCGGTGACCGGCACGCCGCCCGGATGGCCGCGCGCCGCCGCCTCGGCCTGCCCACCGCCGGGTACGTGGTCGCCTTCGTCGGCCGGATCCAGCCGCTCAAGGCCCCCGACGTGCTGATCCGTGCGGTCGCCGCGCTGCGCCAGCGCGATCCCGCGCTCGCCGACGAGGTGACCGTGGTGATCTGCGGCGGCCCCAGCGGCAGCGGCCTCGACCGGCCCACCGCGCTGATCGAGCTGGCCGCCTCGCTCGGGGTGGCCGACCGGGTGTGCTTCCTGCCGCCGCGTACCGGCGAGGACCTGCCCGCCCTCTACCGGGCCGCCGACCTGGTCGCGGTGCCCTCGTACAACGAGTCGTTCGGGCTGGTGGCGCTGGAGGCCCAGGCCTGCGGCACGCCGGTGCTGGCGGCGGCGGTGGGCGGTCTGGTGACCGCGGTCCGGGACGGCGTCAGCGGGATGCTCATCGACGGCCACGACCCGGTGGACTGGGCCCGGGCGCTGGCCCGCCTGCTGCCCGACCGGCTGTGCCGGGCCGCGCTGGCCCAGGGCGCCGAGCGGCACGCCCGCGACTTCTCCTGGCAGCGTACGGTGACCGGGCTGCTCGCCGTCTACAGCGAGGCGATCGCCGAGCAGCGGGCCCGGCTGGCCGACCGGCTGGCCCGCGATCCCGCCCTCTCCTGCTCGTGGTGACCCGGGCCGCCCGCCCGGCGCGCGGTGGGTGGCGACCGTAGAGTGGGTGCGATGAGCCGCCGGAGTGACGTCGCCGCGTTGATCGAGTCGGTCTGCGCCGAGCGTGAGCTGGAGTGGGAGTCCACCGGCGAGACGTCGTACGCGGTCACCCTGCCGGGCACGCACAAGCTCAAGACGATCTGCAACCTGATCGTGGGCGAGCACGCGCTGCGGGTCGAGGCGTTCGTGATGCGCCAGCCGGACGAGCGCCGGGAGGAGCTCTGGGCCTGGCTGTTGCAGCGCAACGCCCGGATGTACGGGGTGTCGTTCTCCATCGACGCGGTCGGTGACGTCTACCTGACCGGGCGGGTCAACCTGGCCGGGGTGGACGAGGAGGAGCTGGACCGGCTCCTCGGCGCCGTGCTGACCTACGCCGACGAGTCGTTCGACAGCATGCTGGAGATCGGCTTCGGCACCGCGATCCGCCGGGAGTGGGAGTGGCGGGTCAAGCGGGGCGAGTCGACGGCCAATCTGGCCGCGTTCGCCCACCTCTTCGAGCCGTCGGCCGACGCGACCTCGGGCGTCGGAGGTTCGGACCCGTCCTGACGGGTATGCCGCACCGCGCGGTGCGGCACTGGGACCCACCGCGGGCCGAGGACGGACTGTCGAGGAGCGTTTCTCATGGCTCAGCGCAACAGCTCAGGTCGCGGCAGCACCGCGGCCAGGACCAAGCGGCAACCCGGCAACCAGACCGCGAACACGCCGGGCATCGCCGAATCCGACATCTCGCGGATGAAGGTGGACGACCTCCGGGGGCAACTCCGCCGCCGCGGGGTCACCGGAATCTCCACCATGCGCAAGCCGGATCTGGTGAAGACCCTGACCCGGACCCTGCGCTCGGAGTCGCGCGGTGGTGCGGCCCGGAAGAGCACCGGCCCCGCCGGCCGGGCGTCCGCGACGAAGAAGACCGCCGCGGCGAAGAAGACGACCGCGAAGAAGACCACCGCCCGGGCGAAGGCGGCGCCGGCCGCGAAGGCGACCGGCGCGCGGGCCCGCAAGTCGGCGCCGGCGGCGAAGGCGGCCGGCGCGCGGACCCGGAAGGCGGCACCGGCCGCGAAGACCACCGGCGCGCGGACCCGGACGGGCACGGCCGCGAAGCGGACCACCGCCGCGCGGAAGTCGGCGCCCGCCGCGAAGCGCACCACCGCCCGGGCCAAGGCCGCACCGGCCCGCCGGGCCACCGCCCGGGCGGCCCCGTCCGGGGGTACGACGACGGGGCGGGCGTCCAGCCGGTCGGTCGGTTCGTCCCAGCTCATCATGTCGCTGGAGGATCGGCCGGAGCGTCCGGGTCGCAGCCTGGTCACCCGCAACCACGAGGTGATCCAGCGCTGGGCGCGGGCCCGCAACGCCAAGCCGGCCACCATCGCCGGTACGGAGCGCGGCAACCGGCCGGGGGTGCTCACCTTCAACATCCCGGGCTACCGGGAGAGCAGCCGGATCCAGGAGATCAGCTGGGACGACTGGTTCCGCACGTTCGACCTGCGCCGGCTGAACCTGATCTACCAGGAGCAGCTTCGGGACGGCCGGCAGAGCAACTTCTTCCGGACCGAGAACCCGAATCGGGAGGACGGTTGAGGTTTACGGGAATGGCCGGCGGGGATTCCCTGTTGGCCATGACCGAGGCCCGGAGCAGGAGCTTTCCGGCCCGGTTGTGACGGGCGAGACAGCGATCCGGGTTGAATCCGGAATCCGGGCGAACTAACTTTATTGCACCGCGTCACGCTTGGAATCGTTCGGGGGAGCGGCGGATCGATCAGATCCGCGCAAGCGAGACGCGAGGGATCGGGTGGAGCACGCCGTTGGGGGACGGTGCCACCCGGTGGAACCGGCGGCGCGAGCGGGCGACGCTTACGGGGGTGAGGGTCGCCCGCCGCCGCCGGGCGTACGGTCCGAGCGCCCATCCTGACGGGGGTCAGGGTGGGCGCTCGAGCCGTTTCCGGCCGGTGCCGGTCAGGCTCCCCGGCCAGCGGTGCCGGTCAGCGCTCCCCGGCCAGCGCCTTCTCCCGCTCGGCGGTGGCCGCTCGCAGCGCCGCGACCCGGCGTTCCCGGACCGGGCCGGCGAGCAGGTGACCGACCGCGGCGACGAGGCCGAGCCCGCCCACCACGAGCCAGTGCCGTTCGCCGAGGTGCTGGATGCTGAGCCCGCCCAACGCGGGCGCCACGAAGGACGCGGCCGGGAAGGTCAGGTAGAAGACCGACTGGTAGCGGGCCCGCAGCTCGGGCGGGGCGAGGTCCGCGTTGATCTGGGCGTTCGGCGGCGCCGCCAGCATCTGCCCGACCGTCCAGACCACCGCGGCACCCAGGTAGACCGGCAGGTGGTCGGCGGCGGACAGGGCGCCGAAGCCGAGCGCCATGAGCCCGGTGGAGACCGACAGCACGGCCGACTTGCGGTAGGGCGCGATGAGCCGGGGCACGAAGAGCTGGCCGACCACGATGAGCGCGCCGCCCAGCGCCACCACCAGCCCGTACGACGACGGGCGCAGGCCGTCGGCGCGCATCGCCAGCGGCATGATCGTCGAGGTCTGCATGGTGAGCACGGCCAACAGGAAGGTCAGCCCGACGAAGGTGAGGAAGACCCGGTCGGTCAGCGCGGTGTGCAGGCCGGGCCGGCGTCCGCCCGGGGCGGACGGCACCCGGATGCGCCGGTCGAGCGTCTCGGGGACCTTCAGCGCGATCACCACCGCCGTCACCAGCGTGGTGCAGGCGTCGACCAGGAAGAGCGCCAGGTAGCTCGCCTCGGCCAGCACGCCCGCCAGCAGCGACGCCACCGCCATGCCCAGGTTGAACGCCCAGAACTGCAGGTTGAACGCCCGGGCGCGGCGCTCCTCCGGCACCACGTCCACGATCGCCGCGACGAAGGCCGGGCTGGGCATCGAGTGCGCCACGCCGACCAGCGCGGCCAGCACGGCGATCACCAGCAGGTGCCGGCTGAACGCCAGCGCCACCATCAGCCCGGCCGCGACCAGGTGCGCGGCGAGCAGGGTGGACCGCCGACCCCACCGGTCCGCGAGCACCCCACCGAGCAGCGTGCCGGCCGCCCCGCCCACCCCGTACGCCCCGACGACCAGTCCGGCCAGGGCCGGCGAGGCGCCGCGCGCGGCGGTCAGGTAGAGCGAGAGGAAGAGCATCGCGAACGCGCCGGCCCGGTTGATCAGGATGCCGGACCAGAGGTACCAGAAGGTGCCGGGGAGCCCGCCGGCCGAGCTGTCCCACCAGCGCCGCAGGCCGCGCACCCGTCCTCCATGAAGGTTTGTTAACTACTCCGCCGTCGACCGTAGGCAGCCGGGCCGGCCCGCGCCAGCGTGGCGCTGCTCACCTACCCCCGCGGGACGGCGCGTCGGCCCGCCGTCCCGGCTGCGGTGGGTGACCCGGCTGACCGCGCGTCGGCCCGCGGTCCCAGTGCGGTAGGTGACCCGAGGGCGCGCCGACAAACGTGCGGAGGCAAAGGGATCGGCGCCCGACGCGGCCGCGCGCCGGCGTACCTCACTGGGTGGCGCGGACCGGCTCGGCGGGTCCGGTGGCCGCGGCCTCGGCCGCCTCGGGCACCGGGGTGCGGACCACGGTGACCGGCCGGACCGGCAGGGTCGGGGTGCGCAGCTGGGCCGCCCGCCGCTCGCGGGCCGGGCCGGAGACCAGGTGGGCCACCGCCATCACCCCGCCGACCACGGCGCAGCCGAGCCAGAGCGTCGTGTTGCCGGCGTGCTCGCGGACCAGGCCGCCGAGGACCGGCGCGGCGGCCCCGGCCACCTGCCAGGAGAGCGAGAAGACGCCCTGATAGCGGCCGCGCAGCTCGGCGGGGGAGAGTTCGGCGATGAGGGTGGAGTTGGAGGGCGAGTTGAGCATCTCGCCGACCGTCCAGACGAGCACGGTGAGGCCGTAGAACCAGGCCGCGTGGGCGAACGCGGTGAGCCCGAAGCCGACGCCCATCACCAGCGCCGCGAGCGCCAACACGTGCGACCGGCTCCGCCCCTTGATCAACCGGGGTACGAAGAGCTGGCCCACCACGATCAGCACCCCGTTGAGCGCGATCACCGAGCCGTACGTGGCGGGGCTCAGGCCGGAGTCGCCCATGGCGATGGGCAGCATCGAGATGTGCTGGAGGAAGACCAGCGCGGCGAAGAGGTTGAGCGCCACGAAGCCGAGGTAGACCCGGTCGTTGAGGATGGTCCGCAGGACGCCGGCCGGGGCACGGCCGTCGGACCGGGCCGGGCCGGCCGCGACCGAGCGGGTCTCCCGGACCCGGGTGAAGATGATCAGCGCGGTGACCAGCGTGGTGGCCGCGTCGACCACGAAGAGCAGCAGGTAGCCGGCCTGGGCGGCGAACCCGGCCAGGACGGCGGCGCAGGCGAAGCCGAGGTTGATCGCCCAGTAGTTGAGGGAGAAGGCGCGCAGCCGGTCCTTCTCCGGCACCACGTCGATCATCATGGCGCCGAAGGCCGGGCGGGCCGCCTCGGCGAACATGCCGAGCAGCAGCGCGCCGAGGGCCACCGCCCAGAGCGGCCGGGCCAGCCCGAGCGCGAGCATCATGGTGGCCGCGCCGAGGTGCGCGGTGAGCAGGGTGGGGCGCCGGCCCCACCGGTCCGCCAGGGTGCCCCCGACGGTGGTGCCGACCGCCCCGCCGACGCCCCAGAGCCCGATCACCAGGCCGGCCGCCGACGCCGAGAAGCCGCGCTCCTGGGTGAGGTAGATGGCCAGGAAGACCAGCACGAACGAACCGAGCCGGTTGATCAGCGTGCCGGTCCACAGGTACCAGAAGGCCCGCGGCAGCCCGCCCGTGGTGTTCTGGAACCAGCCGCGTACCGTCCGCATCCGACGCCCCCGTTTTGGTAATGACCGATGGTTATTGAGCGCCTTACAACCTAGTCCCGGCCCGGAACGCCGGTCATCAGCTTTTCCACGTGGTGGTCGTCACCACCGGTCCCCGCGTGTCCGCCCGGGCGGTACGGCAGGATGATCCGCATGACTGCGAGCGAGGGGCCCACCATCGGGACGCTGGTCCTGCTGCGGCACGGCGAGAGCGACTGGAACGCCAAGAACCTCTTCACCGGCTGGGTCGACGTCGACCTGACCGCGAAGGGCGAGAACGAGGCGCGGCGCGGCGGCGAGCTGCTCCGCGAGCACAACCTGCTGCCGGACGTGGTGCACACCAGCGTGCTGCGCCGCGCGATCCGCACCGCCGAGCTGGCGCTGAACGCCGCCGACCGGCACTGGATCGCGGTACGCCGGTCGTGGCGGCTCAACGAGCGGCACTACGGCGCCCTCCAGGGCAAGAACAAGAAGCAGACCCTGGACGAGTACGGCGAGGAGCAGTTCATGCTCTGGCGCCGGTCGTACGACACGCCGCCGCCGCCGATCGACGACAACGACGAGTGGTCCCAGGTCGGCGACCCCCGGTACGCGCTCCTCCCGACCGAGCTGATGCCGCGTACCGAATGCCTGAAGGACGTCGTCGAGCGGATGCTGCCCTACTGGTACGACTCGATCGTGCCGGACATCCTGGCCGGCCGGACGGTGCTGGTGGCCGCGCACGGCAACTCGCTGCGCGCCCTGGTCAAGCACCTCGACCAGATCTCCGACGAGGCGATCGCCAAGCTGAACATCCCCACCGGCATCCCGCTCCGCTACGACCTCGACCCGCACCTGCGCCCGCAGGTGCTCGGCGGTACCTACCTCGACCCGGAGGCCGCCAAGGCGGCCGCCGCCGCGGTCGCCAACCAGGGCCGCTGACCCCGGCCGACGGAAAGGCCCCCGGGTGACCGGGGGCCTTCGTCGTGCCCGGCTCGGCTCGCGGCCAGGGCTGGTGCCGGGCTCGGCGCGCGGCCGGGGCTGGTGCCTGGCTCAGTTCGCCGAGGGTGCCGTCTCGCCGGTGATCAGGTAGACCACGTGCTCGCCGGCGTTGACCGCGTGGTCGGCGAAGCGCTCGTAGAAGCGGCCCAGCAGGGTCGCGTCGATCGCCGTCTCCACCCCGTACGGCCAGCCCTCGCCGAGCAGCACACCGAACAGGCTCTTGTGCAGGTCGTCCATGGCGTCGTCGTCGCGGTCCAGCTCGGCGGCGAGGTCGGCGTCGGGCTTGGCCAGCACGGTGGCGATCTTCTCGGCCATCCGGTCGGCGATGGCCGCCATGTCGGTGAAGACCGGCCGCAGCTCGGCCGGCACCGCCGGCGACGGGTGCCGGCGCAGCGCGGTCTTGGCGACGTGCTCGGCCAGATCGCCCATCCGCTCCAGGTCGGCGGCGACGTGCAGCGCGGTGATCATGGCGCGCAGGTCGGAGGCGACCGGCGCCTGCCGGGCCAGTAGGTCGCAGACCCGCTCCTCCACGTGCCGGTACAGGTCGTCGATCTCGGCGTCCCGCGCGATCACCGTCTCGGACGCCGCCCGGTCGGCGGTGAGCAGGCCCCGGGTGGCGTGGCGCATGGCGGACCGCACCCCCTCCGCCATGTCCACCAGCAGTTGGCTGACGATCTGCAGGTCGGCCCGGAATTCGTCGCGCATCGTCACTTCCTGGGGTCGGTGGCCGCCGGCGGCCGGAGCGGCCCGGGTACGGCGTGAGCAGGTGCGCGACCCACCGTAGGCCGGGGGAACCGGCGCCACGGTGAACGCGGGTGAACGGCACGGGACCCGGGGGTGAACTTTCCCGGAAGCGCGAGTGCTTCGTCCCGTTCTGCCCGATGGCCAGGTAAACGATGACCCTACGATCGCCGGGTGGAATGGGCGGTGACGGTCGGGGTGGCCGTGGCACTGGTGACCGGGCTGGTCGCCGGGCTGCTGCTGTCCGGGCCCGTCCGGGAGTGGCGGCGCCGGTCGGCGCGGCCGAGGAGCCGCGGCTCCCGAGGAGGCGCAGGGAGACCCGCGATTCCGGACGACCAGCAGGCCCGGCTCGCCGGGCTCGGCCGCAAATCGATCGACGCGCTGCGCGCCGGAGTGGTGGTGCTCGACCCGGACGACGAGCCGGTGCTGGTGAACCCGGCCGCCCGGGCGATGGGCCTGCTCCGCACCGGGGCGACGCCCGGCTCGATCGCCGCGCACCCGTTGATCCGTACCCTCGCCGGGCAGGTCCGCCGCACGGGCGTGCGGCGCGAGATCGAGCTGGACCTGCCGCGGGGCCGCGACAGCGCCGGAGAGAACCCGCTCGGCGTGCACCTGCGCGCCATGGGGCTGGGCGCCGGCTACATCTCGGTCGAGGCGGCCGACGTCACCGAGTCGCACCGGCTGGCCCGGGTACGGCGGGACTTCGTGGCCAACGTCAGCCACGAGCTGAAGACCCCGATCGGCGCCCTGCAACTGCTCGCCGAGGCGCTGGTGGACGCCACCGAACCGGCCGGCGAGGCCGCGGCCGACCTCTCCGAGGACATGATCGCCGCCCGCCGGTTCGCCGAGCGCATCCAGCACGAGTCCACCCGCCTCGGCCGGCTCGTCCAGGAACTGCTGGAACTCACCCGGCTCCAGGGCGCCGAACCGCAGCCCGCCCCCGAACCGGTCGCCGTGGACTGGGTGATCGCCGAGGTGCTCGACCGGACCCGGACGGCGGCCACCGCCCGCCGGGTGGAAATCGTCGTGGCCGGCCAGCGTGGCCTCACCGCGTACGGCAGCGACAGCCAACTCGCCACGGCGGTGGCGAACCTGGTGGAGAACGCGATCAACTACTCGGGCGAGGACACCACCGTCCGGGTCACCGCACAGGCCACCGACGAGCACGTCGAGATCGCGGTGGCCGACCAGGGCATCGGCATCGCCCCGAACGAGGTCGACCGGATCTTCGAGCGGTTCTACCGGGCCGACCAGGCCCGCTCCCGCTCCACCGGCGGCACCGGCCTCGGTCTGGCCATCGTGAAACACATCGCCAGCAACCATGGCGGCCGGGTGGATGTGTCGAGCACTCTTGGTGGTGGGTCGACGTTCACCCTCCGGCTGCCCGCCAGCCCTCCGGACGACCTGGAGGCGACACTCTCCTCCACTGGGATCGAGGCCGGCCCGGCCGACTTCCGGCCGGTCTGACCGACAGGAAAGGAACACCCCGTTGAGCCGCGTACTGGTGGTCGAGGACGAGGAATCGTTCTCCGACGCCCTGTCCTACATGCTCCGCAAGGAGGGCTTCGAGGTGTCCGTCGCCGCGACGGGGCCCGCCGCCCTCACCGAGTTCGACCGGACCGGCGCCGACATCGTGCTGCTCGACCTGATGCTCCCGGAGATGTCGGGTAGCGAGGTCTGCCGCCAGCTCCGCCAGCGTTCCCACGTCCCGATCATCATGGTGACCGCCCGGGACAGCGAGATCGACAAGGTGGTCGGCCTGGAGATCGGGGCCGACGACTACGTGACCAAGCCGTACTCGCCGCGCGAGCTGGTGGCCCGGATCCGGGCGGTGCTGCGCCGGCAGAGCGCCGAGGCGAACGAGCCGGGCGGCCCGACGCTGGCCGCCGGCCCGGTCCGGATGGACATCGAACGGCACGTGGTGACCGTCGACGGCGCCGGCGTGCAACTGCCGCTCAAGGAGTTCGAGCTGCTGGAGCTGCTGCTGCGCAACGCCGGCCGGGTGCTCACCCGGGGCCAGCTCATCGACCGGGTCTGGGGCGCCGACTACGTGGGCGACACCAAGACGCTCGACGTGCACGTGAAGCGGCTGCGGTCCAAGATCGAGCCCGAGCCGTCCGCGCCCCGCTACATCGTCACGGTCCGGGGACTGGGCTACAAGTTCGAGCCGTGACCTTCGGCTGCGCTGGTAACAGCCAGGCGCCGTCCGTGTCGTGAGGTGCCGCCCGTCCGTGTCGTGACGTGCCGCCCGTCCGTGCCGTGGAGCTGGCGATGTCCGTGCCGTGCGCTGCGGCGTGGCGACCACCCGCGAGTCGACCAGGATCGGCCACTCCGTTGGCAGGCCGATCGGGGTGATCCCGCCGTATCCGCGGCCTGCGTTTCGTGTACGTTTTGCCCGGTTCGCGGGTCACCTCGGGTGCAGCCTGTCGGTGCGACCGTCCGGGGCGGCGCAGCTGCCCAGGACAGTGGCGGTTGCCGGGACAGTGCGGCTGCCCGGCGCAGTGCGGCAGCCTTCAGGCGATATCGCTGCCGGGGACGCTCGATGTCACTGCTCCTGCTCCGGCCAGGGCGGCCCGGGCGGATTGCCCGGTACTGAGCTGGCTGGGTGTGCCGGGTGGAACGCCATGGATGTCTCCGGGCTCCGGAAACCTCCATGGCGTTCCACCGACGAGAGCGACGCCCGCGTTGACCTGCCGCCCTTGGGGGTTATGTCCGGTCCCGGGGGTGTGGTCGGCGGCACCGTGGGGCCGGAATGGCTGGGGGCCGGGGGTCGTTGTATCCGGGTGAACGGCCAAGGAAGAGCACCCTTCACGGGTGTCGGGCCCCCGGGAATGATGGTGGGCCGGTGGTCGTTACACATGGTCCCGGCGCCGCGAAGAGGCCCCCGCCCCGCGGCCGGGATGATCCCCCTAAGACTTTCCCCCTCTGGGTGCGCGCTTATCGCGTTGTCATCCGTTGAGCGCCTGACGGTGCTTGCGCACATCTCACCGGTCCCCCGCCGGGGTGTGCGCCGTCCCCCGAATGGAGCTTTGTCATGAACACGATGCTGCGTAAGAGCGTGCTGGGTATTGCTGGTCTGGCGTTCACCGGTGGTGTGTTCGCCGGTCCGATCGCCGCCCACGCCGACACCCCGACCATGCAGGCGAAGCCGGTCGCGGCCGTGCAGGCCGACAAGCCGGACATGGGCAAGCTGATTCCGCACGGTGTGCAGGGCGCCCAGTCGCGTATCGACCTGTCCGATGAGCAGACCGCCAACGCCAAGGCGATCATCGCCGCCACCAAGAAGGCGGGTCTGCCGGAGCGGGCCGCGGTGATCTCCATCGCCACGAGCCTGCAGGAGTCGAAGCTGGAGAACCTGGGCCACCTCGGCGACCGCAACGATCACGACTCGCTGGGCCTGTTCCAGCAGCGCCCGAGCTCGGGTTGGGGCACGCCGGAGCAGATCACCGACCCCGAGTACTCCACGCTGGCCTTCCTCAAGGGCCTCAAGCAGGTCGACGGCTGGCAGGACATGCCGCTGACCGAGGCCGCCCAGACCGTGCAGGTCTCGGCCTACCCGGACGCCTACGCCCAGTGGGAGCAGCAGGCCGCCGACATCGTCGCCCAGCACTGGAACAGCTGACCAAGCCCAGCACGCAAACAACTGACCACAGCACCAAGCGCACGCTGGCCGGCACCCGAACCCGGGTGCCGGCCAGCGGCGTCTCCCGCCAGCCGAGCACAACCAGCTCAGCGAGCAGCCACCACCGGCCGACGAACGCCCACCACAGGCCGAAGGGTGAGCGTGCCGGCCGAGCCCACCACGGACCGGAGGCCCGAGCGGACCCGTCGACGACCGAACACAACGGCCTGAGCAAGCACAGCCGGTCACCGCCGGACGGCGAACGCCCACGACGGGCTGGGGGCGAGGGTGACCGGCGCAGGGATCAAGCCTGACCGCCCGGAGCCGGTCACCCTCGCCCCCAGCCCCAAGCGCAACCAGAACGCAGCCGCAACCAGAACACAGCCGCAACCAGCAACAACGCGGAACCAGGAAGCGAGGCGCGCGACCAGCGATCAGCCAGAGCTGGCCGGGTGCGGCGCTACCTGCCCCTGCCGGAGCCGCGCCGCGCACAGCTCGGCGAGCTTCGCGTATGCCGGGGCGCCGATCAGCGCGGTCAGCTCCGGTCCGTAGGAGATGTACATCGGCTCGGCGCCGACGTGCGCGTCGGTCGAGGAGGTGCACCACCAGTCCAGGTCGTGCCCGCCCGCGCCCCAGCCTCGCCGGTCGAACTCGGCGAGCGTGGAGATGAGCACCTTGGTGTTGTCGGGCCGCTTGTGCCAGTCCTGGTCCCGGCGGATCGGCAGCTGCCAGCAGACGTCCGGCTTGTATTCCAACGGGTGCACCCCGTCCCGCAGTGCCTGGGCGTGCAGCGCGCAGCCGCCCCCGGCGGGGAAGTCCGCGTCGTTGAGGAAGACGCAGGGCGCGTCGACGTCCCGGGTGGCCGTGCGCCGGGCCGGGCTCTTCCCGTCGATCGTGTCGCTCTCGGTCCAGTTCTTGAAGCCCCGGCGGAAGTGCTGCCAGGTCTGCGGGGTGAGCCGCTTGACCGCCGCCCGGACCCGCTTCTCGTCGTCGCCGTCGGTGAAGAACGCGCCGTGCGAGCAGCAGCCGTCGGCCGCCCGGCCGGCCACGATGCCGTGACAGCCCTTGCCGAAGATGCACGTCCAGCGGGAGAGCAGCCAGGTGAGGTCGGCCCGCACCACGTGCTTGGCGTCGGCCGGGTCGACGAACTCGATCCACTCCCGGGGGAAGTCCAGCCCCACCTCGCGGCTGCGCGGGTCGTCCGGGTCGTCCACCAGCACGTGAAGCTCGATCTGCCCTGTCACCCGGACCAGCGTACGCGCGGTGACCCTCGCCGGCCGGCGAGCCGACGAAACGTGTTGGCCCTAGGGTCGTCATCATGCGACTCGGTGTGCTCGACGTCGGTTCCAACACGGTGCACCTGCTGGTGGTCGACGCCCACCACGGTGCCCACCCCTGGCCGGCGCACTCGGAGAAGGTGGTGCTGCGGCTGGCCGAGCAGATCGGCCCGGACGGCGCGCTCACCGACGCGGGCGCGGAAGGGCTGGTGAAGGCGGTCGGGATGGCCCGGGCCGCCGCGGACGGGATGGCCGCCGACGACCTGTTGGCCTTCGCGACCAGTGCGGTCCGGGAGGCCACCAACGCCGGCGAGGTGCTGGCCCGGGTCCGCGACGAGACCGGCGTACGCCTGGAGGTGCTCTCCGGTGCGGACGAGGCGCGGATGACCTTCCTGGCGGTGCGGCGGTGGTTCGGTTGGTCCGCCGGCCGGCTGCTGGTGCTGGACATCGGCGGCGGCTCGCTGGAGTTGGCCGCCGGCATCGACGAGGACCCGGACGTCGCGATCTCGCTGCCGCTCGGCGCCGGGCGGTTGAGCCGGGAGCGGCTGGCGGTCGACCCGGCCAGCGCGGTGCCGCCGGCCGCCGAGACCGTCGAGGAGCTGCGGGAGTACGTCGACGGCCGGCTCGACGGGGTGTTGGCCCAGCTCACCGAGGTGGGCTGGGAGCGACCGGTGGCGACCTCGAAGACGTTCCGGATGTTGGCCCGGCTGGCCGGCGCGGCGCCCTCCGGGGCCGGACTGTGGGCGCGGCGCAGCCTCACCCGCACCGGGCTGCGGCAGGTGCTCGGCTTCATCCGGCACATCCCGCCGAGCCAGTTGCAGGAGCTGGAGGGGGTGAGCGCCGGGCGGGCCCACCAGCTCCTCGCCGGGGCGGTGGTGGCCGAGGCGGTAATGCGCCGGCTCGACGTGGAGAGCCTGGACATCTGCCCGTGGGCGCTGCGCGAAGGGGTCATCCTCCGCCGGCTGGATCAGCTCACGCCGATGTGATCCAGGGCGGAGCCGTCGCCCGCTTTGCGGCTGCTCGTCCCGATGTCGGGCGACGGGGGCGGCTACCCTGAGGGGTGTGACTTCCCACGTCCCGGTGCTCCTGTCCAGTTCCTCGGTCTTCCCTGAGCGGACCGCGGCGGCGTTCCAGCTGGCCGCGGCGCTCGGCTACGACGGCGTCGAGGTGATGGTCTGGACCGACGTGGTGAGCCAGGACCCGGGTGCGCTGCGCGGGCTGGCCGACCACTACGGCGTCCCGGTCCTCTCGGTGCACGCGCCCTGCCTGCTGGTCACCCAGCGGGTGTGGAGCCCGGACCCGTGGGAGCGGCTGCGCAGGGCCGCCGAGCTGGCCGAGACGCTGGAGGCGCCGACCGTCGTGGTGCACCCGCCGTTCACCTGGCAGCGGGACTACGCGCGGAACTTCACCGAGGGCCTGGACGCGATCGCCGGGCAGTTCGGTGGCCTGCGGTTCGCGGTGGAGAACATGTTCCCGGTCCGGATGGCGGGCCGGCAGTTCGTGCCGTACGTCCCGGGCTGGGACCCGACCGACGCGGGCTACCCGTCGTACACGCTGGACCTGTCGCACTGCGCCGCCTCGCACACCGACGCCCTCGCGATGGCGGATCGGATGGGCGCCGGCCTGGCCCACGTGCACCTGGGTGACGGCACCGGCGAGGGGCGCGACCAGCACCTGGTGCCGGGCCGGGGCGCTCAGCCCTGCGCGGAGCTGCTCCGCTCGCTGGCCGGCCGGGGCTTCACCGGCTCGGTCGCCGTGGAGGTGACCACCCGGGGCGCGAAGAGCCGCGCCGTGCGCGAGGCCGACCTGCGCGAGGCGCTGGAGTTCGCCCGCGCCAACCTGACCGCCCCGTCCCCGGTCGACGCCTGAGCCGCCGGGGCGGCTCGCCGCCGCTCGGGCGAGGGCGGCCGGGTCAGCTGACCGGGGTGAGGGTCTCCGCCGGCTGGGCGGGGGCCGGGACCTGCTCGCCGACCGCGGCGCGCTTGCGGGCCCGGTGCGCCGCCACGTGCGAGCGGGTGGCGCAGCGCTCCGAGCAGAACCGCCGGCAGCAGTTCGACGAGGTGTCGAGGTAGACGTTGCCGCACCGCTCGTCGGCGCAGACGCCGAACCGGGCGCTGCCGTACTCGCAGAGCCAGACGGAGAGGCCCCAGACCGCGCCGGCCAGGTATTCCGACGAGACCGAGGCGCCCCGGCTGGTCACGTGCATGTGCCAGTCGCTGGAGTCGTGGCCGGAGATGCGCGGCTGCACCGGGAACGCCTCCAGCAGCGCGTTCAGCTCGGTCACCGCGTCGGCGTCCCGGCCCGAGGTGCCGTACTCGAAGACGTCACGCAGGCGCTTCTGCGCCCGCCGGAAGATGGCCAGGTCCCGTTCCGCCACCTCGTCGCGCATCCAGGCGTTGTCGTCGGGAAAGATGGCCCGCAGGTCGTCGAGGTCGTCCAGACGGGCGTTGACGAGATCAACACCGGTCCGGGCGTACGCGTCGAAGTTCACGACACCAACGGTAGACGACTCACGGGGTGCGCGGCGCGTCGATGTAGTGGGGCAGGAACCGCGCGTAACCGTCCGTGATGAGGCTCTCGCTCTCGCGTATCCCGGCGCCGGCCGACTCGCCGTCGACGATCCAGCTGCCCAGCACCATCCGGCTGCCCGCGAATTCGGGCAGCGCGCGGAACTCCTGGTAGCAGAAGCCCTCGTCGCCGTAGCTGCCCGGGTTGATCAGCTCGGTGCCGCCGGTCACGATGCGGACCGAGGCGCCCTCCCGACCGAGCAGCGGCTTGGCCACGTATTCCGACATTCCGCGCGGCGAGTCCAGGTACGCGGGCAGCAGCAGCTCGTGGCCCGGGTACAGCTCCCAGAGCACCGCCAGCAGCGCCTTGTTCGACAGCAGCAGCTTCCAGGCCGGCTCGATCCAGGTGGTCGGGGTGCCCGGCGCCAGCGCCGGCGGCCCGTACGGCTCGGCCAGCATCCACTCCCAAGGGTAGAGCTTGAAGCAGGTGGTGATCGGCCGGTCCACGCCGTCGACGAAACGCCGGCCGTCCCACCCGATCCGCTGGATCGGCATGAGCGTGACGTCCAGCCCGGCCTGGCGGGCCGTCTCGGCCAGGTAGCCGGCGGTGATCTGGTCCTCGCCCGACTCCTCCTCGGCGGACCAGACCACGTGCACCCGGGGGTCGTGCAGGCCGGTGCCGATCTTCGCCCAGGCGCCGACCAGCCGCTCGTGCAGGCTGTTCCACTGGTCCGCCGTCGGTCGGGTGTGCTCCAGCCAGTACCACTGCACGATGCTCGCCTCGACCAGCGCGGTCGGCGTGTCGGCGTTGTACTCCAGCAGCTTCGGCGGCCAGCTGCCGTCGTACCAGAGGTCGAAGCGGCCGTAGAGGCTGGGCGGCGCCTCGCGCAGCGAGCGGGCGACCGCCTCGGCGGCCCAGGCGGGGATGCCGAACTCGGCGTACCGGTGGCGGGCCACCACGTGCTCGGCGGCGGCCACCGACATCCGGTGCAGCTCCTCGCTGGCCTCCTCCAGCCGGAGCACCTCGTCCAGCTCGAACGCGTACGCCGCGGTCTCGTCCCAGTACGACATGATCCCGCCGTCCGGCAGCTCGGTGTCGACGTACACGAGGCCCTGGGCCCGGACGGTCGCGTCCCAGTCGGGGCGCGGATCACTCGCCTCGCGCCGCACGTCAGCCGCCGCAGGAGGCGAGGTGGGTGCCGAAGCCGCCCCGCTCGGGCAGCGGGCCGGCGACCGGCGCCGGGGTGTCCCGGGCGGCGGCGGGCGTGGCGACGCGCAGGGCGAGGGCCACCGTGTCGCCGCCACCCCCACCGGCCGGGCCGAGGGCGCAGTCGTCATCGTCGTCGTAGCCGTTGTTGCAGCCGGAGAGGGCGAGCGCCAGTGCGGTCAGCGCGCCGAGCTGCACGGTGGCCGACCGGAGCCGGCGGCGGGGGTGTCGATCCACATGATCGTTTGTAGCCGACCGCCGCCAGTCGACCGCCATCCGGACGGCCCGCGGGCGCCCCTGGAACGGAGCGTGACGTTGCCCCGCCGCCCCCCGGCGCGGGCCCACCCCCGGGCGTTACGCTCGGCTCATGCTCCGTTCCGTCATCCTCGCCGCCTCCCGGTCATCCCAGGTGGAGCGGCTCGTCGCGACGGCCCCGTTCACCCGGGACGTCGTCCGCCGGTTCGTCGCCGGCGCCGGCACCGACGACGCGCTGCGCGCGACCCGCGTACTCGTCGACGACGGCCAGGCGGTGACCCTCGACTACCTGGGCGAGGACACCACCACCCCCGAGCAGGCGAACGCCACCCGGGACGAGTACCTCAAACTGCTGCGGCTGCTCGCCGCCGCGGAGCTCACCCCGGCCGCCGAGGTGAGCGTGAAGCTCTCCGCCCTCGGCCAGCTCTTCGACGAGCAGCTCGCGTACGACAACGCCCGGGCGATCTGCGCGGCGGCCGACGCGGCCGGCACCACGGTCACCCTCGACATGGAGGACCACACCACCACCGACTCGACCCTGGACGTCCTGGCCAAGCTGCGCAAGGACTACCCGTCGACCGGGGCGGTGCTCCAGGCGTACCTGCGGCGGACCGAGTCGGACTGCCGCGAGCTGTCCGGCGCCGGGTCCCGGGTGCGGCTGTGCAAGGGCGCGTACTCCGAGCCCGAGTCGGTGGCCTACCAGTCCGCCCGCGAGGTGGACAAGTCCTACGTGCGCTGCATGAACGTGCTGATGTCCGGGGACGGCTACCCGATGCTGGCCACCCACGACCCGCGGCTGATCGCCATCGGCGAGGACCGGGCCCGCTGGTTCGACCGCGACCCCGACCGGTTCGAGTTCCAGATGCTGTACGGCATCCGCCCCGAGGAGCAGCAGCGCCTGGTGGGCGAGGGCTACACGGTGCGCACCTACGTCCCCTACGGCGACCAGTGGTACGGCTACCTGATGCGTCGGTTGGCCGAGCGCCCGGCGAACCTGGTGTTCTTCGGCCGCGCGTTGGCGTCGAAGAAGTGAGTCACGCGTTCGACCAGGCCCGGGTGCAGAGCACCAGGCGGTAGCCGTCCGGGTCGGCGAACGTCATGCCCCAGCGGTCCCAGTACGGGCCGGCGGAGACCCTGGTCCCGCCGGCCCGTACCAGTCTGTCGGCCAGCTCGGGATCGGCCGGGCCGTCGAGGTAGAGCACGAACAGGTCCTCCTCGGTGGGGCGCGGGGTGACGGCGAGCTGGTCGCCGCCGACCAGCTCCAGGTGCCAGCCCGCCCCCGGCCAGCCCAGCATCACCAGGTCGTGCTCGCCCGGCCCGTCGCCGGCGCCCCGGTAGAGCAGGTCCAGGCCGAGGCCGTCGGTCCAGAACCGCTCGGCGGCGGCGAGGTCGCGGCTCGGGCGGGCCAGGCGTACGTGGGTGTCTGCGGAGAGCGGCATGCGCAGGATCCTCCGACCTGCACCCGACGTGAGGTCAACCCTTGACCCGTAAAGCTAATAGCATTAGCTTTACGGCTATGACGATTAGCCAGGTGGCGCGGGACGGCGGCAGCATCGCGTACGAGGTGCACGGGGCGGGTCCGCTGGTGGTCCTCGCGCACGGCATGGGGGAGAACCGGGCCTCCTTCCGGCACCTGGCGCCCCGGCTGGTGGCGGCCGGCTACCGGGTGGCCTCGGTCGATGTGCGCGGGCACGGCGACTCCAGCCCGCACTGGCCCACGTACGCCCCGGCCGAGGTCGGCGGCGACCTGCTCGCCGTGGTCCAGGCCCTCGGCGGCGGCCCGGCCACCCTGGTCGGCAGCTCGTCCAGCGGCGCTGCGGTGGTCTTCGCCGCCGCCGACGCACCCGACCTGGTCAGCGGCGTCGTGCAGGTCAGCCCGTTCGTCGCGCAGCCGAAGCCGAACCCGGCCATGCGGATCGCGCAGGCGCTGGTGCTGCGCAGCCCGCGGCTGTTCGGGATGTTCCACCGCACGCTCTTCCCGTGCGGGCGGCCGGCCGACGACGCCGCGTACCGGAAGGAGATGGTCGCCCGGCTGCGCGGCCGGATGGCCGCGGTGCGCGGCGTGGTCGCGCCGGTCGAGCCGCACTGGACCGCGCGGGCCGCGGCGGTCCGCCAGCCGGTGCTGGTGCTGATGGGTACGAAGGACCCGGACTTCCCGGACCCCGGCGCAGAGGCGCGGGCCGCCCGGCGGCTCTTCGCCACCGCCGAGGCCCGCATGATCGCCGACTCGGGCCACTACCCGCACGCCGACCAGCCCGACGCCACCGCCGCGGACCTGGTCGAGTTCCTGACGGTGACCACCGGTGCCTAGGGCCGGCCTGACCCCGCAGACGGTGGTCCGCGAGGCGGCCGTGCTCGCCGACGAGGTCGGCCACGACCGGTTCACCCTGGCCGCCCTCGCCGCCCGGCTCGGCGTGGCGCTGCCCAGCCTCTACAAGCACGTCAAGGGGATCGACGCGCTGCACCAGAAGCTGTCCGCGCTGGCCACCGCCGAGGTGGCCGCCGAGCTGACCAGGGCCGCCGCGGGCCGGGCCGGCGGCGACGCGCTGCGCGCGGTCGCCGCCGCCTTCCGGACGTACGCCCGCCGGCACCCCGGCCGCTACCCGGCCACCCAGCGGGCCCCCGACCCGGCCGACCCGGAGCACCTCGCCGCCGGCGAGCAGGCCGTCGGCGCCGTCTACGCGATCCTGCGCGGGTACGGCCTCAGCGGCGACGCCGCCGTGGACGCCACCCGGATGTTCCGGGCCGCGGTGCACGGCTTCATCACCCTCGAGGCGGCCGGCGGGTTCGGGCTGCCGCGCGACGTCGACCGCTCCTTCGACCAGCTGGTGGCCGGCCTGGACACCGCGTACCGGAACTGGAGATCCTGATGAAGGCCGTGCTGATCGGGCTCATCTTCCTGCTCGAGCTGGCCCTGCTCGCGGCCGCCGCCACGTGGGGGTTCACGCTCGACGCCGGCTGGCCGCTCCGCCTGCTCGCCGGGCTCGGCGCGCCGCTGCTGATCGCCGTCGTGTGGGGCGCGTTCTGCTCGCCGAAGGCCACCGTCGCGCTGCCCGCGCCGGCCAAGCTCACCGTGCAGGCCGCCTGCTTCGTCACCGGCGGGCTGCTCCTCGCGCTCGCCGGCCGGCCCGTGCCAGGGGCGCTGCTGGCCGCCCTCTGGGCGCTCGACAAGGCCCTCCTCCTGCACTCCGGCGAATCGGTGTAGCGCCCGCCCGCGCACCGGCCGGTCCCGGCGGCCGCTCCCCGACGGGTACGGGGCACCGCCGGCGGCGCGCGGCGCGGGTCTCGGTGACCGGGTGTCGGTCGGGTTGCCGAGCGGGATGCTGCGCGGGTGGCCGACTCTCCCGGGTCGGGTTGTTGGTCGGATCGTCGGCGGAACGAGGCGAATGGTGGCCGACTCTCAGGGGGACGGTCGTGGGTGGTGGTCGCCTGCCGACGTGATGTCGCGAACGAATCACCGTTCCGGTCCGCCTCGGCGGCCCGGTCCCAGGCGTCCCGACCCGCTCCTGTCCCGACGCTGTCCCCGCCCGCTGTCGGCGGGGCGGGGTGGTGCGCGGCCGAGTCAGCTGCGCCGGCAGACCGGTCGGCGGCGGAACAGGAAGCGCCGAGCGGCGCGGTTGGCCCGGACGGACGACGCGCGGGTGGGCTCTGGTCGGAACGCCCGATTGGTCGTACCCTTCGCCGGTGACCGACGGTGACGAGCGGGCTTCCGACCCGGCGCTGAGCGGCGGCGAACCGCCTGCCGCGGGCGGCGGCGAGCCGTCTGCCGCGAGCGCGAGCGGCGGCGGGTCGTCCGTTACTCCGCCGCCCCCGGCCGCCGTCCCGCATCCCGCTCCGCACCCCGGCCTGACGGCCGCAGCCAGCGTGCCGTCCCCGACCGCTGCCGCTCCTGGGCCCCGTGCCGCCGAGGCCGGGTCGGCCATGCCCGGGCCCGTCGTGCAAGGGTCAATCGTGCAGGAGCCGGTCGTGCGAGAGCCGGTGGCGGCCGAGTCGGTCGGGCAATGGCCGGTCGTGCAGGAGCCGGTCGGGCAAGGGCCGGTGGCGGCCGAATCAGTCGGGCAAGGGCCGGTCGGGCAAGGGCCCGTCGTGCGAGAGCCGGTCGGGCAAGGGCCGGTGGCGGCCGAATCGGCCGGGCAAGGGCTGGTCGGGCAAGGGCCGGTCGCCGGCGAGGGCGGGACGCGTCGCTGGCGGCGGGGCTGGGTGGCGGTCACGTTGGTGTTCGTGCTGGTGGCGGGCGGCGCGGCAGGCGTACTGCTGCCGGGGCTGGTGCGCGACGCGGCCGGGCGGCCGGCCGCGGCGGGCGACGACCCGGCCACGGCGGCCGCCCGGCGCCTCGGCGAGCGGCTGGCCGGGCAGTTGGAACGGCAGGCCACGGCGCTGCTCGGCGGTGACCGGAGCGGGTTCCTCGCGATCGCCGAGCCGGCCGCGCGTCCGGCGCTCAGCCGGCGGTACGCCGGGCTGCGGGCGTTGCGGGTGACCGTCTGGCGGCCGGCGGCCGCGGGGCTGCCGACCGGCGACGACGGGCATCCGGGTCAGTGGCGACTGCCGGTCACGGTCGGCTACTGCTTCGTGGTGCCGTCGTGCCGCCCGGCCACCGTGGAGTTCGGTACCCGCTGGCGGCTCGTCGGCGCGGAACCCCGGCTGGTCGCCGTCGAGGAGTCGCGGGCGAAGCCGGCCGGCGCCCGCCCCTGGGAGCTCGGCAACCTGGCGGTGGCGGTGGGGAAGCGGGCCGTCGTGGCCACCACGCCCGCCCTGCGGGGCAAGCTGCCGGGGCTGCTCGCCGAGGCCGAGGCCGCCGCGGCGGTCGCCGACCTGTACGCGGTGACCGGCCGGCCCCCGGACCGCTATCTGGTCTTCTACGCCGGGCGGACCGAGTGGCAGCGCTGGTACGGCGGCGGGCGGCCGAAGTGGACGGCCGGCTACGCGGTCGGCGTCGGCGGTGGGCACCACGACGTGGTGCTCAACGCGGCGAGCCTCTCCCCGGGCGGAACCGGCGAGCTGCTCCGGCACGAGCTGACCCACGCCGCGTCGCTGCCCGACGGCGGCTACTCGGACCGGTCGAGCTGGTGGCTGGTCGAGGGCCTGGCCGAGTACGCGGGCTCGGACGGCCAGCCGGTGGGCCGGTACGAGGGCCTGGCCGAGGTGCGTCGGCTGGTCCACGGCGGGTGGAACGGGCGGCTGGACTCTCTCGCCCCCGCCGACGACGCGGCCGACGACCGGGTCGGCGGCGCCTACGGGGTCGGCTACCTGGCGGTGCGGCACCTGGTCGACCGGTACGGCGAGCAGCGGGTGCGGGACTTCTTCCGGGCGGTGGTGCACGAGCGGAAGCCGCTGGACGACGCGGCCGAGGCGATCCTCGGCGACTCCTGGCCCGCGCTGCACGACGACTGCGTCGGGTACGTCCGGGCGGTCGCCGGCTGACCCTGCCCCGTGCTGCGGATACGGCTCGGGTCGACGGTCGTCGACGGGTCGTAGCATGGGCCGGGTGGCCCGCATCCACCCTCCGCGACTGCCCGCGGTCACCCGCCCCCGCCTGCTCACCGCCCTGCTCGCCGTCGTCGCGCTGACCGGCACCACCGCCGCCTCCTGTGGCGACGACGGCGCCGCCGTGTCCGTCGCGCAGGTCGGCCGTGCCGAGGTGGCCGAGGTCATCGACGCCCCCGCCACGGTGGCCGCCCGCGCCGCCGCCACCCTCACCGCACCGGCCGACGGCACGCTGGCCGGCCTGCGGGTCCGCCCCGGGCAGCGGGTCACCCGTGGCCAGGTGCTCGCCGTGATCGACTCGCCGGCCGCGCAGGACCGGCTCCGGCAGGCGCGGGCGGCGCTGCGCGCGGCTCAGCGGGCCGGCCGCGGCATCGGCGTCGGCGACCTGGGCGGCAGCCGGCGCGGCACCGACCGGGCGGCCGCCGACGCGTTCGACGCCGCCCGCCGGGCCGCCGGGCGGATCGGCGACCCGCAGGTGCGCTCCGCGCTGCTGCTCCAGGTCGAGTCCGCGCAGCGCCAGTACGAGTCGGCCGCCCGCGCCGCCGACCGGGCGGTCGCCGCGGTGCAGCGCGGCGTCGCCGGACTGAGCAGCGCCGTGGGCTCCCTCTCGGCCGCGCAGCGCGTCCAGGCCCAGCAGGCGTACGACCTGGCGAAGGCGACCGTCGACGCGCTGACCCTGCGCGCGCCGATCGCCGGGGTGGTGCAGCCGGGCGGGACGCGGGCCGGCCAGCCGACGGATCTCTCCGCGTTGCTGGGTGCGGCCGGCGGTGGGCTGCCCGGCGTCGACCCGGCCAGCCTGGGCGGGGCCTCCTCGGGCGGGCCGCCGCCGGGGGTCGACGACGCGGTGCCGCAGGGCGGACTGGTCAGCGCGGGCAGCCCCGTACTGACCGTGGTGGACACCGGCCGGCTCAGCCTGCTCGCCGAGGTCGACGAGACGGACGTGCTGCTGGTCCGGACCGGCCTGGCCGCCTCGGTGGAGCTGGACGCGGTGACCGGCGCGACCTACGACGCCACGGTCAGCTCGGTGGACGTGCTGCCCACCACCTCCGCCCGGGGCGGGGTGACCTACCGGGTGCGGCTCAGCCTCGGCGCCGGCCGGCTCGGCGAGGGGGAGGCCGCGCCGACCCCCCGGCCCGGCATGAACGCGGTCGTGCACCTGCGGGTCCGGGAGGCGGCGGACGCCGTGGCGGTGCCCGCCTCGGCGGTGTTCTCCGCCGACGGCCGGGACGCGGTGTGGGTGCTGCGCGACGGCCACGCCGACCGGGTGCCGGTCGTCGTCGGCGTGCAGGGGCAGGACCTGGTGCAGATCGTCAGCGGGGTGCGGGCCGGCGACCGGATCGTGGTACGCGGCGCCGACCAGGTCCGCGACGGCCAGGAGCTGAAGTGATCCCCCCGCCGCCTCGCGCCCGGCGGGACCGCCGGTGACCGGCGCCCTCCCCGCCGGGGTGCCGGCGATCGAGGCGGTCGACGTGTCCCGGACGTACGAGCTGGACGGGGTGTCGGTGCCGGCCCTGCGTGGGGTGTCGCTCACCATCGACCCGGGCGAGTACGTGGCGGTGATCGGGCCGTCCGGGTCGGGCAAGTCGACGCTCATGCACCTGCTCGGCGGGCTGGACCGGCCGAGCGGCGGCCGGCTGGTGATCGGTGGCCGGGACGTGACCACCCTCTCCGCGCCCGAGCTGGCGACGCTGCGCAACCGCACCATCGGCTTCGTCTTCCAGGCGTTCCACCTGCTGCCCCGCACGTCCGCCGTGGACAACGTGGCGCTGCCCCTGGTCTACCGGGGCATCGGGGCCCGGCAGCGGCGGGACCGGGCGGCGGCCATGCTCGGCCGGGTCGGGCTCGGGCACCGGCTGGACCACCGGCCCAACCAGCTCTCCGGCGGCGAGCAGCAGCGGGTGGCCATCGCCCGGGCCCTGGTCACCGACCCGGCGGTGCTGCTCGCCGACGAGCCCACCGGCAACCTGGACACCGGCACCGGCGAGGCGGTGCTGGAGCTGCTCGAACAGCTGAACGCCGAGTCCGGCGTGGCGTTGGTGATGGTGACCCACGACCAGGAGGTGGCGGCCCGGGCCCGCCGCCGGATCGCGATGCGGGACGGCCTGATCCGCTCGGACACCTTTCATGATCGACCGCTGTCGGGCGGCGACGGCGGACCTGCGACACTGGACGCCGCTCCCAGCGCGGAGCCCCGGTCCGCGTCCGGAAGCGGTCCGGGGCACCCGTCCGGTGGCTCCGGTGGCGCCGCCGGAGCCACCGGACGCCTTCCGCGGACGAGCGGCGGGCCGGCGCGCGCGCACCGGCCGCGACCCGACGCGGAGACCGCCTCGGGAGGTGCCGGGTGAGGCTCGCCGAGGCCTGGCGGGTGGCGCTGGACGCGCTGCGGGCCAACCGGATGCGCAGCCTGCTGACCATGCTCGGGGTGATCATCGGGGTCGCCTCGGTGGTGGTGCTGGTGGCCATCGGCACCGGCACCAAGCAGCAGGTCGAGCGGCAGGTCGAAGGGCTGGGTTCGAACCTGCTGCTGGTCGTCCCGGGGCGGATCGACGTCGGCACCGCCCCGGTGGTCTCGCCGCTGGACCTCAAGGACGTCGACGCGGTCTCCCGGGTGGTCGGCGACCCGGGCCGGGTGGCGGTCACCGTGGCGTCCGGGGCGACCGCCCGGGCCGGCGCCCGCTCCGACTTCACCACCGTGCAGGGCGTCCTGGAGACCACGCCGCAGGTGTTCACCCGTTCGCTGGCCCGCGGCCGCTACCTCACCGGGGCGGACGTGGACACCAGCCGCCGGGTCGCGGTGCTCGGCGCGTCCGTGGCGCGGGCGCTCTTCCCCGACCGGGACCCGCTCGGTCAGCAGGTCGCCCTGGCCGGGGTGCGGTTCCGGGTGATCGGGGTGTTCACCCCGCTCGGGCAGAGCCTGGGCGTGGACCGGGACGACGAGGTGCACATCCCGGTGACCGCGGCGCAGCGGCTCTGGGGCACCCAGCGGATCGACGGGATCGCGGTGAAGGCCCCCGACCGGGAGCGCATCGACCAACTCGGCGAGCGGATCGTCGCCGAGTTGTCCCGCCGGCACCCGGACACCGAGTTCAGCGCGGTCACCCAGCAGCAGATCCTCGGCGTGCTCGGCGACATCCTCGGCGTACTGACCGGGGTGCTGGCCGCCATCGCGGGGATCTCGTTGCTGGTCGGTGGCGTCGGTGTCTCCAACATCATGCTGGTCTCGGTCCGCGAACGGACGCGGGAGATCGGCCTGCGCAAGGCGGTCGGTGCCCGGCCCCGGGACATCGGCGTGCAGTTCCTGCTGGAGGCGGTGCTGCTCACCTCGATCGGCGGGCTGGCCGGGATGGCGCTCGGGGTCGGTACGGCGCTGCTGGTCGAGGCGGTCTCGCCGATCCCCGCCGCGATCACCTGGTGGTCGCTGGCGCTGGCGTTCGGGGTGTCGGCGGCGGTGGGCATCGTGTTCGGTGTGGTGCCCGCCCAGCGCGCCGGGCGACTCGACCCGGTGGTGGCGCTGCGCGCCGAGTGAGCGCCGGCACCGCCCTGCCCGTTGCGCCGGCACCGGCCCGCCGCTCCCGCCGGCACCGCCCTCCCCGTTCCGCCGGCACCGGCCCGCCGCTCCCGCCGGCGGGGCGGGCTCCTGTCAACGGGACGGGTCGCCCGTCCGGGGAGGAAACGCCAGGTCAATGCGGGTGAAACGGCAGATGTCCCATGATCATTCGCAGGAAGGGATCGCGCCGGTCACAGCCGCCCCGCTACCGTACTGGTAACACGCGCGTTGCCCGTCGTGGCGGAACCAGCCTGCCCGATGGCTCGCGCCGGGCATGGGAATGGGTCGGTGAGCCATGGCCGGGTCGCAGTCCGACGCACGGCTGTCGGATGTCAGGTTCCTGACCGTCGCCGAGGTGGCGACGGTCATGCGGGTCTCCAAGATGACGGTCTACCGTCTCGTGCACAGCGGCGAGCTGACCGCGGTCCGGGTCGGTCGCTCGTTCCGGGTACCCGAGCACGCCGTGCACGAATACCTGCGGGGAGCGTTCCAGGAGACCGCCTGACGCGCCCCTCAGGCACCTCGCCGACTGCGACGAATGGGGCATCGACGGGGGCGCGTTGGTCCTGCTGACCCACTCCCGCTACCCTGGACCCCGACCGTGACCGCACCATGGTGTGCCCTGCCACCACGCAGGTCCGGTCCGTTGTCCGCAAGCGGTCACGACGCCACCCGCTGGTGTCTCCCGGTCCGCCCCGCACGTTGCATCGAAAGGCTGTCGTATGGGCTCGGTGGTCAAGAAGCGCCGCAAGCGCATGGCTAAGAAGAAGCACCGCAAGCTGCTGCGCAAGACCCGCGTCCAGCGTCGCCGTCTCGGCAAGTGACCGGGGCCGGGCTGTGGCCCGGCACTCCGCGGCACTTGCCAACTGTCGACCCTCGGAGGCTCAGGTGATCAGGCCAGGGAGACCCCGGCTCGATCCCGCCTGCCGGACAAGGCGCACGACGTGACCCCCGGTGGCACCCCAGGTGCTCCGGGGGTCGTCGTCGTGACCGGGGTCGGCCGCTACCTGGGCGCGCACGTCGCCGCCCGCCTCGCCGCCGATCCCCGGATCGACCGGGTCATCGGGGTCGACCCGGCCACCCCCAACCCCGAGTTCGCCGACCTGCTCGCCGGCGTCGAGCGGATCCGGCTCGACCTCGACTCGCTCGGCGGCCTGCTGGCCGATCTCGACGTCGACGCCCTGGTCCACCTCGCCCTGGTCACCGCGCCCGACCCGCAGCACGGCGGCCGGCCGGCGATGAAGGAACAGAACGTCATCGGCACCATGCAGCTGCTCGCCGCCTGCCAGCGCGCGCCCCGGCTGCGCAAGCTCGTGGTCCGCTCGTCCACCGCCGCGTACGGGGTGTCGTTCCGGGACCCGGCCGTCTTCACCGAGGAGACCGAGCCGCGCGAGGTGCCGCGCGGCGGCTTCGGCCGCGACATCCTCGACATCGAGGGGTACGTCCGGGGCTTCCGCCGCCGGCGCCCCGACGTGACCGCGACCGTGCTGCGGTTCGCGCCGTTCATCGGTTCCACCGCGGACACCACGCTCACCCGCTACTTCGCCCAGCCCGTGGTCCCCACCGTCTTCGGTCGGGACCCGCGCCTGCAGTTCGTCCACTTCGACGACGCCCTCGAGGTGCTGCACCGGTCGGTGGCCGAGGAGCACCCGGGGACGTACAACGTCGCCGGGCCCGGGGTGCTGTCCCTGTCGCAGGCGATCCGGCGGGCCGGGAGGGTGGCCGTACCGGTGCTGGAACCGGGCCTCGCCGGGGTCGCCGCGATCGCGCGCAGCATGGGCTTCGGCCGGTACGGGCTGGACCAGGTCGACCTCTTCGTGCACGGTCGGGTGGTGGACACCAGCAGACTCGAGCGGGAGTACCGCTTCACGCCCCGCTCGACGGCCGCCGCCTTCGACGACTTCATCCGGGCCCACCACGGTGGCGTGGTGGTGACCCGGGATCAGCTCCAGTCGGCCGAGCAGTTGGTGCTGGAGAGCATCCGGCAGGTCCGCTCGGCCGTCCGGGAGCGCTCGTGAGCGGGTACCCGATCGTCGCCGGTGGCATGGCGCCGCGCGCCGCCACGGCGGGATGCGAGGCGGCGGCGTGAGCGCGGGCGAGGAGCGCGAGGAGGCCCGCTACGACGTGCCGCTGGCCGTGCCCGGGCCGGAACCGGCGCGGCGCAACGGACACCGGCGCGCCACGGCGCCCGCCGTCCCGCCCCGGGCAACGGCCGACGAGCCGGACACCTCGACGGACGAGCCCGCGGTCGGCACGCCGGGACAGGCCGGGCCGAAGCGGACCGTGGCGAAGAAGGCGGTCGCGAAGAAGGCGGTCGCGAAGAAAGCCGTCGCGAAGAAAGCCGTCGCGAAGAAGGCGCCGGCGGCCGGCGACGGCGGCCCGACGGCCAGCGGTGACGGTGGAGCGGCGTCGGGCGGAGCGGCGTCGGGCGGGCGGCCAGGGGACGATGGCGTGCCGCCGGGGCCGGCGGTCGCGGACCGGCCGGGCGATCACTGGGACCGGAAGGTCGCCAAGGGCCTGGCGTTCCTGCGGCGGCGGCTCTCCGGCGACTACGAGGTCGACGAGTTCGGCTTCGACCCGGACCTGACCGATTCGGTCTTCCACCCGCTGGTCCGGCTGCTCTACCGGGACTGGTTCCGGACCGAGGTGAGCGGGGTGGAGAACGTCCCCGCCGACGGGCCCGGCCTGGTGGTCGGCAACCACTCCGGCACGGTGGCGCTGGACGCGCTGGTGCTCGCCACCGCGCTGCACGACCGGCACCCGGCCCGCCGCTACCTGCGACTGCTCGGCGCGGACCTGGTCTTCCGGATGCCGGTGGTCTCCGAGATCGCCCGCAAGACCGGCGGGACGGTGGCCTGCAGCCCGGACGCGGAACGGCTGCTCGGCAACGGTGAGCTGGTCGGGGTCTTCCCGGAGGGCTTCAAGGGCGTCGGCAAGCTCTACTCCGACCGCTACAAGCTCCAGCGGTTCGGGCGGGGCGGCTTCGTCTCGGCGGCCCTGCGCACCGGCACGCCGATCGTGCCGGTGGCGATCGTCGGCGGCGAGGAGATCTACCCGATGCTCGCCGACATCAAGCCGCTCGCCCGGCTGCTCAAACTGCCGTACTTCCCGGTGACGCCGACCTTTCCCTGGCTGGGGCCGCTGGGCATGGTGCCGCTGCCGAGCAAGTGGCTGATCGAGTTCTGCCCGCCGATCCCGACCGCGCACCTGCGCGACTCGGCGGACGACCCGCTGGTCGTGTTCAACCTCGCCGACCAGGTGCGGGAGACGATCCAGCAGACGCTGCACAAGCTGCTCGAACGCCGCCCCGACCCGTTCGGCCCCTGAGGCCGGGCCCCGGTCAGTCCGGCCGGTGGCGGCGCCGGTGCAGGGCCAGGCCGGCGGTGACCGCGCCGGCGAGCAGCCCGGCGGCGGCCGTGGACGGCACGGCGATCTTCACCGCGCGGCGGCCGGTGCGGAAGTCGCGGACGTCCCAGCCCCGGTCGCGGGCCTGGCGCAGCAGCGCCGGGTCGGGGTTCACCGCCACCGGGTGGCCCACGGCGGAGAGCATCGGCAGGTCGTTGGCGGAGTCGCTGTAGGCGGCGCAGCGGGACAGGTCCAGCCCTTCGACGGCGGCGAGCTGGGCGACCGCCTCGGCCTTGGCCGGCCCGTGCATCAGGTCGCCGACCAGCCGTCCGGTGTACGCCCCGTCGACCACCTCGGCGACCGTGCCGATGGCGCCGGTCAGCCCGAGGCGGGTGGCGATCACCCGGCCGATCTCCACCGGCGCGGCGCTGACCAGCCAGACCCGCTGCCCGGCGGCCAGGTGCCGCTCGGCCAGCTTGCGGGTGCCGGCCCAGATCCGTGGCGCCATCAGCTCGTCGAAGATCTCCTCCGCGAGCCGTTCCACGTCGTTCACCCGCCAGCCCTGGACGAAGGCGAGCGCCGCCTCCTTGGCCTGCGACATGTCCCCGGCGTGCTCGGTGGCGAGCAGCCGGAACTTCGCCTGCCGCCAGGCGAACCGGGCCAGGTCACCGGCGGTGAAGTAGTTGCGGGCGGCCAGGCCGCGGGCGAACCAGTAGATCGAGGCGCCCTGCATCATCGTGTTGTCCACGTCGAAGAAGGCGGCGGCGGCCGGATCGGGCGTCGGGGTGACCGGCGGCGCCACCGGGGTCTCCGCCCAGCCGGCGGTGTGCCCGTGGACGTCGGTGCTGACGGTCACCTTCCGGGTGCCGGTCACGGCGACCTCCCTCCCGTCGGCCCGCGTGGGGCTCCCCACCGAGCCTATCCGGCGGGGTGTGACGGCCAGGCGTCCGCGTGGCGAAGTGTGGCGACCGTCCCGCCGGGCGGGTCAGCGGTTGCCCGGGCAGGCCGGCGGGGTGGGCCCGAGCGCGTCGCTGGCCGCCGGGGCCGGCAGGCCGCAGCCGATCGCGGAGCGGAGGGCGTCGGCCCGGTTGCCGACGGCGTCGAGCAGCGCCAGCGAGCCGCGGGTGCGGTCCCGGTCGGCGTGGTCCGCCCGGTCCAGCAGCCCGCTGACCGCCCGCCGCTGCCCGCTCAGGAACGCGTCGATGGCGTCCAGGCCGGCCGGGTCGGAGCGCTGGGCCGCCACGGTGGTCAGCAGGCGTACGCCCTGGCGGGTGTCGGCGTCCATGTCGTCCAGCACCGCGCTGAACCCGAGCCGGTCGTTGCGGACCGTGGCCGCCTCGTCGAGGCGGGTCCGGGCGAAGTCGAGGAAGAGCTGGCCCCGGCTGATGTCCGAGCTGGCCAGGGCGAGCTGGGCACGTTCGGTGGACCGCTTCATGCCGTACAGGGCGTCGCCGGGCAGGGCGTTCTCGCTCGCCGCGGAGATGCCGGAGAGGGCGATCGCGCCGGCGGCCACGCCGACCAGGATCGCGCCCCGGGCCCGGGCCCGCCGGCCGGTCACCGCCGGCAGCAGCGAACCGCGGATGCCGCCGGCCGCCGCGCCGGTCGCGCTCGGCGCCGGGGTGCCGATGCCCTCCCGCTCGGCGGTGGCCACCAGCATGGCACGCAGGCCGGTGCGGAACTCGCGGTCCACCTCGACGGCCGGCCGTTCGGCGGTGAGCCGCCGGCTGACCGCGACGAGCGCGGCGAGTTCCCCGTCGGCCGAGGAGCGGACGTGGTGCCGGCGGCCGCCGTTGGCCTCGTCGAGGAGCTGCGCGAAGCGCTCGGCACGCCGACGGGAGAAGAGGTTGCTGTCCACCGCAGGCACCCCCTCTCGCTGGTCACGGCCGGGCGGCCGTCGTGGTCACCAGCGACCGGTGGCAGCGTGACGGCGACGGCCGGCCGTGACGGCCGACCGAGCCCGTCGGACCGGGTGGCCCGGGGGACGCCGGGACAACCACTGGTCGCACCCGGAGAAACGGTTTGTGCCGGGTGCCGGTTACGGGGCGGACGGTCCCGAAATCACCAAGCGTGATCGGCGCCACGGGATGCCGAGGGGTGCGCGTACCCCGCCCGGCGGGTCGCCGGACGGGTCGAGGCGGGACGGGTCAGGGCTGGAAGCCGTCAGGCAGGAGGCGGGCCAGGGCCCGGACCGCGCGGTACTGCAGGGCCTTGATGGCGCCCTCGTTCTTACCCATCGTCCGGGCCGTCTCGGCCACCGAGAAGCCCTGGAGGAAGCGGAGCACGATGCACTCCTGCTGCTCGGGGTTGAGCTGCTTGACGGCGGTGAGCAGCGCGACGTTGGTGATGTGCTCGACCACCGCCGCCTCCGGGCTGCCCTCCGGCCCCCGGTCCTCCCGGTCCGCGTCGAGCACGTCGCCGGTGGTGACCTCCAGCCGGTAGCGGCCGGACTTGAAGTGGTCGGCGACCAGGTTGCGGGCGATGGTGACCAGCCAGGCGCCGAGGTCCCGGCCCTGCCAGGTGAAGCTGCCGATCCGCTTGAGGGCCCGCAGGAAGGTGTCGGAGGTGAGGTCCTCGGCGAGCTGCCGGTTGCCGACCCGGAAGTAGACGAAGCGGAAGACCGTGTCCACGTACCGGTCGTAGATCAGGCCGAACGCCTCGGCCTCGCCGGCCTGGGCCCGCTCGACCAGCGCCCAGACCTCGGTCGCCGGGTCCGACGGGTCGGGCCGGCTCGGGTAGCCGGTGGCCGGCTCGACGCGCACCGCCGGCAGGACGGCCGTGTCGCCGGCCGGTACGGCGGGCAGCACGGCGGTCTCGGCCGCCGACGGCTCGGTCTCGACCGGCGTCGCCGGGGCCGGGGTGTCACCACGGCGGCCCTGCGCCGGCATGGTCGGCCGGGACGGGGCGCCGAGCCGGCCGGTGGTGGACTTCGCGTTCCCCCCGGGCACCGCCGGGCGCGGTGGCGCCTCGTTGTGGTGCGAGCGGTTGCGGCCCCGCCGGGTCCCCTCGCCCCGCACCGCCGCGAGGCTCCACAGCCCTTCGGCTGAGGTGCGCGGGGCGGGTTCGATCCGTTCGTTGACGGGGGTCCGCTGGGTCGGGCCGGTCACTCCGGTGGCGGGGCGCTCCGCGTAGCCGAACGTGGTCACCGCGCCTCCCCGATCCGGACGGTACGAGACGGCACCGGGTGCCGCGGGGTCGCGGCGGGACCGGGCACGGCCCGGTCGGGCAGGGCCGTTGCGGGGCGTGCCGACGGGCGGCAGATCCCCTTGAGGTGCGGGTCCAATGCGCTCACAGGCACGGGGGCCTCCTCGGGCTGAGGGGTGTCGACTCACGGCAAATGGGGTGAGCCGACCCGAGTGATGATAGGGCCAACGTCACCCGCGCGTGGCAAGTCCGTTACACAGGGCGGAAGTATTTCCCGCCCGGTCGCACAATTGGCGGACCCGTTGTCCGTCGGGTGCGGTTGACTTTCCGGCCGGAACCTGGTCCGGAGTGGAAAGTCCAGGTCGGAGCCAACTTCTCGCGTCGCTCGGCGTGTCGCGGCGGTCCTGCCGGGACACCGGTCCGACGTGCCCGGAACGCGCGCCCGCGGGCCGAACCGGGGTCCGTTCCCGCGCGCGGTAATCCTGTCCGACCCGTCGCCGAGTCCCGTCGGGGGGACGCTCCGCCGTCCGCCGTCCGCCGTCCGCCGTCCGCCGTCCGCCGTCCGCCGCCCGCCGCCCGCCGCCCGCCGCCCGCCGCCCGCCGTCCGCCGACGGCCGTCCGCCGACCGCACCGGCGCGAGGCGCGGATCCCCCCGGTCCGGAACCCGGCGAGCCGGCCCGCGCCCCGCCCGTCGGCCGTGGCCGGCCGGGCCCGGCTGTGCCAGACTCAGCCATCGTGCAGGACGCAGCCGACAGCTCCGCGCCGAACCTCGCCGACCGGCTCCACCGGACGGCCGCCACCGACGGCGACCGCGCCGCGCTGCACTGGCGTGACCGGACGCTGACCTGGTCCGAACTGGACGCGGCGGTCACCGCCACCGCCCGCGCGCTGACCCTCGCGGCCCCACCGTCCCCCCGGGACGCCCACCCGCCCCGGGTGGCCATCGCCCTCGGCAACAGCCCCGACTTCGTGGTCACCTACCTCGCGGCGCTCCGCGCCGGCCTGGTGGCGGTGCCGGTGAACCCCGGCTTCACCGGCCGGGAGCTGCGGCACGTGCTGACCGACTCGGGCGCCGCCGTGCTGGTCTGCGCCGCCGACGTCCGGGACCGGGTGCCGGTCGGCGAGCTGCCGGCGCTGGCCGCCGTGCACACCGCCCCGCCGACCACCGACGGTGACGACGGCCCGGCGGAGTTCCCCGCCCGGACCGGCGACGACCTCGCCGTCCTGCTCTACACCTCCGGCACCGAGGGCCGGCCCAAGGGCGCGATGCTGTCGCACCGCGCCCTGGCCGCCAACCACGAGCAGGTCGACCGGATCACCCCGCCGGTGGTCGGCCCCGACGACACCGTGCTGCTCGCGCTGCCGCTGTTCCACGCGTACGGGCTGAACTCCGGGCTCGGCGCCGTCGTGCACCACGGCGCCACCGGGGTGCTGGTCGACGAACTCGGCTCGACCGGGGCGCTCGCCGAGATCGCCCGGCACCGGGTCAGCGTGCTGGTCGGCGTACCGTCGATGTTTCTGACCTGGGCCGACGCGGACCGCGGCGGAGCGGCAGCACTGGCCTCGGTCCGGGTCGCCGTCTGCGGCGCCGCGCCGCTGCCGCCGGCCGTCGCGGGCCGCTTCACCGAGGTCACCGGGCATCCGGTGCACGTCGGGTACGGCCTCACCGAGACCGCGCCGGTGCTCACCTCCACCCTCGTCGACGGGGAACCCCGGCCCGGCTCGATCGGCCGGCCGCTGCCCGGGGTCGAGCTGCGCCTGGTCGGCGCGGACGGCGCGGACCTGTGGCGCGACGGCGTGCCGGTGGCCGAGGAGGACGCCGACGAGCTGCACCTGGCCGACGACCCGTCCGGCAGCGACCCGGGGCAGATCGTGGTCCGCGGCGACAACCTCTTCTCCGGCTACTGGCCGGACGGGCGGGACGGTCCGGACGCCGACGGCTGGTGGGCCACCGGCGACATCGCGTACGCCGACGCCGACGGCGACCTCTACCTGGTCGACCGGCTCGGCGAGCTGATCCTGGTGAACGGCTTCAACGTCTACCCGCACGAGGTGGAGCTGGTGCTCGAGGCGCATCCCGGGGTGGCCGAGTCGGCCGTCCTGGGGGTGCCGCACCCGCGGACCGGCGAGACTGTCCGGGCGTACGTGGTGCGGGCGGCCGGCTCGACCGTGACCGAGGAGGAACTGCTCGGCCACTGCGCGCGCAACCTGGCCCGGTTCAAGTGCCCGACCGCCGTCGAGTTCGTCGACCAACTGCCCCACTCGGCGATCGGCAAGGTACGCAAGACCGAGCTCCGCCCGGCGACCGCGGTGCCGTCCCCGGCCCCGCCGACCGAGATCAGCACGGAGGTACCCGATGTCCACTGACGCCCGGCTCACCCTGATCACCCGGCCCGGCTGCCACCTCTGCGAGGACGCCCGGGCCGCGCTGGACCGGGTGGTGGCGGTGACCGGCGACCGCTGGGTCGAGAAGGACGTCACCGACGACATCGAGCTGGAGCGCGAGTACGGCGACCGGCTGCCGGTGGTGCTGCTGGACGGCAAGGAGCACGGCTACTGGCGGGTCGAGGAGGAGCGCCTGCTGGGGGACCTCACCACCCCACAGCTCTGAACGGCCCCCTACAGTGCAGTGATGACCACCGCACGGCGCCACCTGGTGTGGGACTGGAACGGCACCCTTCTCGACGACCTCGACCTGGTGGTACGCGCCACCAACACGGCGTTCGCCAGCGCCGGCGGCCCGGCGGTCAGCGCCGAGGAGCACCGGCAGCGGTTCCGCCGGCCGATCGCCGACTACTACGCCGAGATGCTCGGGCGGGTGATCGACGACGCGGCGTTCGGCGAGCTGGACCGGATCTTCCACCAGGCGTACCGGGCCGGGCTGACCAGCTGCGCGCTGGCGGCCGACGCGGCCGACGCGATCGCCGCCTGGCCGGGCAGCCAGTCGCTGCTGTCGATGTGGTTCCACGACGAGCTGGTGCCCACCGTGCACACGTACGGGCTGACCCCGCACTTCGCCCGGGTGGACGGGCTGCGGGACACGGTCGGCGGCGGGCACAAGGCCGGGTGGCTGGAGAAGCACCTGGCCGAGCTGGGGCTGGCCGGCCACGACGTGGTGCTGATCGGTGACTCGCTGGACGACGCCGACGCGGCCGCCTCGGTGGGGGCCCGCTGCGTCCTCTACACCGGCGGCCTCTCCGACCCGACAGTGCTCCGCGCCTCCGGCCACCCAACCGCCGACACCCTCACCCAGGCCGTGACCCTCGCCCACACCCTTCCCTGACCCCGTCCCTCCCGGGCCCCGCCGGAGGTCAGGCGCGCAGGTGGGTCAGCACGGCCAGGACGCGGCGGTGGTGGGTGGTGGCGTCGGCGGGAAGGTCGAGCTTGGTGAAGATGTTGCGGACGTGCTTCTCGACCGCGCCGTCGCTGACCACCAGGGCCCGGGCGATGGCGGTGTTCGAGCGGCCCTCGGCCATCAGCGCCAGCACCTCCCGCTCGCGCGGGGTGAGCGCGGCCAGCGGGTCGTCGCGCCGCCGGCGGACCAGCAACTGGCCGATCACCTCCGGGTCGAGCACCGTGCCGCCGGCGGCCACCCGGTTCAGCGCGTCCAGGAACTCGTCGATCGCGGCCACCCGGTCCTTGAGCAGGTAGCCGATCCCGCCCCCGCCGGCCCCGCCGGCGGTGGCCAGCAGGTCGTCGGCGTACGACACCTCGACGTACTGGGAGAGCACCAGGACCGGCGTACGCGGCACCCGCCGGCGGGCCTCCACCGCCGCCCGCAGCCCCTCGTCGGTGTGCGAGGGCGGCATCCGCACGTCCACCACCGAGATGTCCGGTCGGTGCGCGACGACCGCCTCGACCAGGGCGTCCCCGTCACCGACGGCGGCCACCACCTCGTGCCCCGACTCGGTCAGCAACCGGATCAGCCCCTCCCGGAGCAGTACGGCGTCGTCCGCGATCACCACCCGCATGGGTCCGGTGTCTACCACGTCCCACACCCACAGCGCGCCCGGGTCGCCGTCCGGCGGCGTGGCGGCCGGCTGGTGGCCGCCCGTCATCCCGTCCGGCTCGTCCGGCGGCGCGGCCGGATGGTGGCCGCCCGGGGTCACCGGGGGAGTTCCGCGTGGATCCGGGTCGGGCCGCCGGCCGGGCTGTCCACCTCCAGGGTCCCGCCGACGGCCCGGACCCGGTCGGCGATGCCGCTCAGCCCGTGCCCCTTGGCCAGGTGGGCGCCGCCGACCCCGTCGTCGGCCACGGTGATCTCCAGCCGGCCGACCTTGCGAGTCACCTCGACCCGGCAGGCGGCGGCCCGGCTGTGCTTGGCCACGTTGGTCAGCGCCTCGGCCACGACGAAGTACGCGGTGCTCTCCAGCGCCGGCTCGAGCCGCCCGGCGGCGGTGCCCAGCTCGTCGTCGACCAGCAGCTCGGTGGGGACCAGGGCGCGGGCGGCGAGGGCGGCCAGCGCGCTGGGCAGGCCTCGGTCGACCAGGATCGGCGGCGCGATGCCCCGGGACAGGGCCCGCAGCTCGTCGAGGGTCTCCCGGGTCTGCGCGACCGCCTCGTCCAGGGTGCGCCCGGCGGCCTCCGGGTCGGCGGCGAGCTGCTGGCGGGCCCGGCTGAGGTCCATGGCGAGGCGGACCAGGCGCTGCTGCGGGCCGTCGTGGATGTCGCGCTCCAGCCGGCGCAGGGCGGACGCCTCGGCGGACACGGCGGCCCGCTTTTGGTCCTCCAGGGTGGTGATCCGCTGGCGCATCTCGGCCACCCCGGTCAGCAGCGAGCGGGCCAGGCCGCCCTGG
This sequence comes from Micromonospora sp. NPDC049836, assembly GCF_044465125.1. NCBI lineage: Bacteria > Bacillati > Actinomycetota > Actinomycetes > Micromonosporales > Micromonosporaceae > Micromonospora > Micromonospora sp. NPDC049836. The sequence goes on from NZ_JBITLH010000005.1 coordinate 168,643, forward strand.
ATCCGGGCGCAGGCCCGGGCCACCAGCGGCAGGGTGAGCAGGGCGAACAACCCGATCGAGGTGTTCAGCGCGACCCGCGCCCCGGTCCCGTCGCCCATCCCGAGGAGCTGGCTCAGGTCCTGGTCGCCGGGGCCGCGCGGGATCGCCCAGTCGTACGCGCCGTAGAGCGTGCCGGTGACGGCCAGCGCCCACCAGACCAGCACCAGCACGAACGTGGGGAGCGTCACCACCAGCTTGATGACGGCGTGCAGCAGGTCGAGCCAGGACTGCGGGTCGCGCATCGGGGTGAGGATCCGACGCCAGTAGCCGGAGCGCGGCTCGGGGGCCAGGTAGACCGGGCGGACCCGGGGCTGGCGGAGCACGGCGGGCAGCCGCAGCCGCTCCAGGTCGGCCAGCGCGCGGGCGACGTACAGGGTGCCGGCCAGGACGGGCAGGCCGAGCGTGGTGACCAGCAGGGCGGCGCTCAGGGCGATGCCGGCGATGGCCAGCACGAACCCGACCAGCGCCAGGGGCAGGCCGAACACGACGTAGCCGGAGTCGCGTAGGAGCTGCCGGACGAGGCCCCGGGCGGGGGTGGTGGGTGCGGGCGCGGTGGCCAGCGGGACGGCGGTCATGACCCGAGGCTATGGTCCGCGACCTCGGCTTACCCATCCCGCGGGCCGCCCTTTCCGGGGTGGGGCTGTCCCTACCCCGGAGTGAGACGCGCCTCGCCACGCCGGTGACACCGCGCGACAGGGCGCGTGCGATTGGTCAGAGAAGTCGGGATTGAGCAATAATCGCCACGCGACGCCGAGGGAGCGCGGTCGTCGATCTTGTCGGAGTGGAGGTGCAGGTGGAGGCGCGTCGCGGGTCTGCAAGATCGCGATTTGTGCACCTCTTCACAAGCGCCTACTCTGTAGTTCCGACGCGCCCTGCTAGCACAGCCGGCACCATCGGTCGCCAGCGGGAGTCCCGGAACGACCGGCCACCGTCGCTGGTCGAAAATCGCACCGCACGGAGTCTCATGAGTCAGCACCGTCACCCAGGCGCGCCCGGCCGCGCCGGTGCCGTACCGGCGCTCCCGGACCTGCCCGAGGCGACCGTGGCCCGGCTCCCGGAATACCTCCGTGCCCTGCACGCGCTCGCCGACGCCGGACACGAGACGGTCTCCAGCGAGGGCCTGGCCAACTCCGCCGGGGTCAACTCCGCCAAACTCCGCAAGGACCTCTCGCACCTCGGCTCGTACGGCACCCGCGGGGTCGGCTACGACGTCGCCTTGCTGATCGACCAGATCGAGTCGGTGCTCGGGCTCACCCAGTGCCGGGCCGTCGCACTGGTCGGCGTGGGTAACCTCGGTCACGCCCTGGCCGGCTACGACGGCTTCGCCAGCCGCGGCTTCCGGATCGCCGCGCTCTTCGACGCGGACCCGTCGCGGGTCGGCGAGGAGATCAACGGCCTGGTCGTCCGGCACGTCGACGAGCTGCCCCGGGTCGCCGTCGAAGAGTCGATCTCGATCGGCGTGATCGCCACCCCGGCGCTGGCCGCCCAGGGCGTCGCCGACCAACTCGTCGCCGTCGGCGTGACCAGCATCCTCAACTTCGCGCCGTGCGTACTCTCGGTTCCGGAGGGGGTCGACGTGCGCAAGGTCGACCTCGCGATCGAGCTGCAGATCCTGTCCTTCCACGAGCACCGCAAGGCATCGCTGACCGCGCTTCCCGCCACCGGCGGATCCGCCCTCACCGCCCTGCCCGGCGGCCTCGCGGTCACCGACAACCAGGAGGCGATCGGCACGTGAAACTGCTCGTCGTCGGCGCGTCCTACCGCACCGCCCCGGTCGCCACCCTGGAGCGGCTGGCGGTCCCGCCCGCGGACCTCACCCGCACCCTGGACCGCCTGGTCGCCCAGCCGTACGTCAGCGAGGCGGTGCTCGTCTCCACCTGCAACCGGGTGGAGGTGTACGCCGCCGTGTCCGGTTTCCACGGCGGCCTCGGCGACATCTGCGCCGTCCTGGCCGAGCACGCCGGCTGCCCGCCGGCGGCCCTGGCCAACCACCTCTACGTGCACTACGACGCCGCCGCCGTCGACCACGTCTTCCGGGTCGCCGCCGGGCTGGACTCGATGGTGGTCGGCGAGGCGCAGATCCTCGGCCAGCTCCGGGACGCCTACCACTCCGCCTCCGGCGCCGACTCCGCCGGCCGGCTGCTGCACGAGCTGATGCAGCAGGCGCTGCGGGTCGGCAAGCGGGCACACGCGGAGACCAACATCGACCGGGCCGGCCAGAGCGTGGTCACCGCCGCCCTCGACCTGGCCGCCGGGCTGCTCGACAGCGACCTGGCCGGCCGGCCCGCCATGGTCGTCGGTGCCGGCGCGATGGGCTCGCTGAGCGTGGCCACCCTCTCCCGGCTGGGCGCCGGGCCGCTCACCGTGACCAACCGGGGCGCCCAGCGGGCCGTCCGGCTGGCCGAGTCGTACGGCGCGCACGCCGTGCCGATGGCCGAGCTGGTCGACGCCCTCGCCACGGTCGACGTGGTGGTGGCCGCCACCGCCGCCACCGAGGCGGTGCTCACCCTCGACGTGGTGAGCCGGGCGTCGGCCCGGCGGGACGCCGAGCGCGGCCCGCTGGTCCTGCTCGACCTGGCCGTGCCGCGCGACGTGGCGGAGGGCGTCGCCGCGCTGCCCGGCGTCGAGGTGATCGACATCGACCGGATGGCGACGATCCTCGCCGACGGCCCGGCCGCCGCCGACGCCGCCGAGGTGGCCCGGATCGTCGCCACCGAGGTCGAGGCGTTCCTCAGCTGGCTGCGCGGCGCCGACGTGGCGCCCACCGTGGCCGCCCTGCGCGGGCGCGCCGAGGACGTGGTCAGCGCCGAGCTGCGCCGGCTCGCCCAGCGCCGCCCCGACCTCAGCGACGACCAGCGCGCCGAGGTCGCCCGCACCGTGCACCGGGTGGTGCAGCGGCTGCTGCACCAGCCGACCGTCCGGGTCCGCCAACTCGCCGCCGAGCCGGGCGGCGACCAGTACGCGGCCCTGCTCCGCGAGCTGTTCGACCTCGAGGTGCCACAGACCTCCCCGGTCGACACCGTCCCCGACGTGGTGGCGTCCGACAACGACGGTCGCCCGTCGTTCGACGCCGTTGACGTCCCGCCCACCGGAGGTGCGCGATGACCGCCCCCCTGCGCCTCGGCACCCGGGGCAGCACCCTGGCGATGGCCCAGTCCGGCCAGGTGGCCGCGGCCCTCACCGAGGCCACCGGCCGCGAGGTCGAACTGGTCGAGGTGGTGACCGCCGGCGACCGCTCCACCGCCCCGGTGCACCGGCTCGGCGTCGGCGTCTTCGTCTCCGCCCTGCGCGACGCGCTGACCGCCGGCACCATCGACTTCGCCGTCCACTCGTACAAGGACCTGCCCACCGCGGCGGCCCCCGGGCTGCACATCGCCGCGGTGCCGGCCCGGCAGGACCCCCGGGACGCGCTCGTCGCGCGGGACGGCCGTACCCTCGCCGAGCTGCCGCCCGGCGCGCGGGTCGGCACCGGCGCGCTGCGCCGCATCGCCCAGCTGCACGCGCTCGGGCTGCAGCTCGAGGTCACCCCGATCCGGGGCAACGTCGACACCCGGCTGGGCCGGGTGCTCGGCCCGGAGGCCGACCTCGACGCCATCGTCCTGGCCCGGGCCGGGCTGGCCCGGATCGGCCGGACCGACGTGATCACCGAGACGCTCGACCCGATGCTGATGCTGCCGGCCCCCGCCCAGGGCGCGCTCGCGGTGGAGTGCCGGGTCGACGACCATGACCTGGTCGAGCTGCTCGCGATGCTCGACCACGCACCGTCCCGCGCCGCGGTCGTCGCGGAGCGGGCCCTGCTGGCCACCCTGGAGGCCGGGTGCAGCGCGCCCGTCGCCGCCTACGGCGAACTCGCCGAGGGGGAGGCCGGTGAAGAGATCTACCTGCGCGGGGCGGTGATCAGCCCGGACGGTACCCGTGACCTCCGGCTGTCCCGCACCGGAACGCCCGCCGACGCGGCGGAGATCGGCAAGGCGCTCGCCGCCGAACTCCTCGAACTCGGCGCCGACTCGATCCTCGGCCAAGAAGGACACGCCGGCCCGGGGACCCAGCAATTTGGGAGCACAGAATGACCCGCACCCGTAAGCCCGTAGGCCGGATCGCGTTCGTCGGGGCCGGACCCGGCGACCCGGGCCTGCTGACCCGCCGGGCGCTGGACGCCCTGGTCGACGCCGACCACGTGGTCTACGACCGGGGAGTCCCCGAGTCGCTGCTCGAGCACGTCCGCGGCCAGGCCCGGTCCGACGCCGAGTTCAGCCCGGCCGAGGGCGTACCGGGGGACGTGGCGAAGGTGCTGATCTCCGCGGCCCGCGCCGGGCAGAACGCCGTGCACCTGGTCGCCGGGGACCCGTTCGGCCACGACTCGGTGGTCAAGGAGGTGCAGGCGGTCGCGCGTACCGCCGCCCACTTCGAGGTGGTGCCGGGCATCGGTCAGGCCGAGGGGGTGGCCACCTACGCGGGCGTGCCGCTGCCCGGCGTACGGACCGCCGCCGACGTCGAGGACGTCACCACGCTGGACTTCGACGCGCTGGCCGCGGCCGTCAGCCGGGGCTCGCTGGCGCTGGCCGTGGACGCCGGCGACCTGGCCGCCGTCCGGGACGGGCTGCTGGCCGCCGGGGTGGACGGCACCACCGGCGTCGGGGTGACCGGCGACGGCACCGGCGAGACCCAGTACACCACCACGTCGACCGTGGACTCCTTCGTCGCGGCGGCGCTCGGCTTCACCGGCCGGGTGGTGCTCACCGTCGGCGAGGGCGTCGGCCAGCGGGACAAGCTGAGCTGGTGGGAGAACCGCCCGCTGTACGGCTGGAAGGTGCTGGTCCCCCGGACCAAGGAGCAGGCCGGCGTGATGAGCGCGCGGCTGCGGGCGTACGGGGCGATCCCGTGCGAGGTGCCGACCATCGCGGTCGAGCCGCCGCGTACCCCGGCCCAGATGGAGCGGGCGGTCAAGGGCCTGGTCGACGGCCGGTACGCCTGGGTGATCTTCACTTCGGTGAACGCCGTCCGGGCGGTCTGGGAGAAGTTCGCCGAGCACGGCCTCGACGCCCGCCACTTCGGCGGCGTCAAGATCGCCTGTATCGGCGAGGCGACCGCCGACGCGGTCCGCGCCTTCGGCATCCAGCCGGAGCTGGTCCCCTCCGGCGAGCAGTCCTCGGAGGGCCTGCTGGCCGAGTTCTCGCCGCACGACGAGATCCTCGACCCGGTCGGCCGGGTGCTGCTGCCGCGCGCCGACATCGCCACCGAGACCCTCGCCGCCGGGCTCACCGAGCGCGGCTGGGAGGTCGACGACGTGACCGCGTACCGGACCGTCCGGGCGGCGCCGCCGCCGGCCGAGATCCGCGACGCGATCAAGTCCGGCGGGTTCGACGCGGTGCTCTTCACCTCGTCCTCCACGGTCCGGAACCTGGTCGGCATCGCCGGGAAGCCGCACGCGCGTACCGTTGTTGCGGTCATTGGGCCCAAGACGGCGGAGACCGCGACGGAGTTCGGCCTGCGGGTGGACGTCCAGCCGGCGCACGCCTCGGTGCCCGACCTGGTGGAGGCGCTCGCCGCCTACGCCGTCGAACTGCGCGAGAAGCTCGCCGCGATGCCGGCCAAGCAGCGCCGCGGTTCGAAGGTGCAGGGGCCGACCGCCCTGAGGTTCCGCTGACAGGAGGCCCCTCATGCCGTACCCCGAGATCCGGCCCCGCCGGCTGCGTCGCAACGCCGCCGTGCGGCGGCTGGTCTCCGAGACCCGCGTCGACCCGGCCGAGCTGATCGTGCCGATGTTCGTCAAGGAGGGGCTGACCGAGCCGCGCGCCGTGGCGTCGCTCCCGGGGGTGCTCCAGCACTCCCGGGACTCGCTGCGCAAGGCCGCCGTGGAGGCGGTCCAGGCCGGCGTGGGCGGCATCATGCTCTTCGGGGTGCCGGCAGCGCGGGACGAGACCGGCTCTGGGGGCATCGACCCGGCCGGCATCCTCAACGTCGCCATCCGGGACGTGCTCTCCGAGGTCGGTGACTCGACCGTGGTGATGAGCGACCTCTGCCTGGACGAGTTCACCTCGCACGGGCACTGCGGCCTGCTCACTCCCGACGGCGGAGTGGACAACGACGCCACCCTGGCCGCGTACGCCGAGATGGCGGTCGCCCAGGCCGACGCCGGGGTCCACGTGGTCGGGCCGTCCGGGATGATGGACGGCCAGGTCGGCGTGGTCCGGCGGGCCCTGGACGCCGCCGGCCATCAGGACGTCTCGGTGCTCGCGTACGCCGTGAAGTACGCCTCCGCCTTCTACGGCCCGTTCCGGGACGCGGTGGAGTCGGCGTTGGAGGGTGACCGGCGCACCTACCAGCAGGACCCGGCGAACCTGCGGGAGTCGCTGCGCGAGGTCGAGCTGGACGTGGCCGAGGGCGCCGACATGGTGATGGTCAAGCCGGCGCTGCCCTACCTCGACGTGGTGTCGGCGGTCCGGGCCGCTGTGGACGTCCCGGTCGCCGCCTACCAGGTCTCCGGCGAGTACGCGATGGTCGAGGCCGCCGCCGCGAACGGTTGGATCGACCGGGAGCGGACGATGCTGGAGACGCTCACCTCGATCCGCCGGGCCGGCGCGCAGATCATCCTCACCTACTGGGCGGTCGAGGCGGCCCAGCTGCTCCGCGCCCGCTACTGACCGCCGCGAGGCCAGCTCCCCGCCGCCTCGGCCCCCCTCGTCCGGTCGCCCGGCAGCGGCCTGACCCACCCGACCGGCGCCAGCTTGTTGAGGGCGACCCGCGCCGGCCTGATCCGGGGCGGGTCAGGCCCTGGCCTGATCCGGGGCGGGTCAGCACTGGCCTGAGCCGCGGGAGTGGTGGGCCGACCGGTACGGCCTCGCCCGGCCGCCGGAGACGTTCTACCGCAACCGTGAGGTCCGGCACGCCCTGCGCCGCCTCAGCCAGTGGGAGGTGCGGGTGGCCAAGTACCGGGCGGCGCCCCGACCTCCCACGCCGCGGCGGGCGGTCCACGAGATCGGCCCGCCGCCCGGCTGGTGAGCCGGACGGCGGGCCGCTACGCGGTGGAGCCGTCAGTCGTCGTTGCGGATGGTCCCCACGCCGACCACGTCGGCGAGCCGGAGCCCCGGCACGCCGGCCACGTACAGCTTGAGCTGCTCGTCCGCCTCGCGCTTGCGGTCACCGCGCACGGTCACCGGGAAGGTCAGCGAGGTCTGACCGGCCGCCAGGGTCTTGCAGCCCACGTACGGGTCGTAGTCCGACCCGGCCTGGGCGGTGGTGCCGTAGGTGGTGGCGCAGATGAGGGCCGGCACCGAGAGCGGCCGGGACACCGTCACGGTGAACGTCATGGTGCTGTTGCCCTTGTCGCCCTCGACCACCGCGGCGTCCGCCACGCTCAACGACGCGCGGGAGCGGAACCGGGCCACCTGCGGGTCGTGGTCACTGGCCCCCCGGTCGCCCAGGCCCTCGGCGTCGGTCGGGTAGTCGGCGTTGATGTGCGCCGCCCGCACCTGCACCAGGTCGCTGTGCAGCTTGTCGTTGACGAAGAGGTTGTCCAGCGTCTGGGCCTGCCCGCTGAAGGTGTATGAGTAGGCCGCCGCCGGCACGTCCGCCACCAGGTCGTCCCAGAGGTTGTGCATGCCGGCCTGGTACAGCGGGCCCAGCTGGTCCGACGGGGTCGGGTTCTCGCCGGTGGCGATCGGGTCGTCCGGCCGCGGGAACACGTTCAGGTCGCCGCCGTACACGACTCGCGCGTGCGGGTCGCTCGCCTCCACCGCCTGCACCACCGCGGCCCCGTACGCGGCCTGCTCCCGCCGCTGCCCGACCCGGCTGTCCGGCCCGGACGAGTAATGGTTGCTCGCCGCCCAGAGGGTGTAGTGCTCGGCCGAGCCCGGGGCCGCCGACACGGTGAACTTGGCCAGCTGGACCGCCCGGGTGTAGACGTTGCTGCCGTCCACCCCGGTGGAGCGGTCCACGTCGGCCGGCAGCACCGCGTTGAACGCCTTCGGGTTCTGCACGTCCGTGTTGGACGGCAGCGCCGCCGAGCGGTAGCTGACCGTGGGCGCGGAGCCCAGCAGCGGGTCGGTGGCGGTCGCCTCGGCCAGCGTCAGCCGGTCGGTGCGGTAGAGGAACGCCGAGGTGATGCCCCGGGCGTCCGCGCCGGTCCGGTCGTAGGCCGCCGCGTAGGCGGGCCCGCCGTTGGCCGCGATGGTCAGCGCCAGCTCCTGGATGGTGTCCGGCGCGCCGTCGGCGTTGTTGGTGTCGCCGCAGGCCAGTCTGCCGTCGGCCACCGCACAGATGTCCTGGTCCTCGGCCTCCTGCACGAGCACCAGGTCAGGGCTGTGCAGATCGTTCACGATCTGCCGGGCCTCCACGCCCAGCCGCTCGGTGTACGCCGCCTCGCTGGCCGGCACGTAGTCGAACGGCGGGCTGACCCCGGCGCAGCCCGAGTTGCCGGCGAAGTCGCAGCCGTCGAACGGGTCGTCCCGGTAGTCGTACAGGTTCTCCACGTTGTAGGTGGCGACCGCGACCTCGGAGTTCCGGTCGGCCGGCTGCGGCGGGTTGTTCTCCGCCGGCTCCACCCCACCGGTCAGCGTCAGCTGCTCCGGCTGCACGCTGTACTTGCTGAACGCGTACGAGATGGCGCCGTAGGCGTCCTCGGTCAGCGTGTCGAAGGTGCGGGCCTCGGGCAGCAGCGCGGCCGAGTCCCCGGCGGTCGCCTTCACGCCGCCGGCGCCGAGCAGGATCCGCTGGTTGTTGCCGTTGTCGAAGAGCGTGCCCGGGACGTCGTCCAGCGGGTGAGCGTCCCGGAACACCCGGCGGGCGTACGGGTCGGACCGCTTCATGATCGGGTCCTCGCGGTCCACCACGTAGACCTCCGAGTCGGCGGTGGAGGCGTAGATGTGCCGCGGGGCGGAGACCCCGTTGCCGGAGCGGACCCGCATCCGCTCACCCTCGTGCCGCTCCCAGTACCGGTCGGCGGCGGCCGCCTCGGCCGGCGGGGTCGCGTCGGTCACCCGCACCGCGGTGTCGACGTCCAGGCCGGTGTCGAGCTTGCGGACCAGGGAGGCGCTGGAGAGCTGGGTCTGGTCGAAGTACTCGGAGACCCGGCCCCGCAGCACCACCTCGTCACCGACGGTCGGCGCGTAGCCGCCGATCAGCGTGGTGAACGAGCCCATGAAGACGAAGATGCCGTCGGCGGTGAGCGGGTCCCCGTCCTCGGTGCCGAGGCGGCTCTGCAGGTAGAAGCCCCACTGGTCGGCCCCGGCCGAGGACCGGGTCAGCGACTTCTGGGTGATCACGCCGCGCACGTCGTACAGCGCGGAGCTGGTGCCGTTGCCGCTGGCCGGGGCGAGCGGGGACCGGTCGGTGCGGCCGTTCTCGTCGTCGCCCGTGCGGCCCTGCACCTCGCCCACCGACAGCAGCGCGGTGGCCTGCACGGTGAGGGTGCAGGTGGCGGTGCCGCCCTCGGCGTCCGTCGCGGTCACGGTGACCGCGTAGGAGCCGGCCGGGAGGCCGGTCGCGGTCAGCGTCGCGGTGGCGGTGCCCCCCACGCCGGTGGCGGCGGTGAAGGCGGTACGGCTCACCGAGCCGGCCGCCGGCGCCGGGGCGACCGCGGTGACCGCCAGGTCGGTGATGGTGTCGTCGGCGTCGGTGGCGCTCACCTGCCGGGTCGCCGTGCCGCCGGCCTCCACGGTCAGCGCGCCGCCGCAGGTCACCGTGGCCGGCTGGTCGACCGGACCGCCCCCGTCGACGTGGTGGCTGCCCAGGCCGTCGAAGGTGTCGGTGGCGAAGCCGGCCCACTGCGCGGCCGGGTCGAACGCGTCCAACGGGTCGGTGTCGCCCGAGGTGATCGACGGGAGCCGGCGCAGGGTGTTGTCCGCCGTGCTGGTGAGCCCGGTGCCCCACTCGGTGCCCGGGTCGACCCCGACCTGGCCGATCGCGTCGAGCACCGTGCCGCCCTTGCGGAGCACGACCGCGTCGTCGCCGTTGTAGAGCGAGCCGCCGTACGTCTGGTCGGCCTCGGCCAGGATCGCCGGCGCGGCCGCCGAGGCGGCGAAGACGAAGACGTCACCGGCCGCGACGGTGCCACTCAGCGCCACGTTCGTCGACGTCTGGGCGCCGTTGAAGAAGAACTGGAGCTGGTAGCCGCCCGCAGCCAGGTCGACCGGGGCGCCGGTGCCGTTGTACAGCTCGACGGCCTTGTTGTTGGACGACCCCTCGACGTACTCGGAGATGAACAGGTCGGTGGGCGCGGCGCTGGCCGCGGGGGGTGCGACGCCGATGGCCGTCAGGGAGACGGCGGCGGTGGTCGCGAGCGCGGCTAGGGTGCGGCGCGGGCGCATGAAGCCTCCACGATGGGTGGGCGGGAACTAACGCACGTTAAGGGGCGTTACCGCCCGCCGTCCATCCCCCGGGCAGCCGTTTGGTGAATATCTGTCATCGGTGCGCGTCGAGCCGATGCACCAGCTCGGCGACGTCCACGCTGTATTCGCACCAGTCCCGGTCGGGGCGGTAGCCCAGCTCCGCGTTGACCTTGAGCATGGCCTCGTTGGCCTGCGCGTTCCAGGTCTGCACCTCGGCCAGCGCCGGCTCGGCCGAGCGCAGCTCCAGCAGCATCCGCGCCTTGATGGCCCGGTCGATGCCGTAGCCGCGGTGGTCCCGGACCACGATGGTGTCGTACTGGTCGGCCCGGGTCGGGTGCTGCGCCGGCACCACCACCTCGGTCAGCCCGGCCACCTCGCCGGTCCGCTCGTGCAGGGCCAGCACGATGTACGGCTTCATGCCCCGCCGGTGCAGGGTGTCGAGGCTGTCCCGCAGCCGCTCCGGGTCGTACGAGCTGGGCCGCAGCTCACCGTCGTCGACGTCGCGCACCTCGGCCTTGGCCCGCGCGTACGGCGCGAGCAGCTCGTCGGGCAGGCCGCCCGGGCAGAACTCCAGGTGGTAGCCGGCCCCGATGCCGCTGGCCATCTCGGTCAGCGTCGGCCAGTCGACCGCGCCCAGGTCGAGCACGCTGCGGGTCTCCACGTACTCCCGGACGAAGCCGAGCGACTCGTAGAACGCCACGGCCGGGGTGTCGCCGACCACCTCGACGCCGATCGACTGGAAACCCTCGTCCCAGACCCGGCGGGCGGCCACCCGGACCAACTCCCGGCCCAGGCCGGTGCGGCGGACCGACGGATGGACCAGCACCTCCAGCACGCCGATCCCGCCGAGCAGCAGCACGTGCACCTGCCCCAGGACGGCACCCGGGGTGCCGTCGGGGGCCGGATCGTCCTGGGCGATCCAGGAGAGGCGCCGCTCACCCGACATCACCTCGGAGAGGTATTCCCGCAGGGAACTCTCCCGCCAGGGCGGATCCTGCGGCAGGTCGGCCGCCAGGACCGCGTTCAGCGTGTCCAACAGCGACGCGATCTCGGCGGACGACGCGGTCCGGGGGTCCCACTCGCGCACCATCACCCGTCTAGCTTGCCGGTAACGGGTGCCCGGGGGAAGGGCTCAGTCCGCGAATGTACGCGAGCCGTCACGTCACGTACCGCTGAGCCGCCCGTACTCGTCCGCTTTGCTGAAGACGTCCTGGGCGTACCGGCGTACATCGTTGTACGACAGGATGGCGCCCCACCAGTCGCCGGGGATGGTCATGTTCCGGCCGCCCTTGCACAGGTAGTTGCCTGCCGCCAGGGCCGCGTCGTCGATGTCGTGCGGGTTCTTCGCGCCGTCGTCGTCGGCGTCCGCGCCGATCTCCTGCCAGGTGCTCGGGATGAACTGCATCGGGCCGAGCGCGCGGTCGTAGACCGTGTCGTGGTCGAGCACACCCCGGTCGGTGTCGAGGATCCGGGACCGGCCACCCTGGCCGTCGAGCGGGTCACCGACGATCTCCGGGGTGGAGACACCGGTGGGCTGGAGCTTCGCGCCGTTGGCGGAGCCGTGCCGGGACTCCACGTACCCGATCGCGGCCAGCGTGGTCCAGCTGAGCTGGCAGCTGCGCTGGGTCTGGCTGAGCACCCATTCGGCGTAGCCGTACGCCTGCAACGCCACCACCGGGATGCCGGTCGTCGGGCTGAGCTGCTGTGCCCAGCCGGCCAGGGCGTCCGCCGGCCGGCCGGTCGGCAGCCCGACCCCCGGGCCGGTCGGCTGCGCGCCACCGGGCAGCGCCGTCTGGGTCGGCAGCGGCCCGCCGGGCAGCCCCAGGTCGGTCGTCCCGGGGGTCGGACCGCCCTGCGGTACGCCGGCGGAGGCGGACGCGGTCACGTCGACGGCCACCGGCCGCGACCGGTGCACGGTGGCCGGGACCACCAGCGCGCCCGCCGCCGCGGTCGCCCCGACCAGGGCGAGCAGGAAGATGCCCGGTACGGCCGCCCGCCCGCTCGGGCGGCGGGACCAGGCCCGGGTGGCCCGGGCCGCGCCGACCGCGAGCTGCCGGGGCCCCGGCAGCCGCACGGCGTGCGCGAACGGCACCCGCCGGCGCCGACCCGGGCGAGGGCTCTCCGCTCTGCCGGCCCCGGCCGTCCCGCCGTCGTCCGTGGCCGTCGCCGTCGAACCGGTCGCGGCGGCGCCGGTGGGCCTCGCGTCGTCCGCCGCCTCCGCCTCGGCGGCCCCGGCGCCGGTGGCCGCCGGGTCGCCGGTCGGAGCCGCGTCCGGGCCGGTCGGGGCGGTGGCCGCCGGGTCGCCGGTCGGCGGCGGGTCCGGGGGCGTCGGGGTGGTGCCGGTGGGCTTGGTTTCGCCGGCCGGAGGTGTGTTGTCGGCCGGTGGCGCGTCGGCGGCCGGGGCGCTCCCGGGAGCGGCGGGACCGGCGGCGGCCGGCTCCGGCGGGGCGGGGGCCGGCTGGCGGCGCTCGGCGCGGCGGGGTCGGGGGAGCGGCGCCGGGCCGACGCCGTCGGGCGGCGCGGCCGGTCGCAGGGGTCGAATCGTCGATCGCTCCTCGCCGTCCACCACCCGTCGAGTATCACCCATGCCTGCCGGCACGTCAGGCCCGGTCGTACCCTGATGGCATGCCCCGCTACGACTTCCGCTGCCGCGCCTGCGGCGACACCTTCGAGGTCAACCGGCCGATGGCCGAGGCCGGCCAGCCCGCGTCCTGCCCGCAGGGCCACACCGACACCGTGAAGCTGCTCTCCACCGTCGCGGTCACCGGCCGGGGCGGCGCGGGTCCGGCCGGCGGCGGCGCGGCCCCGGCCGGCGGGGGCTGCTGCGGCGGCGCCTGCGGCTGCTGACCGGCCGTCCGTCTCCCCTCGCCGGTCGATCTGTACCTTGCCGGCGGTGTTTTCCTTTGGCACCTTGAGTCGGAATCTGCCCGGCCGTTCTCACGATGCGTGACCGCGTGACCATAGGGCAGCATGAGACCGACGTCAGGGGCGGAGGTTCCACGCATGTCGCCAGGGTTCCACCTCCCGAGCGGTTGGGTGACGTTCGTGTTCACCGACATCGAGAGCTCGACGCGGCTGGCCCAGCTGCTCGGTCCGGGCTACCGCCCCGTACTGCGGGAACACCGCCGGCTGCTGCGGGACACGTTGGCCGGCACCGACGGGGCGGAGCTGCTGACCGAGGGTGACTCGTTCTTCCTCGCCTTCCGCGACGCCGCCGCGGCGGTCAGCGCCTGCCTCACCGCCCAGCGGGCCCTGGCCAGCCACGACTGGCCCACGCCGGAGGCCGCGCCGCGGGTGCGGATGGGCCTGCACACCGGCTACGCCGAGCCCCGCGACGGCGAGTACGCCAGCCCCGAGGTGCACCGGGCGGCGCGGGTGGCCGCCGCCGCCCACGGTGGACAGGTGCTCTGCTCGGCGGCGACCGCCCGGCACGCCGACCCGCTCCCGGACGGGGCGTCCCTGCTGGACCTGGGGCTGCACCGGTTGCGCGGCTTCGACGACCGGGAACGCCTGTTCCAGCTGGTGGCGCCCGGGCTGGAGCGGAGCTTCCCGCGGCCGCGTACCGCCGACGCGGTGGCGCACAACCTGCCCACCCAGGTCACCTCGTTCGTCGGCCGGGAGGTGGAGCGGGCCGAGCTGCGCCGGCTGGTCGAGACGTACCGCCTGGTGACCGTGCTGGGCGCGGGCGGCGCCGGCAAGACGCGGCTGGCCGTGGAGCTGGCCTCGGGGATCGTCGAGGCGTACCCGGACGGGGTGTGGTTCGTCGACGTCGCCGCGGTGACCGACCCGGGGCTGGTGGCGTTCGAGATCGCCGCCGTGCTCGGGCTGCGCCCGGAGCCGGGCCGCCCGATGGTGGACACCCTGGTCGAGTACGCGGCGGCCCGCCGGATGCTGGTCGTGCTGGACACCTGCGACGCGCAGCCGGCGGCGTCGGCCGAGGTGATCTCCCGGTTGCTGGCCGGCGGCCGGGGGGTGCGGGTGCTCGCCACCAGCCGGGAGTCGTTCGGGGTGCCCGGTGAGGTGGTCTGGCGGATCCCGCCGCTCTCGGTCGACCCGGGCCCGGGTGGCGGGGCGAGCGACGCGGTGGCGCTGCTGGTGGACCGGACGACGGCCGCCCGGGGTGGCCGGGCGCCGGATCCCGCCGAGCAGGCCGACCTGCGGCGGGTGGTCCGCCGGCTGGACGGGCTGCCGCTCGCCATCGAGCTGGCCGCAGCTCGGATGCGGGTGCTCTCGGCCGGCCAGCTCGCCGAGCGGCTCGATGACATGCTGGGCACCCTGGACGCCGGGCGGGCGGAGCCGGAGCCGGAGCCGTTGCCGGTGGAGGCCGCCTGGAGCGGCAACCAGCAGGACACCGTCGACCTGGTGGCGGCCGCCACCGGTGCCGCCCCGGCCACGTCGGCGAGCCGGGAGTTGCAGCGTTCGGCGAGCGAGCGCCACCTGACCATGCAGGCCACGGTCACCTGGTCCTACCGGACGCTGGGGGCCCGCTCGGCCCGGCTGCTGCGCTGGCTGGCGGTCTTCGCCGGACCGGTGGACCTGTCCACGGTGCAGTGGCTGCTCGACGACGACCCGCTCGACCCGCTCTCGGTGCTGGTGGACAAGTCGATGGTGCTGGCCGAGCCGCACGCCTCGGGCAGCACCTACCGGATGCTCGACCCGATCCGGGCGTACGCGGCCCGCCGGCTGGTCGAGGCCGGTGAGGAACGGACCGCCCGGGACCGGCACGTGGCCTGGTCCCGGCACGCGCTGGAACAGGCCCACCTGGGCCCGGACGGTCGCCCGGTCACGCTCTCCCTGTACGCGCTGGACCCGCTCGCCGGGGAGCTGCGGGCGGCGCTGCGCTGGTGCGCCACGGGCGGCAGCGCCCGCTCGGGGCTGCACCTGGCCGGCGGGCTGGACCAGTGGTGGCGGGAGCGGGGGCTGGCCCGTGAGGGGCGGCTCTGGCTGTTCCGGCTCTACGGCCGGATCGCCGAGACGGGCGAGGCGATCCCGGAGGCGGAGCTGGCGGCGGCGTACCACATGCACTCGCTGCACGCCGGGGCGGACGGCGAGTTCGCCGAGGAGCTGCGCTACTCGCAGCGCGCGGAGGCGGCCGCCCGGCAGGCCGGCGACCTGGGGCTGCTGGCCCGGGTGCTGGCCGGGCGGGCCGGGCCGCTGGTCGACATGGGACAGTTCGCCGAGGCGGAACGGGTCTGCCGTGAGGTGATCGACTGGGCGTCCGCGCAGGACGTCGTCTCGGATGCGCTGCGCGCCGTCTACAACCTCGCCGAGCTGCTCTGGCGCCGGGGGGCGCTGGACGAGTCGGCCGAGCTGCTCGGCGCGGCCCGCCCGGTGGAGGCGGTCCGCCCGGTCGAGCGGGGCCGCCGGTCGGTGGACATGCTGCTCGGCATGGTGGCGCTGGCCCGGGGCGATCTGGTCGCCGCGCACGAGCACCTGCTGGTGGCGTTCCGGTCCCGGATGAGTCACGGCTATCTGGGGCGGGCCTGCGACACGTTGAACGCGATCGCGGTGCGCTGCGCGCTGGGCGGGGACCTGCTGATCGCGGCCCGGCTCTTCGGGGCGGCCCAGGCCACCCGGGCGTACCTGCGGGCGACGCCGGGCATCTACGGGCCGTACTGGCAGCACCAGCAGGCGGAGCTGCGGCGTGCGCTGGGCGACGAGGTGTTCGACGCGGCGTACGGCGCGGGTGCCGAGCTGCCCATCGAGGACGCCGCCGAGCTGGCCCTGGACGTCGGGCACCCGGACCTCGCGGCGGACTCGCCGCGGTTCACCGCGCCGGCGTCCCGCCGCTCCAGCGCGAGCTGACCAGGAGGTCCGCGTCCTGCTCCGGGTGTCCCGGGGGACGCGAACCCCCTGGTCGGGGTGGTGGCCGGTGGGTCAGCGGGCGGCGGCGCGGCGTTCGGCGTCGGCCTTCATCCGGGCGGCCCGGTCGATGTCCGCCTGCTGCACGGCGGCGACCGAGCCGAAGATGCTGACCGCCTGGTAGTAGGTCCAGGCGAGGCTGTAGCAGGCGGGGCGGACCACGGTGTTGTACGTGGCGCAGACCCGCTTCAGGTCGGCGTAGAAGGCGCTGTCCAGCCGGGACTTGTTGGCGGAGAACACGCCCATCGCCTTGTAGTTGCGGTAGCCGAAGTCGTGCCGGTAGCAGGAGAGGTTGAAGCTGAAGCCGAGCGGGTTGTCCGGGCTGGACGAGCAGTAGTCGGTGGACCAGTCGAAGGCGTACTCGGACCAGGCGGCCTTGTTGAGCCGGCCGGCGTTCCAGGCGTTGTAGCTGGTGGCGCTGGTCTGGGTCCAGCTGGAGAGCACGGAGAGCTTCTGTTCGGTGCTCACCGCGGCGGCCGCGGGTGAGCCGACGCCGAGGGCGATGAGCAGGGCGAACATGCCGGCGGCGAGGGCGGTGGTGAGACGTCGGGACACGGGAACCTCCGCGGGGTGGGCGAGGGACGGGTCACCGGGGATGTCCGGGTGTCGATCAGTGTCGATCAATGGGCCGGCGCCGGGCGACGAGCCGGCCGGCGGGTTGGTGACATGCGTCCAAACAGACGAATGCCCCGGACGCCGGGGCGTCCGGGGCATTCGTCGGTCGATCAGCCCACGACCCGCGCCGGCCCGACCGGACCCTCGTTCCAGGACCGGTCCAGCGCCCGCACGTAGTAGGTGTAGCGGTTGTCGGCCGAAGCCGTGGTGTCCACCCAGGACTGCACGGCGTCGTCGGTGCCGCGCACCGAGGCGACCAGGTGGGACGCGTCGGCGAAGTCGCACGTGCCGGCCGCGACGACCCCGTCGAAGCGGTAGATCGCGTAGCCGGTGGCGGTGCCGAAGGGGCCCTTGCCGTTCGCCGGCTGCCGCCAGCTCAGCCGGATCCCGTCGTCCTGCCGCTGCGCCCCGGTGACCACCGGGAACAGCAGCGGCCGGGACGGCAGCTGCGACATGGTGGGCACCAGCGCGGGGCGGGAGTAGTGCTCGGCCGCGTAGATGTCGGTGGCGCCGAGCCGGTTGGCCCGCACCTGCACCGCGGAGAAGTGCACGTTGCCGAGCACCTCCGGGTACGACCGGTTGAGCGTCAGGTGGTTCGACAGCTCCTGCGGGTTCATCCAGAACGACCCGTACGCCGGGTCACCGCTCTTGTAGTCGGCCTGGCCGATGTAGAGCTGGACGTTGGTGCCGCGCACGGTCTCCGCCCACCACGGCACCAGCCGGGCGTAGTCGGCGGCCGGGTACTGCCCGATGTACCAGTAGAGCTGCGGCACGATGTAGTCGATCCACTCCTCCTTGACCCACTTGCGGGTGTCGGCGGAGATGATGTCGTACGACTGGGAGCCGGTGGTGTCCGAGCCGTTCGGGTCGGCGGACTTGTTGCGCCAGATGCCGAACGGGCTGACGCCGAACTTCACCCACGGCTTCGCCGCCTTGATCTTGGCGGCCATCTCCTGGATCAGCAGGTTGATGTTGTCCCGCCGCCAGTCGGCCCGGTCGGTGAAGCCGCGGTTGTACGCCGCGAAGGTGGCGTCGTCCGGGTACTGGTACGTGCCGCTCGGGTACGGGTAGAAGTAGTCGTCGAAGTGCACGCCGTCGATGTCGTACCGCTTGACGGCGTCCATCATCGCGGTCTGGACGAACTCGCGGACCTCGGGGATGCCGGGGTTGTAGTAGAGCCGGCTGCCGGCGACCCCGGCCGGCGGGTACGCGAACACCCAGTCCGGGTGCTGGCGCACCGGGTGGTTCGGGGCGAGCTTGCTGATGTCGGCGCCCGCGCCGCCGGGGGCCGGCATGGACACCCGGTACGGGTTCATCCAGGCGTGGAACTCGAGGTTGCGCTTGTGCGACTCCTCGACCAGGAAGGCCAGCGGGTCCCAGCCCGGGTCCTGGCCGCGCACCCCGGTCAGGTATTCCGACCAGGGCTCGACCGGGGAGGGCCAGAACGCGTCGGCGGTCGGGCGGACCTGGACCACGACGGCGTTGTGGTTGAGCTTCTGGGCCAGGTCGAGCCAGGCCAGGTATTCGGCCTTCTGCTTGGCGACCTGGTCCGGGGCGGTCCAGGAGTCCTTGCTGGGCCAGTCGATGTTCGTCACCGAGGCGATCCACATGGCCCGGAACTGCCGCTTCGGGACGGCCGGGTCGGTGACACAGGTGGTGGCGGTGGCATCGGTCGCCGTGTCGCGCTCCGCGGCGCTGGCGGGGGCGGCGGCGACGAGCGTGCCGAGCAGCGCCACGGCCAGCCCGGCGGCTCTGAGCCGAGTTGCCTTCATGCGGTGCGGTCCCTTCGTTGGGGCTCACGGTGGGCGGTGTCAGGTGATGGCGGACGTCCGGCGCATCCGGCAAGATTCGCCGCACGATATCTGTCCCTGGTAGGAAACTTTCATCAATCCGGAGGTGGCGCAAGACCCCGTGACGGATCGATGCGCAGGTCGGGCCGAACATCCGAGGGCGCGACGGAGCCCACCCCGGTCCGTGACCTGTTCGACACCTTCCGTCGCCGAGGTCCGGTCGCTCTCCGGCTGGGGTGCGGGGTCAGGGGCGGGGCTGCGGGCCCTGGGTGGGGCCCTTGACGACGGGCCTGCCGTCGGTCCACACCACCTCGTCGAGCCAGACCTGGCGGCCCGGGTCGGTGCTGCCCTCCTGGCCCGGCGGCCAGGCGTGGTAGAGCAGCCAGGTGCGGCCGTCCTTCTCCACGATGGAGGCGTGGCCCGGGCCGGAGGCGACCCCGTTCGACCGCAGGATCGGATTCTCCGCGGCCTTCACACACGGCCCGGTGGGCCCCGCGCAGACCGCGTAGCCCTCGGCGTAGCTCGCCCGGTCGTAGGCGTTCGCGGCGAAGAAGAGGTGGAGCCGCCCGTCGTGCCGGTGGAAGAAGGGCCCCTCGACCAGGCTGCCCTCCCAGGGCTCGGTCTGCTTGAGCAGCTTCGTCGGCGTGCCCACCAGGCGCAGGCCGTCGTCGCTGAGCCGCTGCGACCAGAGCCAGCTGTCCACCCCGATGGCGTTGCCGTCGTTCTTCCACAGCAGCCAGAGCGTGCCGTCGGCGTCCCGGTACGGGCTGGCGTCGATCGACCCGCCCAGCTCCGCCTGGCACACCAGCGGCCCGGTCGAGTCGTCCCGGTACGGACCCAGCGGGGTGGCCGCCACCGCCCGCCCGAGGCACTGCCGCCCGGAGGCCCGGTCGGCCACCGTGTAGTAGAGGACGAACCGGTCCGGGGCGAGCTGGATCAGCTCGGGCGCCCAGGTCCGGCCCGGGTCGGCCCAGGCCGGCAGCTCCGGCAGGGCGTCACCGGCCGCCGTCCAGTCGACCAGGTCGGGGGAGGTGTGCACGGGCACGTTGCGGCCGCCCGCGTTGGTGTGGACCAGGTACCAGGCCTCGCCGACCCGGATCGCCTGCGGGTCGGGGGCGTCGGTCCGGATGACCGGATTGGTGAACACGGGGCCGTCCTCCGGCGTACTCGACGGGGTGGGTTCGGCGGCGCAGCCGGCGGCGAGCAGCGCGGCGGCGAGGGCCGCTGCCGCGCCGGCTTGCCGCCGTCCGGGTCCGGTCATCCCTTCAGGCCGCTGCGCGAGACGCCCTGGATGACGTGACGCTGGGCGAACACGAAGAGGATCAGCACCGGCACGCTGGCCAGCACCGCCCCGGCCATGATGACCGGGTAGTCGGTCACGTACGCGCCCTGGAGCAGGCCGAGCCCGGCCGGCAGGGTCAGCCGCTCGGGGCTGAACAGCACGTAGACCGGCCAGAGGAAGTCGTTCCAGTTGGTCAGGAACGACAGCACCGCCAGGGTGGCCAGGGCCGGCTTCGACAGCGGCAGCAGCACCCGGGTGAACACCTCCCAGTGGTTCGCCCCGTCCAGCACCGCCGCCTCCTCCAGCTCACGCGGGATGGAGAGGAAGAACTGGCGCAGGAAGAACACCCCGAACGCGCTCGCCGCCCCGGGCACGACCACCACGGTCAGGGTGTCGATCCAACCCAGCCGCTCGGCGATCACGAAGTTCGGGATGATCAGCGAGGTGGGCGGGAGGAAGAGCGTCCCGACGATCAGCGCGAAGCTCAACCGCCGGCCGTGGAACCGCAGCCGGGCCAGGGCGTACGCGGCCATCGACGCGGTGGCCAGCACCAGCAGGGTGTGCAGGCTGGCCGCCAGCATGCTGTTGACGAACCAGCGCAGCACCGGGTTGGCGGTGTTGTGGACGATCTGGTCGTAGCCGTACGTGGAGAACGGGTCCGGCAGCCAACTCGGCGGGTCCTGCTGCGCGTCGGCGTACGTCTTGAGCGAGGTGAGGAGCATCCACACCAGCGGGGTCACGAACACCGCGGTGATCCCGATCAGCACGGCGTAGCGCCCGACCCGGCGCACGGTCGTCATGGTGGCCCCCTCAGTCTTCCCGGTAGCGGAACAGCCGGAAGTTGACGATGCTGACCACGGCCAGCATGAGCGCGAAGAGCACGCTCATCGCGGCCGCCCGGCCCGCGTCGTAGTCGCGCAGCCCTTCGTCGACGATCCGCCAGACCACCGTGCGGGTCTGCTCGCCCGGTGCGCCCTGGGTGATCAGGAACGACTGCCCGAAGACGTTCGCCGAGGCGAGGATCGTGGTGGTGAGCACGAAGAGCAGCACCGGCCGCAGCCCCGGCAGGGTGACGTGCCGGAAACGGTCCCAGCCGTTGGCGCCGTCCACCCGGGCCGCCTCGTACAGCTCCGCCGGGATGTCCTGGAGCCCGGCCAGGTAGATCACCGCGTTGAAGCCGCAGGTCCACCAGACCGTCACGCCGACCAGGGAGACCCACGCCCACGGCACGTCGGTCACCCACGGGGTGTCCGAGGGGAGGCCCACCATCCCGAGCAGCCGGTTGACCAGGCCGAGGTTGGCGTCCAGCAGGAAGCGCCAGAGCAGGCCGATCACCGCGACGCCGAGGACGTACGGGGCGAAGAAGGCGGCCCGGAAGAAGGTCCGCCCCGGGAAGGACCGGTTGAGCAGCAGCGCCAGCCCGAGCGGGACGACCACCAGCAGCGGCACGGAGAGCACCGTGAAGATCCCGGTCGCGCGGACGCTGGACCACCAGTCGCCGTAGATCGCCGAGTCGCTGGAGAAGAGGTCCCGGTAGTTGCCGAGGCCGATGAAGGGACGGTTCGGCAGTTGGAGGTCCCACTGGTGCAGGCTGATCCAGGCGCCGAACAGGATCGGCGCCAGGCCGAAGACCAGGAACAGGATCAGGTACGGCGCGAGGAAGAGGTACGGGGTCGCCCGGTGTCCCCGCTCGGTGACCCCGCCCCGGCGGCGGGTCCGCCCCGCCGGGGGCGGCGCGTCGGCACGCGCCGCCCCGGCCTCGATCACGTCCGCCACGGCGGATCAGCTCCCGTACTTCTTGCGGTTGTCCTCGAGCTGCTTGTTGGCCTTGGCCACGCCGTCGTCCAGCGCCTGCTTCGGCGACTTCTTGCCCAGCGCCGCCTCGTTGAAGGAGTTGTAGAAGGTGGTCATGACCTCGCCGAGGCCCGGCGCGGCCGGCGGGAAGGCCGCGTACTCCAGCTCGGGGGCGAGCGCGCTGATCTCCGGCAGGGCCTTGAACTCGGCGCCCTCCCGGACCGCCTTGCGGGCCGGGATCTGGCCGCCCTTGGCCCAGTCCAGGGAGTGCTGGCTGAGCCAGTTGATGAAGACCTTCGCCCCGGACACCTTGTTGTCGTTGGCGGCGCGCTGCTTGACGATGGTGAAGTTGTGCGAGTTCGCCCAGGCGGCCTGCTGGCTGCCGATCTGCGGCAGCGGGGCGACGCCCCACTGCACGTCCGGGCTCTTCTTCAGGTCGTTGATCTGCCAGATGCCGTTCCAGTTGAAGGCGTTCTTGCCGCTCTTGAGCGCCAGGTAGTCGGCGTCCTGGCCGACGTTGGCCGGCGAGTAGCCCTGCTTGATCATGTCGACCAGCCAGCCGCACGCCTCGACCGCCGGGTCCGAGTTGAAGGTCGCCTTCGCCACCTCGGCGTCGAACAGGGTGCCGCCCCACTGGTGCAGCAGGCTGTAGAAGGTCATGCCGCCGGTGAACTGGAACGGGCTGACCCAGAAGCCCTGCACGCCGGCCTTCTTCAGCTCGGCCAGCGCCGCGGTGTACTCGTCCCGCGTCGTCGGCGGCTTGTTCGGGTCCAGGCCGCCCTTCTGCAGGACCGCCTTGTTGTAGTAGAGGCCGAGCGGGTGCATGTCCAGCGGGATGCCGTACCGCTTGTCGTGGTAGAGGCCGCCCTTCCAGACCGTGGGGGCGAAGTCGCCCTCGCTCAGCTCCAGGGTCTTGGCCACGTCGTCCAGCTCCGTGATCACGCCACGGGCGGCGAAGGTGGCGAGCTGGTCCATGTGCATGACCGCGATGTCCGGTCCGTTGCCGCTGGAGACCGCGCCGGGCAGCTTGCTGTAGTAATCCTGCCACTCGTAGGTGACCACGCTGACCGCGATGTTCTGGTGCTCGGTGTTGAACTGCTCGACGAGCTTCTTGAAGATGTCACCGTCGCCGCCGGTGAAGCCGTTCCACAGCTTCAGGTCGACCTTCGGCCCCGTGTAGTCCTTGCCGCCGTTGCCGGCTCCGGTGGACGTGGTGGCGCTGCCGCCGCCGCAGCCGGCCAGCGAGAGCGTGGCCGCGGCGCCGAGCCCGACGCCGAGGCCGAGCAGCCGTCGTCGGCTCATCTCGTTCTGGATCATGCTCACTCCTTGGGGGACGGGATGCGGTATTGCCTGGTCACGGCTGAGGCGCGAACCGCAGCAGGTTCCAGGAGCAGGCGGGCAGCGCCACGGAGCACCGGCCGCCGTCGAGGGTGGGGGTGGTGAGTTCCCGGGGCGTCACCCGGGCGGGCTCCGCCTCGGTGTTCAGGGCCGCCGGGTCGGCCCCGGCGGTGAGGGTGGTGTGCGCGACCGCGCGCAGGCCGGGCAGCCCGCGCAGGTCGAGGTCGAGCGGGAGGTCCCGCGGGCCCCGGTTGACCGCGAAGACGGCCAGCCCGCCGGTCTCCTCGTCGTGCACGGCGACGGTGTCCAGCACCGGCACGTCGCCGTACCGCTTCGTCTCGTAGGTCGGGCCGACCGGCTCGGTGCGCAGCACGGTGCCCCGGGCGTGCCGGGCGGTGAGGGCGAACGGGTGGAAGATGCTCTGCCGCCAGGCGGGGCCGCCGTCACGGGTCCGGATCGGGGCGATCACGTTGGCGAGCTGCGCCTGGCAGGCCACACCGACCCGGTCGGCGTGCCGGAGCAGGGTGATCAGGAGGTCGCCGACCACGACCGCGTCGACGGCGGTGTAGTCGTCCTCGATCAGCGCCGGCGCCTCCACCCAGCCGCGCCGGTCCAGGTCGGCCCGCATGCGGGACTGGTACCAGACGTTCCACTCGTCGAAGGAGATCTTCAGCCGGCGCCGCTGCCGCAGCTTGGCGCCGACGTGGTCGGCGGTGGCCGTCACCTCGGTGATGAAGGCGTCCATGTCCACGGCGGAGGCGAGGATGCTGGCCCGGTCGCCGTCCGAGGGGTCGTAGTAGGTGTGGGCGGAGATGTAGTCGACGTGCTCGTAGGTGTGTTCCAGCACGGTCGCCTCCCAGGAGGCGAAGGTCGGCATCCCCCGGTTGGAGCTGCCGCAGGCGACCAGGCTGATCGAGGGGTCGACCAGCTTCATGGCGCGGGCCGTCTCGGCGGCGAGCCGGCCGTACTCCTCGGCGGTCTTGTGGCCGACCTGCCAGGGCCCGTCCAGTTCGTTGCCGAGGCACCAGAGCCGCACCCCGTACGGCTGCTCGGCGCCGTGCTTGCGGCGCAGGTCGGACAGTTGCGTGCCGCCCGGGTGGTTGGCGTATTCGAGCAGGTCGCAGGCCTCCTGCACGCCTCGGGTGCCGAGGTTGACCGCCATCATCGGCTCGACCCCGGCCTCGGCCGCCCAGATCATGAACTCGTCCAGCCCGAAGGCGTTGGTCTCGATCGTCTTCCAGGCCAGGTCGAGCCGGCGGGGCCGGTCGCCGACCGGTCCGACGCCGTCCTCCCAGCGGTAGCCGGAGACGAAGTTGCCGCCCGGGTAGCGGACCACCGAGACGCCCAGCTCCCGGGTCAGCTCCAGCACGTCGCGGCGGAAGCCGTGCGGGTCGGCGGTGGGGTGCCCGGGCTCGTAGATGCCGCCGTAGACGCAACGCCCCATGTGCTCCACAAAGGAACCGAAGAGCCGGCGGTCCGCCGGCCCGATCCGGAACGCCGGGTCGATCGTCAACTGCGCGTTGGGCACGGTCCCACCCTCTCCTCCGTACTGTCCCGGTGAGCTGGGCCACCGGGTGTCCCTGGTTTCTACAACGTTGTAAGCAACGATGTAAAGGGGTCGTTATATCGTCGTGACGCGGTAGAGTGCGGCCCAGCAGTCACCCGGAGGGAAGCTCAGTGCGGCACAGGCTCAAGGACGTCGCGGAACGGGCCGGAGTGTCGGTGAAGACCGTCTCCAACGTGGTGAACGGCTACGAGCACGTCCGGCCGGACACCCGGGCCCGGGTCGAGCAGGCCATCGCCGAGCTGAACTACCGGCCCAACCTGTCCGCGCGCAACCTGCGCAAGGGCCGGACCGGGGTGATCGCCCTGGCCGTGCCCGAGCTGGACATCCCGTACTTCGCCGAGCTGGCCCGACACGTGGTCAGCGCCGCCGCCGACCACGGCTGGACGGTGTTGATCGACCAGACCGGCGGCGGCCCCGAGCAGGAGCGGAAGGCCGCCAGGGGGATCGGCGACCACCTGATCGACGGGCTCATCTTCAGCCCGCTCGCACTCAGCGCCGACGACCTGACCGGGCTGCACGGCACGCCGATGGTGCTGCTCGGCGAGCGGGTCGACCACGCGCCGGCCGACCACGTGATGGTCGACAACGTGGCCGCCGCCCGGGAGATCACCGCCCACCTGATCGGCCTCGGCCGCCGCCGGATCGCCGCCATCGGCTCGCAGCGCACCGCCGAGGGGGCCAGCGCCCGGCTCCGCCTGGCCGGCTACGCCGAGGCGCTGACCGATGCCGGCATCGGTTACGACGAGCGGCTGGTGGCGCCCGCGCCGGCCTGGCACCGCGCCGACGGCGCGGCCGCCATCCGGCACCTGCTGGCCACCGGCGTACGCCCCGACGCCGTCTTCTGCTTCAACGACACCCTCGCCCTGGGCGCCCTGCGCGCCCTGCACGAGGCCGGCCTGCGGGTGCCCGCCGACGTCGCGGTGGCCGGCTTCGACGACATCGAGGACGGCCGCTTCTCCATCCCCACCCTGACCACGGTCGCCCCGGACAAGGAGCGGATCGCCCGCCTCGCCGTCGAACTGCTCGCCGGTCGCCTCGACGGCGATCGCGACGCCCCGCCGCGCGAGCTGGTCGCCCCCCACCGCCTCGCCCTCCGCGAATCCGCCCCCGCCCGCCCCTGACCCGCCCTTCCCGCGCCGCGCCCGCAGCCCTTCCCGCGTCGCGCCTCCCGGCCCGTCCGGCGCGGCGCTTCCCGGGCGAGCCCGCGGCCCGGGTTGCCCACCCGCACCCTCGCTGTCAGTCGAAGAAGCGGGCCAGGTGGGAGCTGGTGGGGGGCGGAGCGTCGGACGGGAGGGGTGTGAGGTCGGCGAAGATCGAGGCCCCGTCGCAGCCGACGTGCAGCGGGTACCAGCGTGGGGTGCCCGGCGGGCGCTGGCCGCAGATGCCCTTGAAGGTCTGCACGTCCAGCAGCCGGACGTGGGTCGGGTCGGCCACCGCGTTGACGTGCCGCCACCAGGGACTCATCACGTGCAGCACGCCGCCCGGCCGCAGCGCCCGGTGGCAGTCGTCCAGCAGCGGCAGGAAGTCGATCAGGTGCTCCAGGATGTGCACCGCGAAGAAGACGTCGACCGAGTCGTCGGCCAGCGGCAGCGAGCCGGAGAGGTCGGCCACCGCGTCCACCCCCGGCGCCGGATAGATGTCCAACCCCAGGTTGCCCGGCCACTGCTTGGTCGCCCCGCAACCCAGGTCCACCACCACCGGCGCCCGCCCGGCCACGCCCACCCGGCACCACACGCCCAGCACGCCGGCGAGGCGACCCACCAGGTCGCGGACCAGCCGCAGCTCGGCCGGGTCGGCGACCTCGCCACTGAGGTGCGCGACGCCCCGGTCGAAGCGCACCTCCACGCCGAGGCCGCGCACCCGGTCGTCGTGCGCGGCCAGGTCCGTCCACGCGTCGGCGAGGAACCCGTCGGCCACGGCCAGCCGCTCGGCCGACGGTGCCGAATGCGCCATCACCACCATGCGCCACCTCCGGGCGGCGCGATACCCGGATCGCCGCCCGGTATGCCTGCCCTGCCCCAGGCCGCGCCTCCGGCGCGACTCCGGCCGCCCGTCGCTGAGCGATCGCGGCCCGCGCTGGTTCACCGCCCACGTCACGTTCACCGCCCACGTCACGTCGCCCGTTGGGCCGGTCCCCGCCTCGCGGCGCTGCCCGCGAACCGGGAGCGGCGCCGGCCGGCGGCTCCACTGCCCGCCGATGAGCGATCGCGGCCCGCGAGCCGGGGAGACGCTAAAGATGAATATGCCTCTCCGGCATATTCATGCCGCAGAGGCATATCGGTCTTGGGTGGTGTGTCGGTCGGCAGGGGACGCGCCGGGCGCGGGGGATGGCCGGGTCGGCACCGCGCTACCGCGAGCCCGGAGCTGAGCTCGGCAGGCGTGCGCGCTCGGCGGGTCGCGAGGCCAGGGGAGCGGTCGGCGTCGGGTCGGCGGTCAGCAACACGGTCCGGCAAGGGTGGGCCGGGAAGGGCGCGCTGGACCGGCGGGCGGGTGGCCGGCGGGATCAGCCGGCGATGGTGCGGCGGGCGGTCCGGCCCGCGCCGCGCATCCGCTGGCGCGGCTGGGGAGCCGGTGCCTTCGGCCGCTTGAGGTGGTACCGGTGCAGCTCGTTGTTGCCCGGCAGGGACGGGTCCTCGCTCATCGCGACCAGTTCCCAACCCTGGTCACCGGCCCGGTTCAGGTGGGCCAGCGCGGTGTCGCCGTACGGGGTGACGTCGACCATCGAGCCGTCCGGGCCGTACCAGATGAAGACGACCTCCCACCCGATGTCGGTGGCGGCGGCCTGGCGGCGGCGGACCAGCAGCGCGTACTCCCACTTGAGCATGCCGTCATTCTCACCCCGCGCGACCGGGTCGGCACGACTCAGTCCTCGGCGATCCGCCCGTCGGTGACGCGCAGCCGCCGGTTCACGCTCACCGTGTCCAGCATCCGCCGGTCGTGGGTGACCAGCAGCAGCGTCCCCGGATAGCCGGCCAGCGCCGATTCCAGCTGCTCGATCGCCGGCAGGTCCAGGTGGTTGGTCGGCTCGTCCAGCACCAGCAGGTTCACCCCGCGCCCCTGCAGCAGGGCCAGCGCGGCGCGGGTCCGCTCGCCGGGGGAGAGGGTCGCCGCCGGCCGCAGCACGTGGTCGGCCCGCAGGCCGAACTTGGCCAGCAGCGTCCGCACCTCGGCCGGGGTCAGCTCCGGTACGGCGGCGCCGAAGGCGTCCAGCAGCGGCTGACCGCCGAGGAAGAGCCCGCGGGCCTGGTCCACCTCGCCGACCACCACCCCGGGGCCGAGCGCCGCGTGCCCCTCGTCCAGCGGCAGCCGGCCGAGCAGCGCGGCGAGCAGGGTGCTCTTGCCGGAGCCGTTCGCGCCGGTGATCGCCACCCGGTCCGCCCAGTCGACCTGGAGGTCCACCGGCCCGAGAGTGAAGCCGCCACGGCGTACCACCGCACCGCGGAGCGAGGCCACCACGGCGCCGGCGCGGGGCGCGGCGGCGATCTCCATCCGCAGCTCCCACTCCCGGCGGGGCTCCTCGACCGCCTCCAGCCGCTCGATCAGCCGCGCGGTCTGCTTGGCCTTGGCCGCCTGCTTCTCGGTGGACTCGGTCCGGAACTTGCGGCCGATCTTGTCGTTGTCGGTGGCCTTGCGCCGGGCGTTCTTCACGCCCTTCTCCATCCAGGCCCGCTGCATCCTGGCCCGCGCCTCCAGGCCCGCCCGGGTGTCGGCGTACTCCTCGTACTCCTCGCGGGCGTGCCGGCGGGCCACCTCCCGCTCCTCCAGGTAGGCCGCGTAGCCACCGCCGAAGTGGTTGACCTGGCCCTGGTGCAGGTCCAGTTCCAGCACCCGGGTGACCGTACGGGTCAGGAACTCCCGGTCGTGGCTGACCAGCACGGTCCCGGCGCGCAGCCCGGTGACGAAGTGTTCCAGCCGGTCCAGCCCGGCCAGGTCGAGGTCGTTGGTGGGCTCGTCGAGCAGGAAGATGTCGTAGCGGCTGAGCAGCAGCGAGGCGAGCCCGGCCCGGGCCGCCTGGCCGCCGGAGAGGCCGGTCATCGGGTGGTCCAGGTCGACGGTGAGCCCCAGTTCGGCGGCGACCTGCTCGGCCCGCTCGTCCAGGTCCGCGCCGCCCAGGTCCAGCCAGCGCTCCAGCGCGGTGGCGTACGCGTCGTCGGCACCGGCGGCGCCGGCGGTCAGCGCCTCGGTGGCGGCGTCGAGCGCGGACTGTGCCGCGCTCACCCCGGTACGCCGGGCCAGGAAGTCGCGGACCGTCTCGCCGGGCCGCCGCTCCGGCTCCTGGGGCAGGTAGCCGACGGTGGCGGCGGGCGGGTTCAACGCGACCGAGCCCTGCTCCAGCGGTTGGAGCGCGGCGAGCGTACGCAGCAGCGTGGACTTGCCGGCGCCGTTCACCCCGACCAGCCCGATCACGTCGCCCGGGGCGACGACCAGGTCCAGGTCGGTGAAGAGGAGGCGGTCGCCGTGCCCAGCGGTGAGGTCCTTGGCGATCAGTGTGGCGCTCATCAGGAGATCGAGACTACCGCCGGGGCGGCCCGCGGCGAATCGGATAACCGGGGCGCTGCGCGCAGGCCGGGTGAGGGAGACTCACAGCCGTGGTGACCACTCTGGCGATCGACTGCGGTGGCGGCGGGATCAAGGCTTCCGTGCTGGACGCCGCGGGGACCATGCGGGCCCGACCGCTGCGCGTCCCCACGCCGTACCCCCTGCCGCCCGCGCTCCTCGTCAAGACGCTGCTGGACCTGGGCGGCCGGCTGCCCGCGGCGGACCGGCTCACGGTCGGCATGCCCGGCATGATCCGGCACGGCGTGGTGGTGGCCACCCCGCACTACGTGACCCGGTCCGGGCCGCGCAGCAAGGTCGATCCGGCACTGGTCGCCGAGTGGTCCGGCTACGACGTGCGGACCGCCCTCGCCGAGGCGTTCGGGGTGCCGGCGCTGGTGCTCAACGACGCCGAGGTGCACGGCGCCGGGGTGGTCGCCGGCACCGGCTGCGAACTGGTGCTGACCCTCGGCACCGGGCTGGGCAGCGCCCTCTTCGACGGCGGGGTGCTCGCCCCGCACCTGGAGCTGTCGCACGCGCCGGTGCGCTGGAACACCACCTACGACACGTACGTGGGCGAGCCGGAACGCCGGCGGCTGGGTGACGCGTTCTGGTCCCGGCGGATCCGGCAGGTGGTCGACGGGCTGCGGCCGGTCTTCCGTTGGGACCGGCTCTATCTGGGCGGCGGTAACTCCCGGCTGATCCGGCCGGAACAACTGGCCCGGATGGGCGACGACGTCGTGGTCGTGCCGAACACGGCCGGCATCGTCGGTGGTGTCCGGGCCTGGGACCTGGTGGGCGACCGGTACGACCCGACGCCCTGAGGGCGCAACTTCCAGCCGAGGAACACTCGCGGTACGCCCGGTGTTGTGTCAGCGTCGGACTAAGGGCGGTGCGACACGAGGAGGTGGGTTCGAGTGGATCTTCTGGCGGATTACCGGCGGGCGACCATGTTCTTCGAAGCGGGTGACCCGACCGGGGCGGCCCGGCTGCTCGAGCCGATCGTCGAGGCGGAGCCCGGCAACTCCTCGGTGCGGCAGCTGCTGGCCCGGGCGTACTTCCAGTCGGCCCAGCTCAACCGGGCCGAGGAGCAGCTGCGCGAGCTGGTCGACCGGGACCCGAGCGACCACTACGCGCACCACGTGCTGGGCCGCACGCTGGAGCGGATGAACCGGCCGGCCGACGCGCTGCGGCACCTGCGCATCGCGGCGGCCATGTACTCGACCAACGCCGACTACACCACGGCCCTGCGCCGGGTGGAGGAAAAGGTCGGCAGCGGTCGCTGACCCCCAGGAGCGTACGAAACGGACAGGGCAGCCCGGCGGGCTGCCCTTCACCGTCTCTACGATGGGCTGGTGAAGCTCAAGCTCGATCTCCACGACATCTACAACCGGGGCCACGACATCGACCGGGCCCTGCGCGGGATCATGGACGAGGCGGTGGCGAAGAAGGCCACCCTCGTGGAGATCATCCCCGGCAAGGGCTCCGGCCAGCTCAAGAAGAAGGTGCTGCGCTTCCTCGACCAGAAGGACGTGAAGCAGCTCTACCACCGGGTCGAGAAGGACTCGAAGAACTTCGGCCGCCTCTTCGTCCACTTCCGCTGGAAATAGCGAGGTGCCTGGCTCGCGGTGACGTGACTGGGGCACCACACGTGTCAGGTCTTGATCTCAGCGACCATCGTGTCCGCGTCCTCGAACGACTCGACCGTGCGAAACCCTTCAGCGGCGTACAGCCTCGCAGCGAAGTTCGCCCGCTCCACGCTCAGCGACACCCTGCGGATGCCACGTTCTCGTGCGGCGTCCAGAACAGCGCGCACGAGCATCCGGCCCACACCCCGGCCCCTCCAGGTTTCCAGCACGCCGATCGTCAGCTCTGGCACGTCGTCACTGACGTACCCGTAGCCCGGATCACCGGCGGTCAGGTATCGGAACCAGGCGGCGCCGACTGGCCGATCAGCCGGGTCCACCGCAACCAGGCCGAAGTCGTTCGGCTGCATCCAACCGGTGACGTAGTGAGCCAGTGCGGGATCCGCCAGGATCCGCTCGCGGGACCAGTTGCGCTCAGGCAGCCAGTTCACGGCCTCCACGAGCATGTCGACCAGGAATTCGGAGTCAGCCGGGGTGGCTGCGCGGATGCCGAGGTCGGTCACCGCCGAAGCCTCGCACACGAGGTGGGAACTCGGCGCACCACCACTCGACAGTGGAGCCGCCGGTTGGTCGATCTGCACGCGGCGGCGACCGAACCGAACGGAAGCGGCCTCCCCCGCCGGGTGCCGACCCTCAGAGTTGCCTGCCGAGCCAGAGGCCGAACGCGGCCAGCACCATGCTCACCCCGACGCTGCCGAGCACGTTGACCGCCTCCACGGTGGCGTTCTTGCGCAGCAGTCCCAGCGTGTGCCACTCCTCGGTGGAGAAGGTGGTGTACGCGGCGATGAAGCCGACCCCGACGATCGTGGCGAAGTCCTGCGCCCCCGCCCCGACGTGCTTCGCGGCGTAGCCGGTGACGATGCCGAGCGCGAGCGCGCCGGACACGTTGATCAGGAAGGTGCTGGCCGGGAACGCCCTGGCGGAGCCGGACACCCGCGCCGCCCACCAGGGCTTGACCGCCGCGTCGACCCCGGCGCGGGTCAACGCGCCCAGCCCGCCGGCCAGGAACACCCCGATGCCGAGCCACATCATCTGCCTCCGGCTGCCGGACGGCCCACCTTGACCTCGGCGAGCCGAGCGCCGAGCGCGGCCGCGACGACCCCGCCGACGATGCTCAGGATCAGGTAGCCGATGGCCGAGCCGGTCCGTCGCGCGCCGATCAACTGGTCGGACTCGACGATGAAGTGCGACCAGGTGGTGAAGCCGGCGATGAGCCCGGTCGAGAGGAACGGCTTGCCCCAGGGGCCGGTCAACAGGTGCGCGCCGACCAGCGTCGTCACGGCGGCGAGGGCGAACGCGCCCACCACGTTGATCGCGAAGGTGACCCACGGGAAGTGCGGTGGGGTGGCCGCCGCGAAGTTCTGCCACAGCAGGTAGCGCAGGGTCGCGCCGAGTCCGCCGCCGAGGAGGATCGCGAGAACCTTCACCGCTCCAATCTGCACGGCTGTCCGCCGCCGGACCCGTCGGAAGGGTCTCACCCGATCGTGGGCCGTACCCGCGGCCCGGCGGGCGACCGGGTCGGCTGCCCCGATAATCCTGGCAGGGCGCGTACGGCCGGCCGCCCGCTGCGCGACCCCGCTGCCGGCGTCGACCGGGCCGGCAGACGCCGGAGTGGCGGGAGGCCGGGCATGACGACCGGAGGCGGCGGCGAACTGGTGCGCCGGCCGGGCGGGTCGACCCGGGCCACCCTGCTGGAACTGGTCTTCGACGTGGTGTTCGTGGCCGCCCTGGCGGCGGCCTCGATGCGGATCGCCGAACAGCACTCGTGGCCGGGCACCTGGCTGGTCGCGGTCATGCTCATGGCGATCTGGTGGACCTGGTCGGTCACCTCGACCACCACCGACTTCTACGACCCGGACCGCCGGCCGATCCAGAGCATCCTCATGGTGACGATGCTCGGCGCCCTGGTGATGGCGGCGGCGCTGGCCGCCGACCCGCACTCGCTGATCTTCGCGGGCGGGTACGTGATCCCGCACCTGTTCCGGGGCCTGGTCCTGGTCAGCCTGTTGCACTGGCGCCGGCACCGGGCCCAGCAGCGGGCGGCCCGGTTCTTCTTCTGGTTCCTGGCCTCCAGCCTTTTCTGGCTGGGTGGCGCGCTGCTGCACGGCCTGGCCCGGACCGCGCTCTGGTCGGTCGGGCTGGTGATCGACTACGTCGCGGCCGCGGCCCGCTACCCGACACCCGGACTCGGCCGGGTGCCATTCGCCCAGTACGAGAAGACCAGCGAGCACCTGGGCGAGCGGTACCAGCAGTTCGTCATCCTCGCGCTCGGTGACATCGTGCTGGTGCCCACACTGCGGATCAACACCGCCGAGTTCACCCGGGCCCGGTCCGCGGCCTTCCTCGCCGCCTTCGCCGTCATGCTGCTGCTCTGGCAGATCTACGTGCTGCGCGCCGGGACCATCGTGGCCTCCACCACCCCGCCGGAGGTGCGGCGGGCGGCCCGGCTGGCGCCGTACACCCACCTGCTCATGCTCTCCGGCATCGTCTGCACCGCCGCGGCGTTCGACCTGGTCGTCGGCCGGCCCACCGGGGACACGCCGGGACGCTGGCTGGTCCTGATCCTCGGCGGGCCCGCGCTGGTCCTGATCGGGCGCAGCCTGTTCATCCAGCGGGTCCTGGGCGTGCCCCCGTGGCGGCGGGTGCCCTGGCTGCTGGCGCTGGCGGCGGTGGCCCCCTGGGCGGGCGGCTGGCCGCCGGTGCTGGTCGCCGCCTTCGTCGTGCTGGTGCTGACCGGCGTGGTGGTCGGCGACGCGGTGGCCCCGTCGCCGACCCGATCCGCGCTCCGCGGCCGCCCCGGCTGACCCCCGGCCGGCCCGGGGTCAGAGCGGATAGGTGCGGGCCACCGCGAGCATCTCCGAGCTGTGCGAGCCGACCACGCCGACGTCGGCGGGCCGCGGGCGGAAGCCGGGCAGCCCGGTCAGGCCGTCGCTGGCGTCCATGACCCGCACGTTCACCTGGCCGGCCTTCGGCACGAGGGTGAGCGTCACCTCGACGCCCTCCGGCGGCGGGGCGTGGAACACGACCCCGAAACCCCACCGCCCGGCGCGGGCCTTGACCGGCACGTCCCGCCCGGCCACGGTGGCCGACCGGACCGTGGCCGTGGCGGTCTCCACGTGCAGGGTGAGCAGCCGTACCGTCCGCTGCGGGACCACCCGCAGCCGGAGCACCCGCTGGTCACCGCTGCGGGTGTCGGCGAGCGTCTCCAGCTTCGGGGCGGGCACGTCGGCGGCCGGGGCCGGGCCGGCGCGCAGCTCGCCGTCGCCGAGACCGGGGAAGTCGGCGGAGACGTCGGTGCGGCCGTCCACGTACCCGTGGGTCCAGGGCTGCGGCGCGTCCTCGTGGCTGAGCCAGCGGGCGGCGCCGGTGCCGGCGTCCAGGGCGTACATCAGGTGGGTCGGCACGGGATGGGCGGCGTCGAAGCGGTCCACGGCCAGGCCGACCCCGGCGAGCACCACGGCGGCGAGCGCGGCGGCACCGGCCGGCAGCGCGCCCAGCCGGCGGGCCCGTAGCGCGACCAGGCCGCGCTGGCCGCCGGCCTGCGGGTGCAGCAGGTCGACCACCGGCAGCACGGCCAGGCCGAGCAGCACCGAGACGAGCGCGGCCACCCCGCCCATCGCCATGCCGAGCGCCGGGAAGAGCAGCACCACGGGAGGCAGCAGGATCACCACGGCCACCGCGCCGGCCAGGGTCGCCGCGACCACCGGCCACGGGCCGTCCAGCCGGGTGCCCAGCGCCGCCAGGCCGGCGAGCGCGCCGGCCAGCGCCGGCAGCGTGGTCAGGTACGCGCCGCCGGGCACCAGCACGGCGAGCAGCACCCCGAGCAGGGCCAGCCAGGCCAGCCCGCCGAACGCCAGCGCGGCCGGACCGACCCGGCGGCGGGTCAGCGCGTACCAGGTGAACAGGACCGCGGCGGCGAGCGCCACCACGGCCAGCCGGTACCAGACCGGCCGGTACGGGTCGAGCAGCTCGGCGTACCCGGGGCGGACCGTGGTGATCGCGGTCCAGAGCAGCCACGCGCCGAGCGGGGCGACGACGATCGGCACCAGGGTCAGCCCGACGCCGGCGGCGAGCCGGCCGGCGGTGGCCCGGCCACGGCGGCGCAGCAGCCAGCCGAGCGCGCCGACCGCCAGCAGGGCGGCCAGCGCCAGCGGCAGGGTCAGCCAGCCGGGGTAGCGGACCAGCCCGCCCGGCACCGGGAAGTAGGTGGCGTCGTGGCCGGAGCGCAACTGCCGCAGGTCGGTCCGGCCGAACTCGCGGGCCAGGCCGAGCGCGTTGTCGCCGTGCATCTGCAGGCTGCCCCGGTCCATCGCCGCCGGGGTGTCCAGCGGCGTGTGATAGATCGCCCCGCCGTCGATGTACGCCGAGTTCAGCCCGACGAAGTCGTGGTCCAGGAACGCGGTGAAGTCGGTGTCGTTCGGCAGCGCCCGGTAGATCTCCACGGCGAAGGAGGTGCCCACCGGGTGCGGCGCGGCCCGGCCGAAGACGTCGACCAGCTTCGCGTTGTTCCGGGACGTCTCGAACATGATCACCGGGCCGGTGGCGCCGCGCGCCTCCAGGTTGAGCACCACGCCCCCGTCGCGGGCCAGCGGGTGGTCGGCGGCGAACCCGGACGCGCCGCAGAGGCACGCCTCCTCGGCGTCGGTGAGCACGAAGACCACGTCGTTGCGGGGGCGCGGACCGGTGGTCAGCGCCCGGGCCACCTCCAGGATGGTGGAGGTGCCGGCAGCGTCGTCGTTGCCGCCCGGCCCGGACTGCACCGAATCGTAGTGGGCGACCAGGAAGACCCGCCCGGTCGAGGCGGTGCCGGGCAGCCGGGCCACCACGTTGCGGACCCGGGCCACCGTCGCCCCGCCGGCCGCCCCGCTGAGCTGCCCGGCCTCCGGCGCGACCGCGTCCTGCACCTCGGTCTCCAGGCCGAGGCCGCGCAGCACGCCCACCAGGTGCTCGCGGACCTGGTCGTTGGCGGTGCTGCCGGCCACGTGCGGCCGGGTCGCGATGACCCGCACGTTCTCGTACGCCCGCTCGGCGCTGAACTCGCCCGCCGGGGCGTCCGCCGGGCGCGGCGCCGGGGTGGCCAGGTCGACCAGGACACCCGCGCCGACGGCGAGCAGCGCGACGAGTGCCGCGAGCGCGGCGAGCGGTCGCCGGCGGGGCCGGGCCAGCGCCCGGTCGGCGGGGCGGGAGGGGGGTACGCCCACGGGAGCTCCTCGGGGATGGGTCGGGTGGGGATCATCCTGCACCCCTGGCGGCGGGCCGCGGCAGCCCCCGGTCGGCCGGTGCGTCCCGGGCCGGACAGGGCCGGCCGCGTAACATCGGAACCCGGCCCGGTCGCTCTCCGGCGGGTGGGTCGATATCGGTGCGGCCCGTTCCGGTATCTGTCGTGTTGTGTGCGGCCGTTGTCTGATACAGGATCAGCAGGGCACTCGGAAGGAGCCCGACATCACCAGCGAACTCCCGCGTCTCGCGGCGGTGACCCGACCGCAGCGGGGGTCCGGTCTGCCCGGCGCCGCGGTCGTGCCGCAGGCCGGTTTCGGGCACTACGCGAGCGTGCCCCCCGGCGAGCGGCTGCGGGTGCTCCTGGTCGAGGACGACGAGGGCGACGCCTTCCTGGTCGGCGAGCTGCTCGCCGAGACCAACTCGATGATCGACCTGCTCGTCGCCACCAGCCTCAGCGAGGCCCGCCAGCGGGTGATGGGGGTCGACTGCGTCCTGCTCGACCTGGGCCTGCCCGACGCGCAGGGGCTGGACGGCCTGCGCCAGGTGCTGGACATGGCCAGCGGCGCGGCGGTCTGCGTGCTGACCGGCCGCTCCGACGAGCACCTGGGCATCGTCGCGGTCGCCGAGGGCGCGCAGGACTACCTGGTCAAGGGGCAGGTCGACGGGGTGCTGCTGACCCGGGCCCTGCGCTACGCCGTGGAGCGCAAGCGGGCCGACGTGAACGCCCGCCGGCTGCGCGAGGTGGAGCTGCGCCAGGCCGAGTCGGCCCGGCTGGAGCGCGGTCTGCTGCCGCAGCCGCTGATGACCACCGACCAGGTGGCGGTGCACACCTTCTACCGCCCCGGCCGGCACGCGGCGCTGATCGGTGGCGACTTCTACGACGTGGTGCAGACCCGACCGGACCGGATCGACCTGATCGTCGGTGACGTGTGCGGCCACGGGGTCGACGAGGCGGCCCTCGGCGTCGAGTTGCGGGTGGCCTGGCGGGCGCTGATCCTGGCAGGCGTGCCGGACGAGGAGGTGCTGCCCGCCCTGGAGCAGGTGCTGATGAGCGAGCGGCGGCTCCAGGAGATCTTCGCCACGGTGGCCACCACCCGGCTCGACCTGGCGGCCAACCGGGCGACGGTGCGGCTCGCCGGTCACCCGCCGCCGCTGCTGCTCGCCGGCGGGCGGGTGGGTCCCGTGCCGGCCCGGGGCGGCCTGCTGCTCGGCGTACGGCCGCGCCGGCCGGTG
This sequence comes from Micromonospora sp. NPDC049836, assembly GCF_044465125.1. Lineage (NCBI taxonomy): Bacteria > Bacillati > Actinomycetota > Actinomycetes > Micromonosporales > Micromonosporaceae > Micromonospora > Micromonospora sp. NPDC049836. The sequence continues at coordinate 205,893 of NZ_JBITLH010000005.1, forward strand.
GCGTTCGACCTGGAGTTCGAGACCGAGGACTGGTCCCTGCTGATGTACACCGACGGCCTGATCGAGGGGCGGGTGGGCAGCGGCGACGACCGGCTCGACGTGTCCGGGCTGACCGAGCTGCTCGCCGACCCGGCCAGCCGGGCGGTCTCGCTGGCCGAGCTGCCCGCCTGGCTCGTCGGCCGGGCCGAGCAGCTCAACGGCGGCCCGCTCGCCGACGACGTCGCCATGCTGCTGGTCACCCGCGGCGGTGGCCGGTGAGCACGGCATTCCCTCGGTCTTCGGAAGGTGGTTCGGTGCAGGCGTACCAGCGGGGTTGGACCCTGCGTCGGCGGGTCGTCGCGCTGCTCAGCGTGGTGCTGGTGCTGCTGCTCGGGCTGGCCGCCGCGGAGGCGACCCTGGCGGCGAAGAACCGGCAGAACATCGACGCGGTCCTGCTGAAGACCGGTCCCCTCCGGGTGCAGGCGCAGGAGCTGCTCAGCGCCCTGCTCGACCAGGAGACCGCGGTCCGCGGCTACGCGGTGAACGCCGACCGCAAGGACCTGGCGCCGTACGAGGACGGCCTGAAGCGGGAGCGGGACACCGTCGCCGAGATGCGCGCGCTGGCCCGCGACTACCCGGACGTGCTGCGCGAGCTGGCCGTCGTGGAACAGCAGGCCGCGCAGTGGCGGCGCGACGTCGCCGCGCCGGTGATCAGCACCACCGAGCGCAGCGGCCCGGCCGCCGGCCGGGCGCTGATCACCGAACAGACCCGGCAGCGGTTCGACGGCATCCGGGTCGCGGTGGACAAGCTCCAGAACGAGATCCTGATCGTCCGGCAGCAGACCGCCGCGGACGTGAACGACACCAGCAACGTCCTGGTGGTGCTGCTGATCATCGCGGCGCTGGTGGTGGCGGTCGCCGGCGCGGTCATGCTGCTCTCGCTGGACCGGATCCTGATCCGGCCGCTGGCCGGCCTGGTCGGCCAGGTGCGGGAGGTCGCCGCCGGCGACTACCAGCACCACATCGAGGGGTCCGGCCCGCCGGAGTTCCGCCGGCTCGCCGACGACATCGACCTGATGCGGCAGAAGATCGCCCGGGAACTGGACGAGGTCCGCGAGGCCCGGGAGCGGATCGAATGGGTCAACGGCCAGCTCCAGAAGCAGGCCGAGGAGCTCACCCGCTCCAACCGGGACCTCGAGCAGTTCGCCTACGTGGCCTCACACGACCTGCAGGAGCCGCTGCGCAAGGTGGCCAGCTTCTGCCAGCTCCTCCAGCGCCGCTACGCCGGCCAGCTCGACGAGCGCGCCGACCAGTACATCGCGTTCGCCGTGGACGGCGCGCAGCGGATGCAGCGGCTGATCAACGACCTGCTCGCGTTCTCCCGGATCGGCCGCCTCACCACCGGTTTCACCGAGGTCGACCTGAACAAGGTGATGGGTGACGTGGCCGGCCAGACCGAGGCCGCCCGCCAGTACAGCGACGCCGAGCTGAGCTGGGACGAGTTGCCGGTGATCCGCGGCGAGGAGCCGCTGCTGACCAACCTGCTGGCCAACCTGGTCAGCAACTCGATCAAGTTCCGCCGGCCCGACGTGGCGCCGAAGGTGCACGTGTCGGCCCGGCTGGTGGACGACGAGTGGGAGATCAGCTGCCAGGACAACGGCATCGGGGTCGAGCCGGAGTTCGCCGACAAGATCTTCGTCATCTTCCAGCGGCTGCACGCCAAGGACGCGTACCCGGGCACCGGGATCGGCTTGGCGATCGTCAAGAAGATCGTGGAGTACCACGGCGGCCGGGTCTGGGTGGACACCGGCCTCGACGAGGGCACCGCGATCCGGTTCACCCTCCCCGCCCTGCCCGAGGACGTCGAGCGGGCCCGTGCGGCGGCCGAGCCGGAGGCGGGCGAGCCGGCGGACGCCGAGCCGGCGGCGGCCAGCGAGCCGAGCGGGGAGTCGGTGACGACCGGCGACGGCGCGGATGACACCCTTCGGTCGGCGCCCGTCGGCGCCCAGGCCGACCACGCGGAAGGCGGGGAACCGCCCGAGGGGGCGGCCGGACACGGTACAACCGGTGGCATGAAGGAGACGGTGGGATGACCGCGCCGGCAGACGGCAAGAGCCCGATCGAGGTCCTGCTCGTCGAGGACGACCCGGGCGACGTGTTGATGACCCAGGAGGCGTTCGAGGAGCACAAGCTCCGCAACCGCCTCACGGTCGTCTCCGACGGCGCCGAGGCGCTGGCGTACCTGCGGCAGGAGGGCCAGTACGCGGACGCGGTGACCCCCGACCTGATCCTGCTCGACCTGAACCTGCCCCGCCGGGACGGCCGGGAGGTGCTGGAGGAGATCAAGAAGGACGCGCAGCTCTGCCGGATCCCGGTGGTGGTGCTGACCACCTCCCAGGCCGACGAGGACATCCTGCGCAGCTACCAGCTGCACGCCAACGCCTACGTGACCAAGCCGGTGGACTTCGAGCGCTTCATCTCGGTGGTCCGCCAGATCGACGAGTTCTTCGTCAGCGTGGTCAAGCTGCCGCCGCGTGGCTGACCAGCTGCTGGACGATGTCGACGCGCTGCTGCGACAGGCCGCGGCGGAGATCGTGGTGCCGCTGTTCCGGCGGCTCGACGACGCCGACATCTCCGAGAAGGCACCCGGCGAGGTGGTCACCGTCGCCGACCGCGAGGCCGAGGAGCTGATCTCCGCGGGGCTGCGCCGGCTGCGCCCCGGCTCGGTGGTGGTCGGTGAGGAGGCGGTCGCCGCGGATCCCGACCTGCTGCGCCACCTGCACGGCGACGGCGACGTCTGGCTGGTCGACCCGGTCGACGGCACCTCCAACTTCGCCGCCGGCCGGCGGCCGTTCGCCCTGATGATCGCCCTGCTGACCGACGGTGTGCCGGTGGCCTCCTGGGTGTACGACCCGCTGGACGGGACGATGGCCATCGCCCGCGCCGGGGCGGGCACCCGGCTGGACGGGACGGCGGTACGCACCACCGGGGCGCAGCCGGAGGTCGGCGCCTTGCGGGGCACCGCGATGACCCGGTTCCTGCCGCCGGACGCCCGGCGGAGCGTGTCGGCGGGCGGTACCCGCATCGGCGAGCTGCTGCCCGGCCAGCACTGCGCGGGCCGGGAGTACCTCGACATCCTCACCGGCAAGCAGCAGTTCGTGCTCTTCTGGCGCACCCTGCCGTGGGACCACGTCCCCGGCGCGACGCTGGTCCGGGAGGCGGGCGGGGTGGCGCGGCGCTTCGACGGCACCGACTACCACCCGGCGGACGAGGGCCGTGGCCTGCTGGTCGCGGCCAGCGAGGAGATCTGGAACGAGGTCCGCGCGGCCCTGCTCGGCAGCTGACCGCGACAGGGTCGCCACGCTGCGTCGACGATCGGCGTCGGGCGAGGTCGTGGGCCTGGCGCGGCGGGCGCGGTCCGGTATCGTGACCGGCGGTTTCCGCCAGCAGGCCGCCGATCGGGGCCGGTGGAGCCGCCGCCGCGCAGAGTTCGACCCGGGGGCCGGCGGTCGACGGAAGGACGCTTTCGTGCCCAGGACCAGGCTCATCCGGCGGCGCGTCCGCCGGGCGCTGCTCGCCCTGCTCGCCGCGACGGCGCTGCTGCTCGGCGCGGGACTCGCCACCGCCGGGCCGGCGGCCGCCGCGCCCAGCCCGAGCGCCCCCGACGAGGGAGGCAGCAAGCAGCTGCGGGCGGCGCTCGACGCGGCGGCCCGGGGCCACATCGAGGCCAAGGCGCGCCTCGACAACTCCAAGCGCCGGCAGACCGCGCTGACCGGGCAGCTCAAGCAGCTCGACGTACGCCTGGTCGAGCTGACCGCCCAGGTGGGCGAGGTGGCCGCGCAGTCCTACCGGGTGGGCCGGCTGACCCCGGTGTCGATGCTGCTGGCCAGCTCCAGCCCGAACGCCTTCGTCAAGCGTGCCGCCGAGCTGGACGTGATGGCGCAGCGGGACAGCAAGCGGCTGCGCGACCTGAACGAGACGAAGGCCGAGGCGGCCCAGGCCAAGCTGGCCCTCGACGCCGAGGTCCGCGAGCAGCAGAAGCAGCTCGCCGTGCTGGCCCGGAAGAAGCGGGACGCCGAGGTGGCGCTGGCCAAGGTCAGCTCGGGCAGCGGCGCCGGCTTCGGCGGCGGCTCCGCGTCCGCCAAGCCCGCGCCGCGCAACCCGGACGGCTCGTGGCCGTCGGAGTCGTGCTCGGTGAACGACCCGACGCCGGCCGACGGCTGCATCACCCCGCGCACCCTGCACATGCTCCAGCAGGCCCAGGCGGCCGGCTACCAGCGCTACGTGTCCTGCCACCGCAGCGGCGGCGACGGGGAGCACCCGAAGGGGCGGGCCTGCGACTTCGCCGCGGCGACCAGCGGCTTCAAGGACGTCTCGGCCACCGGCGGGGACAAGGCGTACGGCGATCGCCTGGCGACCTGGGCGAAGAACAACGCGAGCCGGCTCGGCATCATGTACGTGATCTGGTATCGGCAGATCTGGATGCCGAACACCGGTTGGCGGTCGTACAGCGGGGGCGGCAGCCCGGCCGCCGACCACACAAACCATGTTCACATCTCGATGTATTGACCCTGCCGGGCCGGAACGCTGCGTAGCATCGCGACGGTGAGCAGTACCTTCTCCGATGTCGCGGTGGACCCGGCGCCGGCGGCGCCGACCCCGCCCCGGGCCCTGCCGAACGGGCTCGCCGCGTTCCTGGTCTTCCTCTCCAGCGGCGCCGTGCTGGTGCTGGAGACCGTCTCGCTCCGGCTGGTCGGCCCGTACGTCGGGGTGACCCTCCAGGTGACCAGTTCGGTCATCGGCATGGCGCTGGCCGCCATCGCGTACGGGGCGTGGATGGGCGGGTGGCTGGCCGACCGGCGGGACCCGCGTACCCTGCTCGCCCCGGCCCTGGTGCTGGCCGGCATCGCCACCGCGGTGACCCTCCCCGTCGTCCGGTACGCCGGCGAGGCGCTGCGCGGCGGCGCGGTCAGCGCGGTGCTGCTGCTGACCGCGGTGGCGGTGCTGCTGCCGGCGGCGCTGCTCGCCGGGATCACCCCGCTGGTGGTGAAGCTCCAGTTGGCCGACCTGCGCCGGACCGGTCAGGTGGTCGGGCGGCTCTCCGGCATCGGCACCCTCGGCGGGATCACCGCCACCCTGCTCACCGGCTTCGTGCTGGTGGCCGCCCTGCCCAGCTCGGTGATCGTGCTCGGGCTGGCCGGCGGGCTCGGGCTGACCGGGCTGGTGCTCGGGGCGTACCTGCGGCGACGCGCGGGGACCGGGCTGCCGGCTCCGGCCCGGGCGAAGGCCGCTCTCGCAGTGCTCGGCCTGGCCGGCGCCGGGTTCACCACCGTGGCCCCGAACCCGTGCGACGTGGAGACGGCCTACCACTGCGCCCGGGTCGAGGTGGACGGGCAGTGGCCGGACGGGCGCACCCTCTATCTCAACTCGGCCGAGCACTCCTACGTCGACCTGGGCGACCCGACCCACCTGAAGTACGCGTACACCCAGTGGATCGGGCTGGTGGCCGACGAGATCGCCGCGAAGGGGCAGCGCCTGGACGCCCTGCACCTGGGCGGCGGCGGCTTCACCATCCCGCGTTACCTGGCCGCCACCCGGCCGGGCACCCGCAGCCTGGTCTTCGAGATCGACGGCGGGCTGGTCGAGCTGGACCGGCGCGAGCTGGGCGTGCGGACCGGACCGGAGCTGACCGCGAAGGTCGGCGACGCGCGGGTGCTGCTCGGCGGGGAGCCGACCGACAGCCGGGACTTCATCGTCGGCGACGCCTTCGGTCACCTGGTGGTGCCGTGGCACCTGGCGACCCGGGAGATGGCCGCGGACATCCGCCGGGTGCTGCGCCCGGGCGGGATCTACGTGCAGAACGTCATCGACTACCCGCCGGGCCGGTTCATCCGGGCGGAACTGGCCACCGTGGCGGCCGAGTTCCGCAACGTCGCGTTGATCGCGCCGCCCTGGGCGATCGAGGGCCGGTCCGGTGCCAACTTCCTCATCGTCGGCTCGGACGCGCCGTTGCCGCTGGACCGGCTGGCCGCCGGCCTGCCCCGGCTGCCCGATCAGGCGGTGCTGCTGCACGGCGCCGAGCTGACCGCGTTCGTCGGTGACGCCCTGGTGCTGACCGACGACTACGCCCCGGTGGACCAGCTCCTGGCGACCGCCTGAACGGGTGACTTTTCTGACCGATTCCGACCCTTCAGGTGTAGGAGGGCCCACCAGGGGCAACTGCACCCACCATGGGAGCAGCGGTCAGGGGCGGCGCGCAGCTGCTGGGTGAGCGGTACCGGTTGGTCGAGCAGCTCGGTGCCGGTGGCATGTCGGTGGTCTGGCGCGGTTACGACGAGGTGCTCGGCCGTCAGGTGGCGATCAAGGTGCTCGCCTCGCGGCTCGCCAGCGACAAGGCGTTCCGGCACCGGATCCGGATCGAGGCGCAGGCCGCCGCGCGGCTCTGCCACCCCAACATCACCAACGTGTACGACTACGGCGAGTCCGAGCAGGTCGGCCTGACCGTGCCGTACGTGGTGATGGAGCTGGTGGACGGCGGTCCGCTGAGCGCTCGGCTGGGGCGCGGCGGGCAACTGCCCTGGCGGGAGGCGGTGACCATCGGCGCGGAGGTGACCTCGGCGCTGGCCACCGCGCACGCCCGGGGGGTGGTCCACCGGGACGTCACGCCGAACAACGTGATGCTCACCCCGACCGGGGTGAAGGTCGTCGACTTCGGCATCTCGGCGCTGGTGGGGGAGAGCGAGAAGGGCCCGGACGGCGCCCTGCTCGGCACGCCCGCCTACCTGGCGCCGGAGCGGCTGGACGACGGCCAGGTCTCCCCGGCCACCGACGTGTACGCGGTCGGTCTGCTGCTGTACCGGATGCTCACCGGCCGGCTGCCCTGGCAGGCCAGCACCACCACCCAGATGCTGCGGGCGCACATGTACACCGAGCCGGACCCGATGCCGGCGGTGGTGGGGCTGCCCGATCAGGTCGCCGAGCTGGTCCGGCGCTGCCTGGCCAAGCGCCCGGAGGACCGTCCGGCGACCGCCGAGGTGGCCCGTACGCTCGCCGAGGCGGCGGGGATCGCGGCGATCGTGCCGGTCTCCCCGGCGCTCGGCCAGTTCGACCCGGCGCTGCTGGAGAACGCCGGCACCACGATCCTGCCCTGGTCGACGGCGACCGACGCGCTGCCGTTCTCGGCCGTACGCACCCGCAATCGCCGGGCCGCGTCCCGGCGCCGCCGGGTGGAGGCCGGGGTGGCCGCCGCCGGCCTGGTCGCGGTCACCGCCACGCTTTGGGGGCTGACCTCGAAGAGCCCGGCCAGCGGCGGGGTGGAGCCGACCGAGGCGCGGATGGCGCTGCCGGAGCCGACCCCGTGCGCCGTCGACTATGTGCTGCGGCGGGACACCGGCAAGGACTTCACCGCCGACCTGACCCTCACCAACACTGGGAAGCGGGAGCTGCGGGACTGGACGATGAGCTTCACGTTCCCCGGCAAGCAGACGGTGACGAAGGCCCAGCCGGCGGTCCGGCAGCAGGGGCGGACCGTGCTGTTCCAGCCGCCCGCCGCGGAGGCCGCGCTGGCTCCCGGCGCGTCGAAGAAGGTCTCGCTGAGCGGGACGTACACCGGGGTGAACCAGTTGCCGGTGGAGTTCAAGGTCGGCGCTGAGACCTGCGGCGTGCAGGTCGCCGGGGTGGCCGGCTCGGCACCGACCACGGTGCCGGCCGTGAAGGCCCCCGCCAAGGCGCCGACCGTCAAGACGCCGCCGAAGGCCGCCGCCCCGAAGGGCGGGTCGCACCCCAAGCCCGAGAAGCCCCGCAAGCCGAAGGAGGACCCGAAGGGAAAAGCAAAGTGAAGCAACCGAAGGGCGGTGATCACGGGGCCAAGGGCAGGAAGTGACGCTCAGCCGAGCGCGGTGACGTTCAGCCGAGCGCGGCGAAGCGCTGCACCCGCTCGATGCCGCCCTCCACGATGAGCACACTGTCCGGCTGGAGCACGGTGTCCGGCGCGGCGTAGCGGAACGGCTCGCCGGGCAGCTTCGCGCCCACCACCGACACCCCGTACCGCTCCATCGGGGACAGCTCGCGCAGCGACCGGCCGACCAGCGGCCGGGGCACCCGGACCTTGGCGATCGCGAAGTCGTCGCCGAACTCGATGAAGTCCAGCATCCTGCTGACGATCAGGTGCGCCACCCGGTCGGCGGTCTCCGCCTCGGGGAAGATCACGTGGTGTGCGCCCACCGAGTGGAGAATCTTGGCGTGCTTCTCCGAGGTGGCGCGCGCCCAGATCTGCGGCACCTGCAACGTGACGAGGGCCAGCACGGTGAGCACGCTCGCCTCGACCGAGGCGCCGATGGCGACCAGCACCCGCCGGAAGCTCGCGATGCCGAGTTGGCGCAGCACGTTCTCCTCGGTGGTGTCCGCCTGCACCACCCGGTCCAGCCGGCCGGCCCAGTGCTGCACGCGATCCTGGTCGTGGTCGACGGCCAGCACGTCGTGGCCGAGTTGCAGTAGCGAGTTGGCCAGCCGGGCACCGAACCGGCCCAGCCCGATCACCACGACGCCGCTGTCGTCCGTGCGCCTAGCCGACAATGGGTTGCTCCTCCGGGTAGCGGTACAAACGCCGACGGGTGTTCAACGCGATGGCGGAGCCCAGGGTGAGGGGGCCGACCCGGCCGATGAACATGAGCACGATCAGCACGTACTGGCCGGGCCGGGACAGGTCGGGGGCGAGGCCGGTGGAGAGGCCGGTGGTGCTGAACGCCGACGTCACCTCGAAGACCGCGGTGAGGCTGCGCAGGTTGTCGGCGAGCAGGATCAGGGCGATCGTGCCGATGACGACCAGCGCCACGCTGAGCAGCGCGACGGTCAGCGCCTGTCGTTGGCTGGCCGTGGCGACCCGCCGGCCGCTCACCGTCACGTCCGGTTCGCCGCGCAGCTCGGCCCAGATCACGAAGCCGAGCAGGAAGAACGTGGAGACCTTGATGCCGCCGGCGGTGCTGGCGCTGCCTCCGCCGATGAACATCAGCACGATGAACAGCGGGTACGTCTCCTCTCGGAGGTTCTCGATGTTGATCACGTCGAAGCCGCCGGTGCGGCTCAGCGCGATCTGGGTGAACGAGGCGAGCAGCTTGCCCGGCGCGTCGTAGGTGCCGATGGTCGCCGGGTTGGTCCACTCGGCCAGCAGCAGGAAGCCGAACCCGAGCAGCAGCAGCGCCACGGTGCCCCAGATGGTCAGCTTGGTGGCCACCGTCCAGCCGATCGGCCGACGCCGCTCCCGGACCGCCTCGAAGAGCGACGGGAAGCCGAGCCCGCCGATGATCGCACCGAGGGCCAGCGGCAGCGCCACCCACGGATCGCGGGAGAAGGCGAGCAGGCCGTCGGAGTAGAGCGTGAAACCGCCGTTGTTGAACGCCTGGATGGCGTGGAACGCGGCCGTCCAGATCGCCACCCGCAGCGGGTAGTGGTAGGTCAGCCAGAGCCGGGCGGCGATGGTCGCGGTCATCACGGCCTCGCAGACGAAGACCGTGCTGGCGATCCGGGCCAGCAGCCAGCCGACGTCGCCGATGCCGAACTCGGCGGTCTCGGCCTGCACGAGCAGCCGGTTGCGCAACCCGAGCTGCCGGGAGACGGCCAGGATCACCAGCGCCGCGATGGACAGGATGCCCAGGCCACCGAGCTGGGTGAGCACGGTGATCATGGCCAGCCCGAACGGGTTCCAGTAGTTCGGGGTGTCGTTGACGGCCAACCCGGTGACGGAGACCGCAGAGGTCGAGGTGAACAGCGCCGTGACGAACGGGGTGTACTCCTGCTTGCTGGTGGCCGCGGGCAGCATCAGCAGCCCGGTGCCGAGCAGGATCGCCGCCAGGAACCCGAACGGCACCAGCCGTACCGGGTTCCGGAGCAGGCGGCGCATCTGGTCATCTTCCGTCCGGAGATTCACCGGCAGGTCCGGAACCGAGCAACTGCCGGCACTGCCCGCGCCGCCCGGGGTCAGGGCTGGAGCACGTAGCGACCGCGTACCCCGCCCTTGGCCATGGCCCGGTGGGCGTCGGCGACCCGGTCCAGCGGCAGGACCGTGTGCACCCGCGCCGGCAGTTCGCCGGAGGCGGTACGGGCGAGCAGGTCGCCCAGCCGCGGGCCGTCCGGCCGGGTGACCACCACGCCGACGGTGATCCCGCGTTCGGCGGCCGGCACGGCGTTCGGCCGGACGCCGACGAAGGCGCCGCCGTCACGGACCAGGGCCAGCGCCCGCTCCTGCAGCACCCCCGCATCGGCGACCGCGTCCCAGCCCGGCTCCGGGCGGGTGGTGAAGTCGGCGCCGAGGCTGCGGACGAACTCCTCGTCCTGGGCTCGGGCCAGCCCGGTCACCTGCCAGCCGCGGTCCTGCGCGAGCGAGGTCAGGTACCCGCCGACCGCGCCGGCCGCCCCGGTCACCAGCAGCCGGTTCCCGCCGGTGGGCGCGTCGCCGAGCAGGTCGACGAGCTGCGCCGCGGCCAGCCCGTTGAGCGGTACCGTCGACGCCGCGACCAGGTCCAGCCCGGCGGGCACGACGGCGAGGTCGGCGGCCGGCACGACGAGCTGCTCGGCGTACGTGCCGAAGTCGCGGTCGAACCCGACCACCACGCCGGCGACCCGGGTACCGACGGCCAGGTCCACGCCGGGACCGCCGGCGACGACGACACCGGCGAAGTCCCAGCCAAGGCCGGTGCGCTCGGGCTGGTTGATCAGCCCCAGGGTGTGGAAGAACCCGCCCGCGACGCCGAGGTCGACGGGGTTGACCGGCGCGGCGGCGATCTCAACCCGGACCTCGCCGGGGCCGGGCGCGACGACGGGAACGTCGATGATCTCGATGGAGTCGGGACCGCCCGGGGTACGGACGACGGCGGTGCGGAAGGTGGCCATGGTCGATCTGCTCCTCGCGGCTTGTCGGCAACGGTCGTGCTGCGTCTACGATGGATGGGTAACTCTCCATCGGGAAGAACCCACCTCGAAGTGCGTAAGCCACCACCGGGTAGGAAGGAGCGGCCGTGCCGACGCTCACCGCGGCCCAGCAGCGGGCGCAGGCGCAGGCGGACTACGACGCGTTCCTGGCCGGCTGCCCCAGTCGCCAGCTGCTCGACCGGATCTCCGACAAGTGGGTCGCGCTGATCCTGGCCGCGCTCGGCGGCGACGGCCCGCACCGGTCCGGGGCGGACGGTGGTGGTGAGCCGCGCGCGATGCGCTACTCGGAGTTGGCCCGCCGGCTGGCCGGGGTCAGCCAGAAGATGCTCACCCAGACGCTGCGCTCCCTCGAGCGCGACGGCCTGGTCACCCGCACCGTGACCGCGACCGTGCCGGTCACCGTCAGGTACGAGCTGACCGACCTCGGTCTCTCACTGCACCAGCTCATGCGCGGCGTCAAGGAGTGGGCCGAGGCGCACATGGACGAGGTGCACGCCAACCGCGAGAGTTACGACGCCCGCGTCGGCTGAGCGCCGATCGCGGCCGGATCGGCTGGCCGATCGCGATGATAGGCCGCCTCGTGGCGCACCTGCCGGCGCCGACCAGCCCGACACCGCGTGCTCCGCGCGGAGCTGCCTCGCGTGTTGCGGCACGTCGGGCCTACGCGGGATGCGCGGCCTCGCGTGTTGCGGCACATCGGGCCTACCCGGGACCGGGATGCCGCGAATCGCCGCACGTCACGCGCCAGTCGCGGTTCTGCGGCGACGGCAGGGTCCTGCTTGCTGCCTTTCGACCTGAGATCAGAAACGACTCACCAGTGCCCAGTTTGGCGGTGGCGCTGGCTGTGGGAGGCCGAGATTGGCGGGTGCGTGAGTCGTTTGTGACGTCAGCTCCACAGGCGGCGGGGACTAATGCCCCGGCCGCTCGGCGACGTAGGTGCCACGGCCCGGCTGGCCGGTGATCAGCTCGCGATCGTGCAGCAGCGACATCGCGCGGTAGGCGGTGTTCATGTGGACGCCGTAGGCCTCGGCCAGCTCCCGTGTGGAGGGCAGCTTGTCGCCGGGCTTCAGCTCGCCGCTCTTGATCTTCGCGGCGAGGTCGTTGGCGATCGTGCGGTAGGGCGCTTCGGCTGTGGGCATGGTGAGGACTCCGGTTGGTTCGGCGAGTTCGATCCTGCCCTACTTGCACAAGTAACTGCAATAAGTTGCGACACGTCGAAGGCGGGGGTCGACCACAACCAGATACTGGTGTAGGTTTCCTCTGTCCGGCTCCGGTTGGTTCGGCAAACCTCGGGGTCGGGCATCTGCTGGGCTCCGGGGACGTCGCCGAGGCGGGCTGCGGTCGCGGGGCCGGCGGACCGTCCCGCGTCCCCGGCGCGTCCGCGGGCCGCCGTCCCGCGTCCCCGGGACGCGGGATGGACCGCCTTTCCGACGTCCAAAATCCTGGGGGTGGTCGTGCGTAACGTGCTCAACCTGTTCCGGCCGTCCCGGCGACGGGGCAAGGGGCGGCCGCCGAACGAGGGCTGGTACCGCTCGGAAGCGTGTCGGCCACTGAGCGTGGGGCAGGTCCGCGAGCGGCGGTTCCGTACCGTCCGGCGCGGGCTGGACCCGGTGGAGGTGCACGCCTTTCTCTACCGGGTCGCCGGTGACCTGGCGCTGGCCCGGCGCGACGCGGCCCGCTACGCCGAGGAAAACACGCGCATCAAGCGAGCGCTCAAGAGCTGGCAGTCCCGGTTCACGCCGGGGGCGTACCGGTGAGCCGGGAGCGGTTCGTCGTACACCTGCCGGTGCTCGCGGCCGACCTGGACGGGGCCCGCCGCCTGGCCCGGGTGATCTGCCGTGCGCTCGGCTTCCTCGCTGACGTCGAACGGCTCGGCACGACCGTGTCGGCCGAGGACGCGCAGGGCGTACGCCACTGGGTCTGGTGTGACCGGTTGCTCGGCGGCGGGCGACGGTGCGCGCTGCCGGTCGACCACGACGGCGGGTGCGGTCCGCGCGGTGCCGGCTGGTCGGGCTCCTTCGATGGCTCGCCGCGACACAACGGCCGTCCGGTCGATGGGGCCGACGACCACCGGACGTGAGGGAGGTATCCACCGGCCGGGGGCTGCTGTAACGTCGGGCCACCCCACCCTGGTTACTTGTGTGTTTCGGCCACATAGCCCGTGGGTGACGTCACTTCTAGCGTGAGCCGTCACATGACAATCCCCCTGTCCCCACCTGGAGTCGCAATGACGATCCGGCACACGCGACGGGTGTTCCTTTCCGCCGCCACGATGATGGCGGCCGCGCTCGCCGCCACCGCCTGTGGCAGCCCGCAGGACACCGCCTCCGGCGGCGGCGACGCCGCACCGGTCAAGGTCGGCCTGGTCTACTCCCAGTCCGGCCCGCTGGCCAGCTACGGCAAGCAGTACATCGACGGCTTCCGGGCCGGCCTCGACTTCGCCACCAAGGGCACCGGCAAGGTCGGCGACCGCAAGGTCGAGGTGACCGAGGTCGACGACGCGGGCGACCCGGCGAAGGCGGTCTCCGCGGCGAAGGACCTGATCGGCAAGGGCACGAAGATCATCGCCGGTTCCACCTCCTCGGGCGTGGCCCTCCAGGTCGCCCCGATCGCCGCGCAGAACAAGGTGCTGTTCATCTCCGGGCCGGCGGCCACCGACGCGGTGACCGGGGCCAACAAGTACACGTTCCGGTCGGGCCGGCAGTCGTACCAGGACGTGCTGACCGCGAAGTCCTTCATCGGCGACGCCAAGGGCAAGAAGGTCGTGGTCTTCGCCCAGGACGGCGCCTTCGGTGACGCGAACGAGGCCGCCGTCAAGGCCGTCATCGGCGGCGCCGGCGCGACCGTCAGCAGCGTCCGGGCCCCGGCCAGCGCGACCGAGTTCACCCCGTTCGCCAGCCAGATCAAGGCGGCCAAGCCCGACCTGCTCTTCGTCGCCTGGGCCGGCACCACCGCCCCGGCCATGTGGCAGACCCTCGACCAGCAGGGCGTGCTCGCCTCCACCACGGTGGTCACCGGCCTCGACATCCGGGCCTCCTGGCCCACCTTCGGCGCGGCCGGCAGCAAGATCTCCTTCCTGTCGCACTACTTCGACGGGGCCAGCGACACCGAGGCCAGCAAGGCGCTGAAGGCCAAGGTCGGCACGCTCGACCTGTTCCACCCGGACGGCTTCGCCGCCGCCCAGATGGTGGTGCGCGCCGTGCAGGAGGGCGGCGACGACGTGGAGAAGATGATCAAGGCGCTGGAGGGCTGGCAGTTCGAGGGCGTCAAGGGCCAGATGAGCATCCGGGCCGCGGACCACGCCCTGCTCCAGCCGATGTACCAGGCCAAGCTCAGCGGCAGCGGCACCACCTACACGGCCACCGCGCAGAAGACCCTGACCGGCGACGAGGCCGCGCCGCCGGCCGGCCAGATGAAGGGCTGACCCGTGCTCGCCACCCGCGGTCTGACCTGGCGGATCGGTGAGGTCGCCATCGTCGACTCCGTCTACCTCGATCTCGCGCCCGGGGAGTTCCTCGGCGTGATCGGGCCCAACGGCGCCGGCAAGACCTCGCTGTTCAACCTGATCACCGGGCTGCGCCGGCCCACCGACGGACGGATCCTGCTGGACGGGGAGGACATCACCGACCTCCCCCCGCACCGGCGGGCCCGCCTCGGGCTCGGGCGCACCTTCCAGGCGTCCTCGGTCTTCGGATCGCTGACGGTCCGGGAGAACGTCCGGCTCGCCGTACAGGCGCACCGGGGTGGCTCGATGAAGCTGTGGCGGCGGCCGACCGGGAGGTGGCCGCCGCCGCCGACGCGGCGCTCGACCGGGTCGGCCTGCACCACCGGGGTACGGCGCTCGCCGGCACCCTGGCCCACGGCGAGAAGCGGAAGCTGGAGATCGCGCTGCTGCTCGCCGGGGAACCCCGGGTCATGCTGCTGGACGAGCCGATGGCCGGGGTCAGCGCCGAGGACGTGCCCGAGCTGGTCAGCGTGATCAGGTCGCTGACCGGCGACAGCGGCCGTGCGGTGCTCATGGTGGAGCACCACATGGACGTGATCCTGGAACTCGCCGACCGGATCGCCGTGATGCACCACGGCGCGCTGCTGGCCTGCGACACCCCGGACACGGTGATGGCCAACGCCACCGTGCAGGAGGCGTACCTGGGGGAATCGCTGTGAACGCGAGGAGTGCGCCGGTGCTGCGAGCCCCGCAGTCGCGAACGGAGATGGCCCTGTGAGTGAACCCGTACTCGACGTGCGCGACCTGTCCGTGCGGATCGCCGGCCTGCACATCCTGCAGGGCGTGTCGTTCGCCGTCGCGCCCACCGGGGTGACCGTGCTGCTCGGCCGCAACGGCGTCGGCAAGACCACCACGCTGCGCGCGATCGTCGGCCTCACGCCGCGCAACGGGGAGGTGCGGGGCACCGTCCGGATGGGCGCGCAGGACCTGCTGGCCCGCCCCACCCACCGGCTGGTCCGTGGCGGCCTCGGCTACGTGCCGGAGGACCGCTGCGTCTTCGCCGGACTCACCGTCGCGGAGAACCTGCGGCTCGCCGAACGGCGGGGCAGCACCCCGGCGTACGACAAGGTCTTCGCGCTCTTCCCCGAGCTGGACCGGCGCGGACGGCAACGGGCCGGCTCGCTCTCCGGCGGGCAGCAGCAGATGCTCGCGATCGGCCGGGTGCTGCTCAACGACAACCGGCTGCTGCTGATCGACGAGCCGACCAAGGGGTTGGCGCCGAAGGTGGTGACCGAGGTGGCCGAGGTGCTGGAACGGGTGGCCGAGTCCGTGCCGGTGCTGCTGGTCGAGCAGAACCTCGCCGTGGTGCGCCGGCTGGCGCGCGACGCCGTGGTGCTCTCCGCCGGCCAGGTGGCCTGGACGGGCGACGCCCAGGAACTGCTGCTGGAGACCGCCCTGACCAAGTCCCTGCTCGGCGTCGGCTCCGAGGCGCCGGTGGGCGCGCGGAGCGAGCCGGGTCCGCCCGCCGCGCAGGCGCGAACGAAGGGTGACGCGGCATGAACACGGTGATCCTGCTGACCCTGACCGGGCTCGGCCTGGCGGCGCTCTACTTCCTGGTCGCCTCCGGCCTGTCCCTGGTCTTCGGCCTCGCCGACGTGCTCAACTTCGCCCACGGCCTGTTCCTGGGCGTCGGGGCGTACGCCACCTGGTGGGCGGCGGGCAACCTGCCCGGCGCCGGCTCGGACGGCTTCGGTTTCGTGGTGGCGGTCGCCTTCGGCGTGCTCGCCGGTGCGCTCGTCGCGGTGCTGGTGGAACTGGTGCTGATCCGGCCGCTCTACTCCCGCACCATCGAGCAGGTGCTGGTCACCGTCGGCCTGTCGCTGGCCGGGGTGGCGCTGCTCCAGGCCACCTGGGGTGCGGACCCGCGCACCTTCCCGCGGCCCGGCTGGACCCGGAACGTCACCTCGGTGCTCGGCGCCAACGTGCCGAACGCCGGCCTGCTGCTGATCGTCGCCGCCGTGCTGGTGCTCGCCGGGCTGCTCGCCTTCCTCCAGTTCACCCGGTACGGCCTGATCATCCGGGCCGGCGTGGAGAACCGGGAGATGGTCACCGCGCTCGGCATCGACGTGCGCAAGGCGTTCACCCTGGTCTTCGCCATCGGCGGGGCGGCCGCCGCGCTGGCCGGCGCGCTCGGCGGCGTCTACTTCGGCACCGTCTCGCCCGGCCAGGGCGGCTCGCTGCTGATCTTCGCGTTCATCGTGGTGGTGATCGGCGGGATGGGCTCGGTGGTCGGCTCCGCGTACGCGGCGGTCGCGGTCGGGCTGCTGCAACAGTTCGTCAACTACTACGGCACCTCCGGGCTCGGTGACGTCTGCGTGGTCGGCCTGCTCGCCGTGGTGCTGCTGCTGCGTCCGCAGGGCCTGGCCGGAAAGGTGGCTCACGCATGACCGAGGTGACGAGTCCCGAGGTTGCCGCGCCGCCCGCGCGGGTGCCCGACGAGCTGACCCCCGGGCATGCCCGCTGGCACGGGCTGCGCCCGTACGCGCCGCTGGTGGCGCTGCTGGTGGCGGCGATCCTGCCGTACTCGACGGTCAACCTGCCGGGCATCTTCGAGGGGCCGCTGAACTCCCCGGGCACCCTGCAACTGCTCGCCATCTGCCTGGTCTTCGGCGGCCTGGCCGCCGGCTACGACCTGCTCTTCGGCCGCACCGGCATGCTCTCCTTCGGGCACGCCCTCTACTTCGCCGCCGGCGTGTACGGCACCGACATCCTGGTCACCCGGGCCGGGCTGCCGCTGTGGCAGGCGGGGCTGCTCACCGTCACCGGCGGGACGATCCTCGCGGCGCTGCTCGGCGCGGTGGCGCTGCGCACCGTCGGCATCGCGTTCGCCATGGTGACGCTCGCCTTCGCCCAGGTCGGGGCCATTCTGGTGGCCCGGGACTTCGGCGGGCTCACCGGCGGCGAGGAAGGGCTGCCGCTGGACGTCTCCGGCCTGCCGGCGGCCCTGGTGGGGGTCACCAACACGGTGAACCTGTACTGGCTGGCGCTGGCGTACCTGGCCCTGGTGGTCTTCGTGGTGCACCGGGTGAGCGGCTCGCCGACCGGGCGGGTGCTGGCCGGGCTGCGCGACGACGAGCGGCGGATCGGCGTGCTCGGGCTGGACCCGTACCGGTTCAAGCTGGTCGCCTTCACCCTCTCCGGCGGCCTGGCCGCGGCGGGCGGGGTGGTCTACTGCCTGATCGTCGGCGGCGCCAGCCCGCACATCACCTCCTCCGAGCTGACCCTGTCGCTGCTGGTCATGGTGGTGCTGGGCGGGCCCGGCACCCGCTGGGGCCCGGTGCTGGGCGGTGTCCTGTACATGTACCTGGACCACCGGCTCACCGCCTTCGGCAGCAGCGACGCGGTGAACAGCCTGCCGGCGTTCCTCAGCCACCCGCTGTCCCAGCCGCTGTTCGTCCTCGGCACCGTCTTCATCCTGGCGGTGTACTTCTTCCCCGGCGGCCTGGCCAGCCTCCGCACCCGCCTGCACCCCCTGCTGACCGCCCTCCGCCGCCGCTGACCCCCCCGCCCGCCCGCCACTGCCCGAGTTGATCAAGGAGTCTGCGTCGGCAATCCGCCGTAGGATGACGCACATTCCTTGATCAAGACGGGCCGCGCGCCGGCGGGCGCGAGGCGGGCTGCTGGAGGGGTCGTGGGGCAGAGCAGGTTCGCGGTTGTCAGCGGGGGCGGGACCGGGATCGGGGCCGCGGTCGCGCGGGGACTCGTCGCTGACGGGTACGACGTGCTGATCGTCGGCCGGCGCACGGAGGTGCTGCTGGCCGCCGCGGAACGGATCGGGGCGGAATCCGGGCGGCCCGAGGCGGTCAGCGCGGTGACCGCCGACCTGACCGATCCGGCGCAGCTCGCCGCCGTCGTCGAGGCGGTCGGGGAACGGACCGTCGACGCCGTGGTCAACAACGCCGGCGGCTACCTGGCCGGGCCGACCGACACCCTGACCGACGTGGCCACCTGGTGGCGGGCCAACCTGGACGCCAACGTGCTCACCGCCGTGCTGCTCACCGAGGCGCTGCTGCCCGCCCTGCGCCGCCCCGGCGGGCGGGTGCTGCTGATCAGCTCGATCGCCGCCCAGCGGGGCGGGGCCGGGCCGTACTCGGCGGCGAAGGCGGCGCTGCACGGCTGGGCGTACGACCTGGCCGGGCAGCTCGGCCCGGACCAGATCACGGTCAACGTGGTCAGCCCCGGCTACGTCGCCGAGACCGAGTTCTTCGGTGACCGGATGACCTCGGAGGGGCACGCCAAGCGGGTCGCCGCCACCCTGGTCGGCCGCGCCGGCGTACCGGACGACATCGCCGCCGCGGTCCGCTACCTGGTCAGCCCCGCCGCCGGCTACGTCACCGGCCAGGTCCTCGGCGTCAACGGCGGCTCGGTCCTCGGCCGCTGACCCGCCGGAGACGCTCCGCGACGTGCTGCTCCTCCTGCCGCCCGCCCGGCCCGCGTGCGCCCGGCCGCCGGCCGGACGCCTGGTAGAAATGCCGGATGAGCCAGGATCGGACAGCCGTACGGGAGCGGGCCGAGGCGGTGCTGCGGCGGCTGGCCGGTGAGCACGCCCGGCTCCGCGAGGACCAGTGGCGGGCCATCGAGGCGCTGGTGGTGGACCGCCGCCGGGTGCTCTGCGTGCAGCGCACCGGGTGGGGCAAGTCGGCGGTCTACTTCGTCGCCACCGCCCTGCTGCGCGACCAGACCGAGCCAGCCGGCCCCACGGTGATCGTCTCGCCGCTGCTGGCGCTGATGCGCAACCAGGTCGAGTCGGCGGCCCGGGCCGGCATCCGGGCCCGCACCATCAACTCGGCCAACCTCGACGAGTGGGACGAGATCACCGCCGAGATCCACGCCGGCGCGGTGGACGTGCTGCTGATCAGCCCGGAACGCCTCAACAACCCGGACTTCCGGGACGGCGTGCTGCCGAAGCTGGCCGCCACCACCGGCCTGCTGGTGGTCGACGAGGCGCACTGCGTCTCCGACTGGGGGCACGACTTCCGGCCGGACTACCGGCGGCTGCGCACCTTCCTCGGCAACCTGCCCCAGCGGACGCCCGTGCTGGCCACCACGGCCACCGCCAACGCCCGGGTCACCCAGGACGTCGCCGAGCAACTCGGTGACGCGCTCGTGCTGCGCGGCACCCTGGACCGGGAGTCACTGCGGCTGGCCGTGCTCGACCTGCCCAGCCCGGCGCACCGGCTGGCCTGGCTCGCCGACCACCTGGACGGGCTCCCCGGCTCCGGGATCATCTACACGCTGACCGTGGCGGCGGCCGGCGAGACGGCCGAGTTCCTGCGCGCCCGGGGCTGGTCGGTCGCCGCCTACACCGGGCAGGCCGAGGACGCGGACCGGCGGGCGGCCGAGCAGGACCTGCTCGACAACAAGATCAAGGCGCTGGTCGCCACCAGCGCCCTCGGCATGGGCTTCGACAAGCCCGACCTCGGCTTCGTGGTGCACCTCGGCGCCCCGCCGTCGCCGATCGCCTACTACCAGCAGGTCGGCCGGGCCGGGCGGGCGGTCGAGCACGCCGAGGTGCTGCTCCTGCCCGGCGCCGAGGACGCGGCCATCTGGCGGTACTTCGCCTCGCTCGCCTTCCCGCCCGAGGAGCAGGTCCGCGCCGTGCTGGCCGCGCTGCACCCGGACCGGCCGATCTCCACCCAGGCCCTCGAACCGATCGTCGACCTGCGCCGGGCCCGGCTCGAGCTGATGCTCAAGGTGCTCGACGTCGACGGCGCGGTCCGCCGGGTGCGTGGCGGCTGGCTCGCCACCGGCGAGCCGTGGGTCTATGACCAGGCCCGGTTGCGCCGCGTCGCCGAGGCGCGCACCGCCGAGCAGCAGGCCATGCGGGAGTACGCGACCACCACCGGCTGCCGGCTGCGCTACCTGCGGGAGTGCCTGGACGACGCCGACGCGGCGGACTGCGGGCGGTGTGACACCTGCGCCGGCCCGCTCTTCACCGCCGAGGTGTCCGACGCCGCGCTGACCGCCGCGCAGACCTTCCTCGGCCGGCCCGGGGTGGTGGTGCCGCCGAAGAAGCTCTGGCCGACCGGGCTCGACGCGGTCGGCGTACCCCTGAAGGGCCGCATCCCCCCGGCGGAGCAGGCGCTGCCCGGGCGGGCCGTGGGGCGGCTCTCCGACCTGGGCTGGGGCGGGCGGCTGCGCGGCCTGGTCGGGCCGGACGCCCCGGACGCCCCGGTGCCGGACGACGTGGCGGCGGCGGTGGTCGAGGTGCTGAAGGCGTGGGCGCACGGCGACGACCCCTGGCCGCGCCGCCCGGCCGGGGTGGTCGCCGTCGGGTCGCGCGCCCGGCCGGCGCTGGTCGGCTCGCTCGCCGAGCGGATCGCCGCCGTGGGCCGGCTGCCGCTGCTCGGCCAGGTGGTCCCGACCGGCCCGTCGCCGGCCGGCGGGCCGCGCGGCAACAGCGCGCAGCGGGTACGCGCCCTGCACGACGCCTTCGCCGTGCCCGCCGAGTTGGCGGACGCCCTGGCCGGGCTGGGCGGGCCGGTGCTGCTCGTCGACGACCTGGTCGACTCGGGCTGGACGATGGCCATGGTGGCCCGGCTGCTGCGCCGGGCCGGCGCTCCGGAGGTGCTGCCGCTGGCGCTCGCGGTGGCCGGCTGATCCGTGACCGGCTGATCCGTAACCGGCTGATCCGCGGCCGGCTGAGCCGTCGCCCGCTGATCCGTCGCCGGACGGGCGGCGGAAGTTCCCGGGCCGGCCGGATTGCGAGCGCCGCCACCGTCACGGACCGTCCGCGGGTCGGCACGGCGGGGGCCGGTACCGTGGGTCCCATGACCGAGCAGCGACCCGTCGTCCAGACGTACGCCGTCACCGGAATGACCTGCGAGCACTGCGTACGGGCGGTCACCGCGGAACTCTCCGCCCTGCCCGGGGTGGAGGAGGTCCGGATCGACCTGGCCGCCGGCACCGCCACGGTCACCAGCGGCGAACCGCTGCCCGTCGAGTCCGTCCGGGCCGCCGTCGACGAGGCCGGCTACGACCTGGCCGGCGGCATTGCCTGAGCCGTCGCCCAGCGCACCCGACGCGCCCCTCGGGGTGGACCGGGGCACGCTGCGGCTCGCGCTGGTGGTGGGCGGGCTGGTGCTCGCGGTGCTGCTCGGCTTCGGCCTCGGCCGGCTGAACCCGCCGCCGACCGCCGCGTCCGGCGCGGCCGGCGCCGCCCCGGCGAGCGCGGGGCACACCCATCCGCCGGGCACCGGCGCGCACTCCCACGACGGGGCCGACGTCACGCAGGCCGGCGGCGCGGACGCCGGGGGACTCTCGGTCAGCGCGGGCGGCTACACGCTGACCCCGTCGACCGTGCGGTTCGTCCCCGGCCGGGCCGGGGAACTGCGCTTCCAGATCCGGGACGAGCGGCGGCGGCCGGCCACCCGGTTCGCGATCGTGCACGAGAAGCCGATGCACCTGATCGTGGTGCGCCGCGACCTCACCGGCTTCCAGCACCTGCACCCGACGATGGCCGCGGACGGCACCTGGTCGGTGCCGCTGACCCTGCCCGAGGCCGGGGTGTGGCGGATGTACGCCGACTTCACCGTGGTCGCCGACGACGGCCGGCAGACCGCCGCCACGCTCGGCGCCGACCTGGCCGCGCCCGGCCCGTACGCGCCCCGGCCGCTGCCCGCCCCGGCCACCTCGGCCACGGTCGACGGGTTCACCGTCGGGTACGACGGCACACCCCGGGCGGGGGAGACCCTGCCGGTGCGGTTCACCGTGCGCGGCGCGACCGGCCCCGCGCCGCTGGAGCCCTACCTCGGCTCGTACGGCCACCTGGTCGCGGTGCGCGAGGGCGACCTCGGCTACCTGCACGTGCACCCCGGGCCGCAGGCCGAGCCGGGCAGCGTGACGTTCTGGATGACCGCGCCGGGGCCGGGTCGCTACCGGATGTTCCTCGACTTCCAGGTGGGCGGCGTGGTGCGGACCGCCGCGTTCACCCTGACCGTCGACTGAGGGCTCAGCCGGCCCGGCGCACCGGGCGGCGGGCCAGGTAGCGGAGCAGGTCCCGGATGTGGTGCTTCTCCTCCGCGGGCACCGTCGGGTCGGCGAGTCGTTCCAGGATCACCCGCACGTCCGCCTCCACCGGCGCGTCGTCGCCCCGGCGGCGGGGGACGTGACCGGCGTCGGGCAGGCCCAGGGCCCGGAACGCCGCCGCCACCGGCAGGTCCAGCGCGGCGCAGAAGCCGCGCACCTTGGCCAGCTCGGGGTAGTCCTGCCAGTCACCGGCCAGCCAGCGGAACACCGTGGAGCGCCCCACGCCGGTGTGCGTGGCCAGGTCGGTGACCGTCCAGCCGCGCTCCTCGCGGGCGTCGTCGATCGCGCGCCGGACGAACCGCGCGAAGGCCATCTGCGGTGAAACCTCTGCGGACCCCATCCTTTCGGGTCTTCCCCTTCCGCGGGCGCACTCGACTCTGCGCATCGAGGGTAGTACGGCCGGGCCCGGAAACAACTGACTGATCGGTCGGAAGGTCCCGTGACCGGGACTCGATCCGCCGCTCCGGCCGTACGCGGCGGGCGGCGCCGGGCCGGTCCGGCGCGGTCAGGCCGGCGAGTCGGGGCGCGGGGCGCCAACCGGGGCGGGCCGGTCCGGTGCCGTCAGGCCGGCGAGTCGGGGCGCGGGGCGCCAACCGAGGCGGGCCGGTCCGGGGCGGTCAGGCCCGGCGGGTCGGCGAGCAGGGTCGCCAACCGGGGCGCGACGCCCCACTGACCGACCAGGTCCCGGTACTCGGCGCGCTGCGCGTCGGTCGGCGCGGTCCCGGTCAGCCGGGCTCGGATCAGCAGGTTGCGCGGGGTGTGCCGGGAATCGACGAACTCCACCACCTCGGCCCGGTAGCCGTGCAGCCGCAGCAGGCCGGCCCGCAGCGCGTCGGTCAGCACGTCCGCGAACCGCTCCCGCAGGATGCCCTGCCGGGTGAGCAGGTCGTACGGCTCGGGCGCGGGCCGGGACCGCAACTGGGCCGCGAGATCGTGGTGGCAGCAGGGGGCGGCGAGCACCCACCGGGCGCCCCACCGTACGGCGCGGGCCAGCGCCTCGTCGGTGGCGGTGTCGCAGGCGTGCAGCGCCAGCACCAGATCCGGGGCGGGCTCGACCACCGCGTCGGCGATGGTGCCGGCCACGAAGCGCACCCGCTCGGCCCAGCCCAGCCGCCCGGCCAGTTCGCTGTTGCGCCGGCGCTGGTCCTCGCGGACGTCCACCCCGACCAGGTCGACGTCCAGCCCGCGCCCGGTCAGGAACCGGTACGCGGCGAAGGTCAGGTACGCGTTCCCGCAGCCCAGGTCGACCACCCGGAGCGGCCCGGTCAGGTCGTCCGGCAGGGTGGCGGCGAGCGCGCGCAGGAAGGCGTCCACCTGGCGGCGCTTGGCCGCCGAGCCGCCGATCTCGGCGAAGAGCGGGTCGCCCGGGTCGAGCAGCCAGTCCTTGGCCCGGTCGTGGCCGCCGGGTTCCGGCGCGGGCCGGCTGGCCGCCGCGCGGTGCACCTGCGCCTCGCCGGACTTGGTGACCCGCAGTTGGAGCGTGGCGTCGGCCGTCTCCACGTGCCAGTTGCCGAACGGCTCGGCGAGCAGCGCGTCGACCGCCGCGCCGGCCTCCGCGCCCGGCGCCACGTTCCGGGTGTACGGGCGGGCGCCGTCGGAGGTGGAGATCTGGAGCCGGGGGCCGGCCTTGAGGGTGACCGGCCGCAGTTCGGCCCGGACCACGGTGGGCCGCAGCCCGCGTCGCCGGCCGGCGGCGACCGCGCGGGTCAGGGCGGGGTCGAGCAGCAGCGCCCGCACCTCGGCGAGGGCGGCGTCCAACGGTTCCGGCATCACTCGATCTTTCTCGTCGTGGCGGGCGGCGGCGCGGGCTGCGGAGAACGGGCGTTTCCGGCGGTGGATCACCCGGGACGGACGACGGCCCCCGGACCGGAGTCCGAGGGCCGTCACCTGTCGCTTGTCAGTCGGCGGTCGCCTCGGCCGGCGTACCGCTGCCCGATCCGCTGCCACCACGACGGCGCCGGCGGCGGCGCGGCTTCGGCACCGACTCGCCCTCGACGGCCGACGCGGCCGGCTCGGCACCGCCGTCGTTGGAGATCACCGCGGTCGGCTCGCCGGCGACCGCCTCGCCCGCCCGGCGGCGCCGCCGCCGACGCGGGGTGCGCTCGCCCTCGGCGGTCTCGGCACCGTTGGCCTCGGCCGGCGCCGCGGGCGCATCGCCAGCCCGACCCCGGCGCGGCTCCCGGCCCCGGCTGTCGCCGCGCCGCCCGCCACGCTCACCGCGGTCGCGCTCACCGCGCCGCGACCGGCCGCCGAGGTCCTCCTCGACCTCCGCGGCGAGCCCGGCCCGGGTCCGCTCGGCGGTCGGCAGGGTGCCGCTGATCTCGCGCGAGATGTCCAGGTCGGTGTAGAGGTGCGGGGAGGTGTGGTACGTCTCCGGCGGCTCGGGCATGTCGAGACCGAGGGTCTTGTCGATGATCCGCCAGCGGGGCATGTCGTCCCAGTCGACGAAGGTCACCGCGACACCCGTTGCCCCGGCCCGGCCGGTGCGGCCGATCCGGTGGGTGTAGGTGTCCTGGTCCTCGGGGCAGTCGTAGTTGATGACGTGGGTGACGCCGGTGACGTCGATGCCCCGGGCCGCCACGTCGGTGGCGACCAGCGTGTCGATCTTGCCGGCCCGGAACGCCCGCAGCGCCCGCTCCCGGGCGCCCTGGCCCAGGTCGCCGTGGACGGCGGCGACCGCGAAGCCGCGGAAGTCGAGGTCCTCGGCGACCCGGTCGGCGGCCCGCTTGGTCCGGGTGAAGATCATGGTCAGCCCTCGCCCCTCCGCCTGGAGGATCCGCGCCACGATCTCGACCTTGTTCATCGAGTGGGTGCGGTAGGCGAGCTGCGTGGTCTGCGGCGACGGGCCGGTCTCGGCGGTGTGCCCGGCGTGGATCGTCACCGGCCGGCGCAGGAAGCGCCGGGACAGGGCCACGATCGGGTCCGGCATGGTGGCCGAGAAGAGCATGGTCTGGCGGTCCTCCGGGAGCATCGCCAGGATCTTCTCGACGTCGTCGAGGAAGCCCAGGTCGAGCATCCGGTCGGCCTCGTCGAGCACCAGCGCGCGCACCCGGTCCAGCCGCAGGTGCTTCTGCTTCTGCAGGTCCAGCAGCCGACCCGGGGTGCCGACCAGGATCTCGACGCCCTTGCGCAGCGCCTCGACCTGCGGCTCGTACGCCACACCGCCGTAGATCGGCAGCACCCGGACGCCCCGGGTGCGGCCCGCGGCGTCGAGGTCCTTGGCGACCTGGAGGCCCAGCTCGCGGGTGGGGACGACGACCAGTGCCTGGGGCACGCCGTCGCTGCCCTCGGCCGGGGCGAAGACCCGCTCCAGGAGCGGGATGCCGAAGCCGAGGGTCTTGCCGGTGCCGGTCGGCGCCTGGCCGATCAGGTCGACGCCGCGCAGCCCGATCGGCAGCGCGTACTCCTGGATGGCGAAGGCGCGGGTGATGCCGGCGGCGGCCAGGGCCTCGACGGTCTCCGGGCGGGCGCCGAGCGCGGCGAATGTGGGGGCCTCCGGACGGAC
The DNA here is from genome assembly GCF_044465125.1 of Micromonospora sp. NPDC049836. NCBI lineage: Bacteria > Bacillati > Actinomycetota > Actinomycetes > Micromonosporales > Micromonosporaceae > Micromonospora > Micromonospora sp. NPDC049836. The sequence continues at coordinate 231,836 of NZ_JBITLH010000005.1, forward strand.
CGGAGCGGTGGGGGCCAGTGGCTGGCCTTCAGTCTGCTCACTCATCTGGATGTGGGGGTGCCCTCTCGTGGTGCGCCCCTCATGTCCTCAGGGCGCGTTCGGTATGGCGCGGGCCACACGGTCGGGGGCGGTACGCCGAGCCGGACCGGGCCGCACGCGCGCCGGGGACCGGCGGTGACCAGCTCAGCTGGTCGGATCGGTGCCCACGGCAACTGTCTCATCCTACCTGAACCACCCCTGGGCAGTCCTCATTCCGGGTGAGCGGGCGGCGTCCGGGGGTGACAGATGTGACCTGGACCACAGATCATCCGGGCGGTAGCCTGCCCTCGTGCCCGCCCCCGACCCCGCCGCGGTCGACCTGCTCGGCCTCGTGGCGTACGGCGAACTGCTCGCCTTCGACCGGCTCGCCGCCGACGCCCGGCTCGCCCCCGACCTGCGTCGACGGGCCGCGCTCAGCGAGCTGGCCGCCGCCGGGATCGCCCACTACCGGTGGATCACCGACCGGATCGCCGCGCTCGGCGCCACGCCCGAGGACGCCGTGGCCCCGTACGCCGAGGCGCTGGAGGCGTACCACGACTCGACCGAGCCGCGGGACTGGCTGGAGGCGGTGACGAAGGCGTACGTGGGGGACGCGATCACCGACGACTTCCTGCGGGAGATCGCCGACGGGCTGGACGGGCCGGAGCGGCGGCTCGTCCTCGACGTCCTGCACGACACCCGGTACGCCGAGTTCGCGGCCGCCGAGATCCGCGCCGGCATCGCCGCCGACCCCCGGGTCGCCAACCGGCTCTCGATGTGGGCCCGGCGGCTGCTCGGCGAGGCGCTGTCGCAGGCCGGACGGGTGGCCGCCGCCGACCGGGGCGCGCTCACCGCGCTGATCGCCCGCCGGGAAGGCGTGGACGTGCCCGGGCTGTTCCGGCGGATCACCGACGCGCACACCGCGCGGATGACCGCCGCGGGGCTGAACAACTGAGGCCCGGTGGCGCCGTCCCCGGCCGGTGCGAGGACCCCTGGCGCGGGGCCGTGGCGCCGTGGCGGGTCACCCCGCCACGGCCACCTGGCAGGGAATCAGCGGACGGTGAACCCGACCGCGCGGGGCGAGGACTCCGCGATCTCGACGTAGGCGACCTTGCCGACCGGCACGATGACCCGACGGCCCTTCTCGTCGGTCAGGGAGAGGCTGCCCTCACCCTTGGCGAGAGCGTCGGTCACGATCTGCTCGATCTCGGCCGGCGACTGCGCGCTCTCCAGGACCAGCTCCCGCGGCGCGTACTGCACGCCGATCTTGACCTCCACTGTGCCTCCTCAACTGGGGCGAAAGTGCCGCCGTGGGAAGGCTATCCGATCTGGCGGCGCCATGTTCAGGCTGACTCACCTTGCAGCGGGAAGCTGGCGATACCCCGCCAGGACAGGGCCGCGACCAGCGCCTCCGCCTCGGCCTTCGGCACCTGCCGGCCGCCGGCCAGCCAGAACTGCGCGGCCGTCTCCGCCGCCCCCACCAGACCCGAGGCGAGCAGCTCGGCGTGCGCCCGGCTCACGCCGGTGTCCGAGATGATGGTGTCGGTGATCGCGGCGATGCAGCCCTGCTCGACCCGCTCCACCCGCTGCCGGACGGCCGGGTCGTTGCGCAGGTCCGACTCGAAGACCAGCCGGAACGCCTCGCTCTCGTGGTCGACGAAGTCGAAGTAGGCGCGCACCGCGGCGCCGACCCGCTCCTTGTTGTCGTTGGTGCCGCGCATCGCGTCGTGCACCTTGGCCACGATGGCGTCGCAGTGCGTGTCCAGCAGCGCCAGGTACAGCTCCATCTTGCCCGGGAAGTGCTGGTACAGCACGGGCTTGGAGACTCCCGCCCGCTCGGCGATGTCGTCCATCGCCGCGGCGTGGTAGCCCTGCGCGACGAACACCTCCTGCGCCGCCGCGAGCAACTGCTTGCGGCGAGCCGAGCGGGGCAGCCGGGTGGGCCGGCCGGTGGTCTGCGCACCGTTCCCCACAGCGGTCATGGGATCCTCCGAGTTCCTAGTACGAGCCGGCACTTATCACCCGAACCGGTCGGGGTAGGTGAACCCGTCCCGGAATTGGCCCGCCGCTGTAACTTATCGCCACTGTCACCACACGGTAGCCTCAGCGGGGGCGACCAAGGAGCGCACGGTGAGTGAATCAGGGCAACCCGGAGCCCCCACCCCGGGAGAGCACGGCGACGGGACGGGTCGGCAGGACGACCTGGCCCGTACCGGCAGCGGGTGGGCGCCCCCGGCGACCGGCTGGGCCCGGGGCGCGGACGCGCCCGGCGGCTGGCCCCGGTCCGAGCCCGCCACCGGCTGGGCCGCCTCCTCACCCCGCTACGGCGATCTTCCGGCCCCACTGCCGGCCCTGCCCGTCGAGGAGCCGTCGGTCCGGGTCAACGGCCGACACGTCAACGGCGTGCCGCACGCCGGGGAGGAATCGCCCGTGGCCCGCCAGGCACCGGTGAGTGCCCCACCCGTCGACCCGCCGCACCGGGAGACCGACCGGCCGGTCGTGCCGGCCCAGCGGCCGGCGCCCGGGATGGAGCAGCCGGCCGCCGACGCGGAGTCCGGGCCGGCCCGGCACGCCTCCGACGAGCCGCCGGCCGGGCGCTGGGCCGACGGCGGTGTCCCGTCCTCCGCGCCGCCGGCCCTCCAGGTGCCGCCGGTCGGCGCGGCCGCCAGCGGATTCGAGGTGCCGCCCGGCTTCCACGCCCCGGCCGTCGACCGGTCCGCCGAGCAACCACCGTCGCTCTCCCGGGGCTGGGCCGACCGGCCCCCGACCGAGCCGCCATCGCTCTCCGCCGGATGGGCCGGGCGGCCGTCCTCCGCGCCCCCGGCCGAGCCGGACCGGTCCGCTCGGCCGTCGTCCGCGCCGCCGGCCGAACCGGAGCATCCGGTGTCCCCGGCCGCCCAGGGTTGGGGCGACCGCCCGCCGCCCGCCCAGCCGCGCTGGGCCGACCGCACCACCCCGCCGGGACCCGACCCGACCCCGGCCGGCCCGCCGCGCGGCACCGCCGACGAGCAGCGCACCGGCCCGGCTGCCGAGCAGCCGGCCGGCCCGCCCGGTGCACCGGACTGGGCCGCGCCGAGCTGGAACCAGCCGAGCAGGAGCGGGGCCTGGGCGCCGCCGTGGGGCCGGCCGGACACGGTCAGCGGCCACCGGGGCGGCGCCGAGCCCGGACCGGCCGCGCTCCGCGCCGTCGGCGAGGAGCAGCAGCCGGGCGCCCGGGAAGCCGACGCGGCGACGGGCCGGGAGGACGGCCCGGCCGCCCGCCGCGCCCGCGACGAGTGGGCGCCGGGGCCAACCCCGCCGTCCGAGCCGACCCGCGCCGAGCAGCCCACGGGGTACGCGCCGTCCAGGGCCGAGCGACCCGGCGGGTACGAGCCACCCGGCGGCGAGCGGTCCGCTGGGTATCCGCCTGCCGGGGCCGAGCGCCCGAGCGGGTACGAGCTGCCGGGCGCCGAGCGGTCGGGCGGGTACGAGCAGCCCGGGGCCGAGCGGTCGGGCGGGTACGAGCAGCCCGGGGCCGAGCGGTCGGGCGGGTACGAGCCCGGGCTCGAGCGGTCCGGGGGCTATGAGCCACCCGGGGCCGAGCCGGCCGGCGGGTACGAGCCGCGGCGGGCGGAGCAGCACGGCGGATACGAGCCGCGCCCGGCGGAGCAGCCGGGCGGGTACGAGCCGCGCCCGGCGGAGCAGCCCGCGGGGCACGAGCCACCCCGGGCCGAGCGGTTTCCGGGGTACGAGCTGCCCCGCACCGAGCCGGCCACGGGATACGAACCGGCCACGGGATACGAGCCAGCGACGGGATACGAGCCGGCGCGCGCCGAGCCGGCGCGGCCGTACGAGCCGGTGCGCGCCGAGCCGTCACCGAGATACGAGCCGTCCTGGGCGGAGGCGGGCCGACCCTACGAGACGCCCCGCGGTGGTGAGCCGGCACCGGTACCCGAGCCGGCGACCCGGGAGGTCCCGGAGCGGCCGTCCTGGGCCGGGCCGCCCGTCCCGGTGACCCCGTTCGGCGCGCCCCCGTACGCCGCACCGACCAGCGCTCCGCCGGTTCCTCGCCCGGCTCCCGCCGACGCCGGGCCGGCCGGGCCCGCCCCCGGCGCCCGGCGGGCCGAGGAGCGCGACAGCGGCCCGTACCGGCCGCGCGCCGTCGCGGAGCCGCCCGGCGAGCCGGCGGCGCCCGCCATCGGCCCGGCCGGCGTCGAGCGCGTGCCGGCCGCCGAGTCGACCGTCGCCCCGCCCTACGCGGCCCGCCGGTCGGCACCCGAGACCGCGCCGCCGGCCGAGCCGGTCGCCGAGCCCGAGGCGGCGGAGGCCGCCCCGGTGGTGCTGCCGCAGCGCGTCCCCGCCGAGCCGGACGTGCCCGTCGTGCCGGAGCCGCCAGCCGTGGAACCGTCCGCCGAGACGCCGGAACTCGCCCGCATCGCCACCCACCTGCGCCGCGACGACGAGCCGGCGCCGCTGCGGGAGCGCCCCGAGGGCTTCGACGTCAACGCCATCCTGGACGCGGTCCGCGAGGTGCCCGGCGTCCGGGACGCGGCGTTGCGGCGTACCCCGGCCGGCGCGCACAGCCTCCGGCTCGACCTCGCCGACGGCGCCGACGCGGCCGACGTGAGCCGGATGGTGGCCCGCCTGCTCCAGGAGCGGATGGGGCTGGCCGCCGCCCCGCAGAACCTGCCTGGCACGCCGGCCACCCCGCCGCCGGTACGCCGCCGCTCGGTCTCGCCACGCGCCGCCGACACCCGCGCCGCCGACACCCGCGCCGCCGGGTCCCGCGCCGCCGAGTCCCGGGCCGTCGAGTCCCGCGCCGCCGACATCCGGGCCGCCGACACCCAGGCGGCCGAGTCCCGGGCCGCCGAGTCCCGCCCGGCCGAGTCCCGGGCGGCCGGGGCGCGCTCGACCGGGTCGCGCGAGGGCGAGGACGGTCCCGCCGGGCACTGGCCGGGGCGCGCCGCCGAGGGCCGGGTCGCGGAGAACCGGGCCGGCGAGGGGCGCTTCGGCGGCACCGAGGCGCGCGGGAGCCGGCTCGCCGAGCCGCCCGCCGAGGTCGACGACGAGCCGGGTGGTGAGCCGCCGCGCCGCCGCCGCCCCGGCACGACGCACCGGGGCCGCGCGGCGGTGGAGGAGTCGTCGCTGGCGTCGGCCCCGACCGGTACGCCCACCGGCAGCCCGGCCACGGTCGGCACGTCGTACTCCGGTGGGCAGATGACCACGACGGAGACCGCGCCGTCGCGCCCGCTGGACACCGGCGGCCTGCCCGGCCCGCGGGCGGTGATCGACCACGTCCAGGTGAGCACCTTCGGTCTCGACGCCACCGTGGAGGTACGGCTGATCGCCGGCGACCGGACGGCGGAGGGGCACGCCACCGGGCCGGCGGTCGACGGGTACGTGCTGCGGCTCTGCGCGGTGGCCGCCGCGGCCTCGGTGGACGAGTTGCTCGGCCAGGCGGTGCTGACCGGGGAGCGGGGGCGCTGCTTCGTCGAGCACGCCGCCGTGGTGCCGTTCGGCAACTGCGAGGTGGCCACCGTGGTGGTGCTGCTGGTCTGCGACGGCTGGGTGGAGCAGCTCGCCGGGTCCGCCCTGGTCGCCGGGGATCCCCGGCAGGCCGTGGTGCGGGCGACCCTGGCGGCGGTGAACCGGCGGCTGGAGGCCCTGCTGGCCTGAGCCGGCCGGTGTGGTCCGGCTCCGGCGCGGGGAAGACTGGGGTCATGAAGCCCGCCTCGCTCTGGCCGGACGACAGCCTGCCCGCGCCCCACCTCCCGCTCCCGCCGCCGTGGCCGGGGCGGGAGGTGCTCCTCGACGGCACGGTCAGCTACGTCCGGGAGACCCCGGCGACCGGTCCGGACGCCGAGCCGGCGCTCTACGTGCACGGGCTGGGCGGGTCGGCGCAGAACTGGACGGACCTGGCCGGTCTGCTCGCCGGCCGGCTGGCGGGGCAGGCGATCGACCTGCCCGGCTTCGGCCGCAGCGAGCCCGGCCCGCGCTACACGATTCCCGCCTTCGCGGACCGGGTGGTGCGCTGGATCGAGCAGAGCGACCGGGGGCCGGTGCACCTGTTCGGCAACTCGCTGGGCGGTGCCGTCTCGGTCCGGGTGGCGGCGCTCCGGCCCGACCTGGTCCGCACCCTGACGTTGATCTCCCCGGCGCTGCCGTTCCTGGACTTCCGGCGCTCGTTGCAGGGCCGGATGCTGCCCCTGCTGGCGATCCCCCGGGCCGAGCGGGTGGCCGCCTGGCGGCTGGCCCAGCTCGCCCCCGAGGTGATGGCCCAGCAGGTGATGGAGGCGTGCATCGCCGACCTGACCCGGATCAGCGAGCAGCGCCGGCGGGAGGCGGTGGAGGAGATCCGGATCCGCTACGAGGCGACCCACTACGCGGCCGCGTACGTCCGCACGTTCCGCGGCCTGGTCTCCAGCTTCCTGCGGTCGTACCTGCCGGGCTCGGGCTCGCTGTGGCGGCTGGCGGCGACGGTGCCGGTGCCCACCCTGGTGATCGGGGGCCGGCAGGACCGGTTGGTCGACGTGCGGGTGGCCCCGCAGGCCGCCCGGGTGATCCCGGACAGCCGGCTGTTGATGCTCGACGGGGTCGGGCACGTGGCCCAGTTGGAGGTGCCCCGGATCGTGGCCCGGGCGGTGCTGGGGCTGCTCGCCGAGGCCGGGAACAGGCCGTTTGCCGGAACGGGGGAGAGCGGGCCGGGCCGGGACATGGCAGGCTGACCCGGATGCCCGCCTCCGCACCGCCGCGCCGCGCCGTCACCCGTACCGCCCCGCGCCGCCGCCCGGCCGCCCGCCGCTGGCGGTCCGCGCTGGTGGTGCTCGCGTTCCTGGCCACCGCGGCGGTCGGGGTGGGGGTGGCGGTGCAACGCCCCTCCGCCGGGGTGGGGCTGCTGGTCAGCGACGGGTCGGTGGCGCAGCCGGTGGAGTCGTCGCCGCCGCCGTCGCCGTCGGTCCCGGCGAGCCCGTCGCCGAGCCCGAAGCCGTCCGCGCCGGTGCTGGCGCTGCCCGGCCCGGTGCCCGCGCACGGCCGGGGGACCTTCGGCTACGACGCGCGGCCGGGGCGGGTGCTGGGCGAATCGGGCACGCTGCGGCGGTTCCGGGTGGCGGTGGAGAACGGGTCCGGCGAGGATGTCCAAGCCTTCGGCGACGCCGTGCAGCGGGCGTTGACCGGGCCGGGGAGCTGGGTGGACAGTGGTCGGCTGCGGTTGCAGCGGGTGGCCCCCGGGGCGCGGTCCGAGTTCACCGTCTACCTCGCCACCCGGGACACCGCCGCCCAGCTGTGCCGGCGTGGCGGCATCGACATCCGCAAGGGCGGGGTGCCGTACACCTCCTGCCGGGTGACCGGGAAGGTGGTCATCAACCTGGACCGGTGGCGCACCTCGGCGCCGCATCTGGTGGCCGCCCGGATGCCCCTGGACACCTACCGGCTCTATGTGGTCAACCATGAGGTGGGGCACCAGCTGGGACACCACCACGAGGATTGTCCGGGGGTCGGGCGGGCGGCGCCGGTGATGCAGCAGCAGACCCTCTTCCTCGACGGCTGCCGGCCGAACCCGTGGCCGTACCTGAACGGCCGGCGCTACACCGGCCCTCAGGGGTGAAAGACCTGATCGTGGCGATGAGAAGTATTTCGCGGAACAAGCGGTAAAAGCAGCCAAATGCCCGAATTGCATGGCACGCTGGTGCCATGACGTCGTCGTCCCCTTCCGACCCGCCTGCCCAGGCCGGGGCGTCGCCGGGAGCCGGCGCCCGTCCCGTTCGGCTCGACTTCGACCGCCCGCCGGCACGGCCGCGTACCGGCGCGCCCGCCCGCCCCGGCCTGCGGCGGATGCGCCGCCGCCGGCGCCGTACCCTGCTGCTCCTGCTCGTCGCCGGGACGCTGGCCGGCGCCGCGGCCGGCCTGACCGACCTGGTCCGCCGGCCCGCCGACCCCGCGCCGGTGGCGGCCGGCGACGCCCGGCTGGCGCACGGCGTCGGCGCCGGGGCCCGGGACGAGCCGACCGGCTACCCGACGGACGGACCCGGCAGCTTCGCCGCAGCCGGCGGCCGCTCCCCGGTGCGCGGGTACGACGGACCACTGCACCGCTACCGGGTGGAGGTCGAACGGGGCAGCGGCCAGGACGCCGACGGGTTCGCCGCCACCGTGGACGAGGTGCTCGCCGACCCGCGGAGCTGGATCGCCTCGGGTGAGCTGCGGGTGCAGCGGGTCGCCGAGGCGGCCGCCGCCGACTTCACCGTCTACCTGGCCACCCCGGCCACCTCCGAGCGGATGTGCGCCGAGGGCGGCCTGGCCACCGAGCGGTACACCTCCTGCCGGCTGCCCGGCCGGGTCATCATCAACCTGGCCCGGTGGATGGAGGCGGTGCCGGACTACGGCGCCCCGCTGGCGGTCTACCGCACCTACGTGATCAACCACGAGGTCGGGCACGAACTCGGCGAGCTGCACCAGGCCTGTCCCGGCCCCGGCGCGCCGGCCCCGGTGATGCAACAGCAGACGTACGGGCTGGACGGCTGCGTCGCCAACGCCTGGCCGTACGTCGACGGGGCTCGCTACGAGGGGGAGCCGGTCGACGGGGTCTGAGTTATTCCCGCTCCCGCATGTCGGGCGACGTGGCCCTCATCATGGCCGATCCCTGCCCGGTCGAGCGACAATGGCGCGGTCCCACCGCCGATCCCGGGGAGTCCACCGTGTCGTTGCCCCCGCTCGTCGAGCCCGCCGCCGAGCTGACCGTAGACGAGATCCGTCGCTACTCCCGCCACCTGATCATCCCGGACGTCGGGGTCGAGGGGCAGAAGCGGCTGAAGAACGCCCGGGTGCTCTGTGTCGGCGCCGGTGGCCTCGGCTCGCCGGCCCTGCTGTACCTCGCCGCCGCCGGGGTCGGCACGCTCGGCATCATCGACTTCGACACCGTCGACGAGTCGAACCTGCAGCGCCAGGTGATCCACGGCGTCTCCGACGTGGGCCGGTCCAAGGCCGAGTCCGCCGCCGCCTCGATCCGGGAGATCAACCCGCTGGTCAACGTGGAGATCCACAACACCGCGCTGGACCGGGAGAACGTCCGGGAGATCTTCTCCCAGTACGACCTGATCGTCGACGGCACCGACAACTTCGCCACCCGCTACATGGTCAACGACGCGGCCGTGCTGCTCGGCAAGCCGTACGTCTGGGGCTCGATCTACCGGTTCGACGGCCAGGCGTCGGTGTTCTGGGCCGAGCACGGCCCCTGCTACCGCTGCCTCTACCCGGAGCCCCCGCCGCCCGGCATGGTCCCGTCCTGCGCCGAGGGCGGCGTGCTCGGCGTGCTCTGCGCGTCCATCGGGTCGATCCAGGTCAACGAGGCGATCAAGCTGCTCGCCGGCATCGGCGAGCCGCTGGTCGGCCGGCTCATGGTCTACGACGCCCTGGAGATGAGCTACCGCAAGATCAAGGTCCGCAAGGACCCGAACTGCGCGCTCTGCGGCGAGAACCCCACGGTCACCGACCTGCTGGAGGACTACGAGGACTTCTGCGGCGCGGTCTCCGAGGAGGCCCAGGAGGCGGTGGTCGACGCGACCATCACCGCGCTGGAGCTCAAGGAGTGGCAGGACGCCGGCAAGGACATCTTCCTGGTCGACGTCCGCGAGCCCGCCGAGTACGAGATCGTCCGGATCCCCGGCTCGACCCTCATCCCCAAGGGCGAGATCATCTCCGGTGAGGCGCTGGCACGGCTCCCGCAGGACAAGCAGATCGTGCTGCACTGCAAGTCCGGCGTCCGCTCCGCCGAGGCGCTCGCCGCGCTGAAGGCGGCGGGCTTCAAGGACGCCGTGCACGTCCAGGGCGGGGTGCTCTCCTGGGTGAAGCAGATCGATCCGTCGCTGCCGGCGTACTGACCCTCCGCCGCAGGTCCGCCCGGACACCGGACGGGCCTGCGCGGGTCGCCGGTGGGCCGGGCCACCCCTGGCCGAGCTACCGAGGCGTAACCGCGTTTGCGCCGGTAGCGTGTCCGCCGTGGTGGATTTGGAGGCGGCGATCGGCTTCGTCGTGGCGCACGGCGACACGGTCGACCGGGCCCGGCTGCACCGGCTGCGCACCGGCGCGCCGGTGCCGTCGGAGTTGCTCGACTCGGCCGAGGCCGGGCAGGCGCCCGGCGGCGGTTGGCCCGCCATCCTGGACGGTGCGGTCGCCTCCGTCGACGCGACCTGTTTCCGCCTGGCCGAGCTGGACGACCTCGGCGCGCTGGGCCGTCCGGCCGCCCGGCACGCGCTGGACTGGCTCGCCGCCCGGCAACTGCCCGACGGCGGCTGGGACGAGGACCCGTCGCTGGCCGGGTTCGCCCCCGAGTGGGCCACCCCGGGCGATCCGGAGGCCCGCCTCTACCTGACCGCCAACGCCGGGTTCTGGCTGACCGTGGCAGGACTGGACGCCCGGGCCGGCGGGCCGCTCGACCACCGGGTCGGCGGGGCGTACGCCGGGGTGGTGCAGGCGGCGGCACAGACGCTCGCCGCGCAGCTCCTCCCGGACGGGAGCTGGCCGTCCTTCCTGCCGGCCGGGTGGCTGGCCGCCGCGGTGCTGCACCGCCAGCAGATGTACTACGAGTCGGCGCGGATCCAGGCGGTGCTGGCCGACCGGATCCCGGAAATGTCCCCGGCCGACGTGGCCTGGCTCGCCGCCACCCTGCGCCGGGTCGACGTGGGCGAGCAACAGTGGCTGCTGGTGGCCGCCCGCCGGCGGCTCGCCGAGACCCAGCGCAGCGACGGCGGCTGGGACAGCGACGACGGCCACCAGTTCGACGTGCACACCACGCTGCGCGCGATCCGGGCCTGCCGCCCGGGCATCCCCGAGGCCCCGGTCTCCGGGGCGCCGCTCCTCCCGCCGCAGCCGGCCGTACCGCCGTCGCCGCGGCTGGTGCCCGCGCCCCGCCCGGTGCCGCCGCCGGAGGTCCCGGCTCCGGCGTCGACCCCGCCGCCTGCCGGACCGGTGTCGCCGGCCCCCGCGCCGCCGGCGCCCCCGTCGACCCCGGGCAGCGCCGAACCCCCGGTGTCCCCCTCGGCCCTAGGCGGCGACGCGCCGTCGGCGTTTTTCTCGGCCCTGGGCGGAGCCGAGCCGCTGGCGGAGGCCGAGCCGCCGTCGCCGTTCAGCCCATGGGTGGTCGAGCCGTCACTGGACATCGACCAGCAGGCGCCGCCGGTCGTGCCGCTGCCGCGGCCGAAGCCGGCCGGCCCGCCACCGGAACCGGCCGCCCCGACCGGCTGACCTGCGCCCGTGCCGGGCCTGCGCCCGTGCCGGGCCTGCGCCCGTGCCGGGCCTGCGCCCGTGCCGGGCCTGCGCCCGTGCCGGGCCTGCGCCCGTGTCGGGCCGAGCACCCGGGGAGCGGGATGCGGCAAGTCGTGGCATCCCTGCGCTGGGATGCCACGACTTGCCGCAATCCGTGGTGGCCTCGCGCGGCGGTGTCGCGCGGTGGCCCTGCGCGGTGGCCCTGCGCGCTGCTCCCGCGCGGTGGCCCTGCGCGGTGGCCCTGCGGGGAGGTCCGGTGAGGTGGCCGTGTGGCGGGGTCAGCGCAGGTGGCCGTCGCCGGTGACGACGTACTTGGTGCTGGTCAGCTCGGGCAGACCCATCGGGCCGCGGGCGTGCAGCTTCTGGGTGGAGATGCCGATCTCGGCGCCGAAGCCGAACTCGCCGCCGTCGGTGAACCGGGTGGAGGCGTTGACCATCACCGCCGCCGCGTCGACCCGGGCCACGAACTCCCGGGCGGCCGACTGCGAGTCGGTGATGATCGCCTCGGTGTGGCCGGTGCCGTACCGGCGGATGTGCGCGACGGCCGCGTCGAGCGAGTCGACCACGGCGGCCGAGATGTCGGCCGAGAGGTACTCGGTGTCGAAGTCCTCCTCGGTGGCCGGCACCACGGCGTCGGAGTGTCCGGCGACCCGCGCGTCGCCGTGCACGGTCACCCCGGCCTCGGCGAACGCGGCCAGCATCGCCGGCAGGAAGGCGTCGGCGACGTCGGCGTGGACCAGCAGCGACTCGGCGGTGTTGCAGGTGGAGAGGCGTTGCGTCTTGGAGTTGAGGGTGACCGAAACGGCCTTGGCGAGGTCGGCGGCGGCGTCCACGTAGACGTGGCAGTTGCCCACCCCGGTCTCGATCACCGGCACGGTCGACTCCTCGACGACGGTCCGGATCAGCGACGCGCCGCCGCGCGGGATGAGCACGTCGACCAGGCCCCGGGCGCGCATCAGCTCCTTGACCGAGTCGCGGGTGCTGGCATCGAGCAGCTGGACGGCGTCGGCCGGCAGGCCGGCCCCGGCGATGGCGTCGCGCAGCACGGCGACCAGGGCCGCGTTGGAGTGCGCCGCCGAGGAGGAGCCGCGCAGCAGCGCCGCGTTGCCCGACTTCAGGCAGATGCCGGCGGCGTCCACGGTGACGTTCGGCCGGCCCTCGTAGATGATGCCGACCACCCCGAAGGGCACCCGGACCTGCCGCAGCTCCAGCCCGTTGGGCAGGGTCGCGCCGCGGACCACCTCGCCCACCGGGTCGGGCAGCGCGGCCATCTGCCGCAGCGCGCCCGCGATGCCGGCCACCCGGCCCTCGTCGAGGGCGAGCCGGTCCAGCACGGCCGCGCTCAGCCCGGCCGCGCGCCCGGCCGCCAGGTCCGCCGCGTTCCCGGCCAGGATCTCCGGGGTACGCGCGAGCAGCGCGTCGGCCATCGCCACCAACGCGGCGTCCTTGACCGTACGGGTGGCGACGGCCAGCGCCTGCGCCGCGACCCGGGCCCGCCGGGCCTGCTCGGTGACGCTCATTCCGGCACTCCGCCGCACTCCGTGCCGCCACGCGGCGCGGCCGCGCCGAACCGTTGACCCGCTCGCTGGCGCTCGCTCATCACGTACTCCTTCAGGTGTTCGGGCCGGCCCCCGGCACCGCGGAACGCGTCCACCGGGGGCCAATGCTCACAGCAGGACGAGGTCGTCGCGGTGGACGACCTCCCGTTCGTACGCCGGGCCGAGCGCCGCGGCGAGCTCGGAGGTGGACCGGCCGAGCAGCCCTGGCAGCTCCACCGCGTCGTAGTTGACCAGCCCTCGGGCCACCGGCGCGCCCTCGGCGTCGACCAGGTCCACCGGGTCGCCGGCGGTGAACGCGCCGTCCACCGCGGTGATCCCGGCCGGGAGCAGGGACTTGCGCCGGCCCACCACCGCCTGCACCGCGCCCGGGTCGAGGTGCAGCCGGCCGCGCGGCGCGGTGGCGTGCGCCAGCCAGAACAGCCGGGCGGCCGGCCGGCGGCTGCTCGGGTGGAAGAAGGTGCCGACCGCCTCGCCGGCCAGCGCGGACCCGGCCAGCGGCGCGGCGGTGAGCACCACCGGGATGCCGAAGCCGGTGGCGATGCGGGCGGCCTCGACCTTGGTGACCATGCCGCCGGTGCCGACCCCGGCCCGCCCCGCCCCGCCGATGTTCACGCCGGCGAGGTCCCCCTCGCCGTGCACCTCGGTGATCCGGGTGCTGCCGGCGCGGGCCGGGTCGCCGGTCCAGAGCGCGTCCACGTCCGACAGGAGCACCAGCAGGTCGGCGTCGACCAGCACGGCGACCAGCGCGGCCAGCCGGTCGTTGTCGCCGAACCGGATCTCCTCGGTGGCCACCGTGTCGTTCTCGTTGACGATCGGCACGGCCCGCAGGTCGAGCAGCTTGCGCAGGGTCCGGTACGCGTTGCGGTAGTGCGCCCGTCGGGTCACGTCGTCGACGGTGAGCAGCACCTGCCCGACGGTCAGCCCGTGCCGGGCGAAGCTGGCCGCGTACCGGCCGATGAGCAGGCCCTGCCCGACGCTGGCGGCGGCCTGCTGGGTGGCCAGGTCGCGGGGGCGCCGGGCCAGCCCGAGCGGGGCGAGGCCGGCGGCGATCGCGCCGGAGGAGACCAGCACCACCTCGCGGCCGTCGGCGGCGAGCGCGCCGAGGCTGTCGACCAGCGCGGTGACCCGGGCGTCGTCGAGCCCGCCCGCCGGGGTGGTCAGCGAGGACGAACCGATCTTGACGACGATCCGCCGGGCCGAGGTGACTGCTTCGCGCACCGGACCATTCTGCGCGCTGCGGTCCGCCGGACCCCGGCGCGTTCCCATATCGTGGCCGGTCATGACACCTGACGAGTACGTGGAGGCGGTGCTCGAGCTGGTCGAGCGGATCCCGCCGGGCCGGGTGATGTCGTACGGGGCGGTGGCCGACGCGCTCGCCGAGCGGTCCGGGCGCGCCTCGGCCCGGCTGGTCGGCTCGATCATGGCCCGGCACGGGGGCGGGGTGCCCTGGCACCGGGTGGTGAACTCGGCCGGCCGGCTGCCACCCGGGCACGAGCGGGAGGCGCGCGCCCGGCTGCGGGCCGAGGGCTGCCCGTTGCGCCCGGCGGGGGTGGACATGGCGGCGGCGGCCTGGTCACCGGAGGAGGGGGTGTGAGCCAGGACATAACGTGAGTAACATTCGGCCCCATGACAGGGACGGGGGCCGGGCCCACCGGAGGGCTGCCCCGCCGGGTGCATCTCGGCTACGCGACGGGTTCGCTGGTCACCGGGGCGTTCGGCACGGTGCCCGGGCTGCTCCTGCTGCCGTACCTCACCGACACCCTGGGCGTGGCCGCCGGGGTGGCCGCCCTGCTGGTGCTGCTCCCCAAGGCCTGGGACGTGCTGGTCAACCCGGTCGCCGGGCGGATCTCCGACCGGACCCGGTCGCGGCACGGCGCGCGCCGGCCGTACCTGCTCGGCGGTGGGCTCGCGCTGGCGGTGCTCTTCGCCTCGATCTTCGCCGCGCCGTTCGGGGCCGGCCCGGCCGCCGGGGCGTACGTGGCGGTCGCCTTCCTGGCCACGGCCACCGCGTTCGCCTTCTTCCAGGTGCCGTACGTGGCCATGCCGGCCGAGCTGACCGACGACCCGGCGGAGCGTACCCGGCTGATGAGCTGGCGGATCGCGGTGCTCGCGCTGGCCATCCTGGTCTCCGGCGCGGTGGCCCCGGCGGTGGTGACCGCCGGCGGCGACGGCGTGCCGGGACACCGCTGGATGGGCCTCTTCGTCGCCGCGCTCATCGTGGTCGGCACGGTCGGCGCGTTCCTCGGCACCCGCTCGGCGCCGACCGGCACGGTGGGCGAGAGCGAGCCCAGCCTCCGCGCCCAGCTCGCCGTCGCCGGCCGCAACCGGCCGTTCCGGGTGCTGCTGATCTGTTTCGTGATCCAGTCCGCCGGGGTGGCCACCGTGCTGGCCGGGGTCAAGTACTTCGCCGATCAGGTGCTGCGCGACCCGGACGGCGGCCCGACCCTGCTCTTCGCCTGCTTCGTCGGGCCGGCGCTGCTGGTCATGCCGCTGTGGACCCGGGCCGGCGCCCGGCTCGGCAAGCGCGGCGCGCTGGCCCTCGCGTCGCTGCTCTTCGCCGCCGGTGCGCTGGCCCTGGTCGCCGCCCCGGCGCTGCCCGCCGCCGCGGTGTACGCGGTGGTCGCGCTCATCGGCGTCGGGTACGCCGGCCAGCAGGTCTTCGCGCTCGCCATGCTGCCGGACTGCATCGCCCACGACACCGCGCGCACCGGACGCCGGCAGGCCGGGGTGTTCACCGGGCTCTGGACCGCCGGGGAGACCTTCGGCCTCGCCCTCGGTCCCGGGATCTACGGCCTGGTCCTCCAGCTCTCCGGCTATGTCTCCTCGTCCACCGGGGTCGCGGCGGCGCAGTCCGGCACGGCCCGGCTCGGCGTGCTGCTCGGCTTCACCGTGCTGCCGGCCGTGCTGGTGGCGCTGCCGGTGCTGCTGCTGCGCGGCTACACCCTGACCCCGGCCCTGCTGGCCGCCGCCGGGGCCGGCCCGGCGGTCGCACCCGGGGCGCGGGCGTGAGCCGCCCCGACCTGCGCCGGCCCACGCCGCGCCGGCGTTCCGACCCGCGCCGGCCCACGCCGCACCGGCGTTCCGACCCGCGCCGGCCCATGCCGCCGTTCCGCACCCAGAGAGGTACCCGACAGCCATGACCGACGCGCCGGGAACGACCGCGCTCCCCGTCGAGGGGGTGCCCGCGCCGCGGGTGCTCGACGAGATCCGCGCCCTGCGGGCGGCCGACCGGCCCACCCACGGGGGGCGGCTGTTCGCCTACGTGTACGACCCCGGCGTGGCCGGGCTCGACGAGCTGGCGCAGGCCGCGTACGCCGAGAGCGCGCACGTCAACGGGCTCGACCCGACCGCCTTCCCGTCCCTGCTGGCGATGGAGAACGCGCTGGTCGGGGCGGCCGCCCGGCTGCTCGGCGGCGGCCCCGGCACGAACGCGCCGGAGGTGGTCGGCAACGTCACCAGCGGGGGCACCGAGTCGCTGATCCTGGCCGTGAAGGCGGCCCGGGACGCCCGTCCGGACGTGGCCGAGCCGCGGATCGTGGTGCCGGTCAGCGGGCACGCCGCGTTCGCCAAGGCGGCGCACTACCTGCGGGTGACCCTGGACCCGGTCGACGTCGACCCGGTCACCCTGCGCCCCGGCGTGGCGGACGTGGCCGCCGCGATCCGGCCGGAGACGGTGCTGGTCGCCGCCTCGGCCCCGTCGTACGCGCACGGCGTGGTCGACCCGGTGGCGGAGATCGCCGCTGTGGCCGGCGCGGCCGGGGTGCGCTGCCACGTGGACGCCTGCTTCGGCGGCTGGGCGTTGCCCTGGCTGCGCCGGCTCGGCGCGCCGGTGCCGGCGTTCGACTTCGCCGTCGACGGGGTCACCTCGATCTCCGTCGACCTGCACAAGTACGCGTACGCGCCGAAGGGGGTGTCGGTGCTGCTGCACCGGAACCCGGCGCTGCGGGCCCCGCAGTACTTCGCGTACGCGGACTGGCCCGGCTACACGATGATCAACCCGGTGATCGCCTCGACCCGCTCGGGCGGTCCGATCGCCGGCGCGTACGCCACCCTGCGCCACCTCGGCGAGGACGGCTACCTGCGGCTGGCGGAGCAGACCCGGGCGGCGGTGGCCGGGCTGGCCGACGCGGTGCGCGCGGTCGACGGGCTGCGGCTGATGGCCGAACCGCAGTCGACGGTGGTCTGCTTCACCACCGACGGCGACCCCGACCTCGACCTGTTCGTGCTGGTCGACGAGCTGACCGCCCGGGGCTGGCACACCCAGCCGCAGCTCCGGTACGCCGGCCTGCCGGCCAGCGTGCACCTCACGGTGACCGCCTCGGTGGCCCCCCGGGTGGCCGAGTTCGGGCCGGCGCTGGCCGACGCGGTGGCGGCGGCCCGGGCGGCCGGGCCGGTGGCGCTCCCGCCGGAGCTGCTGGCCCTGGCCGGCACCCTCAGCCCGGCGGCGCTCACCCCCGAACTGATCGGGGAGCTCGCCGCCGGGCTGGGGCTCGGGGCGGGACCGGCCCCGGACCGGATGGCGGCGGTGAACACCCTGCTCGACGCCGCCCCGGTGGCGCTGCGGGAGCGCCTGCTGGTGGAGTTCGTCGGGCTGCTGCAACGCCCGACCTGGTGAGGCCGGCGGGCCGGCCGGGCCGGCCGCGCGCCGGAGGCCGCGCCCGCGAACGGCCGACCACCGACGCCGGCCGGCAGGTCACCCGGCCGGCCGGCGTCGGCCCCCGATGTCACGCCGTCCCCCCAGACGGCGGCGGTGCCACAGGGGTGACACGCGCGAGCGCCGGGACCGGTTGCGCCCGCCGGGTGACTTTCCGGTCCGCCCGCCCCGGGCGGCTCAGCCCGGGAAACCGGTCGGGCCGTCGACCTGCTGGAATGCCTGGCCGTCCCAGCGGAACCCGCGCCACTGCCGGTGCTCTGGTCCGGGTTCGCCGGACGCGGGGACCACGTCGGTCACCTCGACGTTGACCAGGCCGTCCGGCCGGACGGTGAGCGAGTAGACCTGCTCCGGCCTGGTGCTGTCGGACCGGAAGACCTCGCCCAGCACGACGATCCGCCCGTTGGCGTTGCGGTCGAGGGCCAGCACCTGCACCGGGTACTCGCCGCTGTCGCGCAGGCAGCGGAGCAGCACCACCGGCTCGGCGAGGCCGTCGGAGTCGACGTCGCCGTAGCCGCCCGCGAAGGTCGACAGGATCACCTCGCCGGGGCGGCCCGGCGGGTCCACCAGCCGGACCGGGCCGGCCGGGCACGGCGTACCGTCCGGCCAGGCCGGCAGCTCGACGGTGGCGGCCAGCAGGTCGTCGCGGGTGATCGCCGCGTTGGGGGCGAGCGACGCGGCGGCCGGCCCGGCCCCGTGGGTAGCGGCGGCCGGCGCGGTCGTGGCCGCCGCGGTGGGGACCGGGCCGTCGTGGCCGGACCCCGCCCACCTCGCCAGCGGCAGGATCACCACCAGCACGCCCGCCCCGGCCAGCGCGGCCGCGACGCGCCGCCGCCGGCGCACCGCCCGGCGGACCGCGACCGAACCCGCCGGCTCCACCTGCGCCAGCAGGCTGCCGTGGTACGCGGTCAGCTCGCCGCGCAGCCGGTCGTCGCCCTGGTCAGGCCTCATCGGACACCTCGCTCGTGCTGCTCAGGTGGACGGCCAGCGCGGTACGGGCCCGGTGCAGCCAGGACTTCACCGTGCCCACGGCCACCTGCTCCTGGGCGGCGATCTCCGCCACCGACAGGTCGGCGAGGTAGTGCAGCACGACCGCGCGGCGGTGGTGCGCGGGCAGCCGGGACAGCGCCTCCCGCACCGCCACCCGGTCCGGGTTGGGGCCGGGCACGTGCTCCTCACGCTGCCGGCGCAGGAAGGAGCGGGCGGTACGCAGCCGCCGCCAGCGGCTGGTGGCGAGGTTCCACGCCACCCGGCGGATCCAGCCGACCGGGTCGTCGTAGCGGGAGACCGTCGGCCAGCGGGTGAAGGCCCGGCAGAACGCCTCCTGGACCAGGTCCTGGGCCATCGCCAGGTCCCCGCAGTAGGCGGCCAGCTCGGCGGCGAGCGACGGGAAGTGGTACTCGTACACCTCGTCGAAGTCGGCGGCGGCGCGCGACTCGTCGGCGGTGGACCCGGCCACGTCGGGAGGCTCCTCGAACAGTTCGTAGATGCCGACCGTCATGCCTGTCCTCCCCGCGGGTGGTCCCCGGATCCACCCTCACACGCGCGAGCGGCCCGGTAGGTTGCACCCTCGCCCGGACCGGTCCGGCGTGTCCAGCGGGTACGCCCCCTCGGCCGGGGGCCGGCAGACCGGTGGGGCGGCCCGGCGCTGCCGGACCGCCCCACCCGCTGTCGCCTGATCTGGTCAGCCGGCCTCGACGGCCCGCACGGTGAACGAGGTGGTGTTGTCGGCCGGGTCGACCTCCGGCACCGTCACTCCGACGAAGTAGTTCGCCGCCGCGGTGAACGACCCGCTGCCCAGGTCGCCGGCCGGGGTGCCGGCCGGGGCCCGGAGGATGACGTCGAAGGTCCGCTCCTCACCCGGCATGAAGCGGCCGCCCGGCACGGTGAACCAGTCGGGGAAGCTCGGCAGGTCCTGCGGGTCGGTGCCCCAGACGCTGACGCCCGCCGGCAGGGTCGCGGCCGCGTAGACGTCGAACGAGGGGGCGTCGTTGCCGTACCGGACGGTCACCGGCATCCGGCCCAGAAGGCTGCCGTCGGCCTGCCGGGTGAGCACCACGTCGGAGCCGCGGATGGCCAGGTCGGTCGCGGTGGCCTGCTGGTACGGGCGCGGGTGGCGCAGCTCCCCGGTGGTGGACGCGAAGAGGGTGGTGAACCGAGCGGTGTCCGAGGGGTCGGTGGCGCCGGACGGCAGCACCGCGATCCGCCCGCCCCGGGCCACCATCGGGTAGTCCCGGGCGGTGGTCCAGACGTGGAAGTCGAGCTGGAAGGTCACGCTCGCCCCCGGCTCGATTCGGCCGCCGTAGCACTCGTTGACCAGCCGGTTCTCCACCAGTTCGGTGTAGAAGCAAGGGCCGCCACCGGGCTCGATGCTGGTGAAGGACGCGCCGGCCGGCTCGGTGATGACCAGGTCCACCGTGGTTGCGGTCCGGCCCGGGTTGGTCACGGTCGCGGTGAGCGTTCCGACGTACCCCCGGTCGGTGGGGGTCAGGACCAGGCGCTGCGCGGTGATGTCCGGGCCGGCCACCCGGGTGGTCGCGGCCGCGGCCGGCGCGGCCAGGGCGAGCAGGGCGGCGGCGCCGCCCAGCAGGGCGGTGCCGATCCGTGTCGTACGTGTGGTCATTGCGGTTCCTCCCGTGATCCCCGTGGGCGGCGGCGTCTCCGTCGCCCGACACAGGTGACACGTGCCGCTCCGGCTGGCCGTTGCGTCAGCTTTTGTCGCGAATGCGACGTGGGGCCCGGCAACCGCCATGCCCCCGCGTCCACCGTGGAGAGTGTGTTCACTGCCTTACTCAGCCTTCGGCTGGCCGTCCGCTGGTGGCGCCACCGGATCGACGAGGAACCGGAAGGCGTACGTAGTGCTAACAGGCCGGTGGGGCGGCCCGGTGCTGCCGGACCGCCCCACCCGCTGTCGCCATCCGTCAGCCGGCCTCGACGGCCCGCACGGTGAACGAGGTGGTGTTGTCGGCCGGGTCGACGTCCGGCACCTCGGTGAGCGGGTGGTAGCTCGCCGCGACGGTGAACGATCCGCTGCCCAGGTCGCCGGCCGAGGTGCCGGCCGGGGCCCGGAGGATGACGTCGAAGCTGGACACCTCACCCGGCATGAACCGGCCGCCCGGCACGGTGAACGAGTCGGGGAAGCTCACGTCGTCCTGCGGGTCGGTGCCCCAGACGGTGACGCCCGCCGGCAGGTCGGCGGTGGCGTAGACGTGCTTGGAGGGGGCGTCGTTGCCGTACCGGACGGTGACCGGCATCCGGCCCAGCAGGCTGCCGTCGGGCTGGCGGGTGAGCACCACGTCGGCGCCGTGG
Organism: Micromonospora sp. NPDC049836; assembly: GCF_044465125.1. Classification (NCBI taxonomy): domain Bacteria; kingdom Bacillati; phylum Actinomycetota; class Actinomycetes; order Micromonosporales; family Micromonosporaceae; genus Micromonospora; species Micromonospora sp. NPDC049836. Next base: position 252,611 of record NZ_JBITLH010000005.1, read on the forward strand.
ATCGTCAGGTCGGTGGCGGTCGCCTGCTGGTAGGCGCGGGGGTGGCGCAGCTCGCCGGTGGGTGAGGCGAAGAGCGTGGTGAACGCGGCGGTGTCCGAGGGGCGGGTGGCGCCGGAGGGCCGCACCGCGATCTCGCCGCCCCGGGCCACCATCGGGTAGTCGCGGACGGTGGTCCAGACGTGGAAGCCGAGCTGGAAGGTCATCGTGCTGTGCGGCTCGATCCGGCCGCCGTAGCACTCGCTCACCTGGCGGTTGTCGACCAGGTCCGTGTAGAGGCAGGGGCCGCCCGGCTCGATGGTGGTGAACGAGGCGCCGGCCGGCTCGGCGAGGATCAGGTCGACGGTGGTGGCGGTCCGGCCCGGGTTGGTCACCGTGGCGGTCAGGGTCCCGACGTACCCCTCGTCGGTGGGGGTGAGGACCAGGCGCTGGGTGCTGATGTCGGGGCCGGCCGTCCGGCTGGTCGCGGCGCCGGCCGGCGCGGCGAGGGCGAGCAGCGCCGCGGTGCCGCCGAGCAGGGCGGTGGCGATGCGTGCCGTAGGTGTGGTCATGGTGCTTCCTCCCGTGATCCCCGTGGGGTGGGCGGCGGCGTCTCCGCCGCCCGACTCAGGGGACACGTCCCGCACCGACTGACCGTTGCATCAGTTTTTGTCACGAATACGACGCGAGGACCCGGCAACCAACCGGGCCCTCGCGTCCATCGTGGAGGGCGCGCTCACCCCGCCGAACGCAGCTCCGCCAGGTTGTCACCCGACGCCAGGTCGTCGCTGGAGGACCGAAAGGCGCGGTAGCCGGCCGTGCCGGGATCAGCCGTAGCGGTAGCGGTCCTCGTTGTTCTCGACGGACGGGTCCAGCAGCGGATCGGTCTCGGTGCCGATCGGCGTCACCTCGGCGATGCCGGTTCCGGAGACGACACCTGGACTCCGGAGTCCCAACCGGAAGGTACGCATCGCACCCGGAGCGAGCGGGCCGAACCGGCAGCTCAGGGCATCGTCGGATGGTGACGCGCCCTGGCAAGCGGTCCAGTCACCGCCGTCCGCCGTCACCCCCGGCCGCATCCCGAGCCGCAGTTCCACCAGGCCGGCCGGGACCCCGCTGAGGTTTCGGACGGTGACGGTCACCGTCCCGGCGTGGGTGCCGTCGGCTTCCCGCGGCCCCCAGGCCAGATCGCTGGCGGTCACGGACAGGTCCGGCCGATGGGGGTTGGGGCCGAACGAGGTGGGCCCGTCGACCTGAGTGAACCGTTTGCCCGTCCACCGGTAACCGCGCCACTGGCGCTGCGACCAGTCCATGGACCAGCCGGATCCGGGGCCTATGTCGGCGATGTCCACTCGGATCGTCCCGGCGCTGGTGATCTGCGCCGCGAGTGGCCACCCCGGCGCCGGCTGATCCGACCGGACGACCTGTCCGAGGGTGACGATCCGCTCAGCGGAATCCCGGTCGAACGCCACCACCTGTGATGCGCCGCCGCGGAGAATGACGCACCGAAGCAGCGCGACAGTCTCCACCGCGCCGTCGCCGTCCACGTCCCCGTAGGCGAGATCTTCCAGCAGGACCTCGCCGTCAGTGCCGCCGTGGGTGGCCGCGATCCGGGTCGGCCCCGCCTTGCAGCCCCGACCGGGCTGCCAGGACGGCAGGTCGACCTGGGCGGCGAGGAGTTGTGACCTGCTGATCCGGCCGTTCGGGGCCGGCGTCGGACTGGCCGTGGCGGACGGGGTCGGCGGCGGGGTGGTGACCGACGGGGTCGGCACGCCGGTGTGGGCGGGTCCCGGTTGGGGTTCGGAGTTCCCCTTGAGGCTGGCGGTCGCGACGATCGGGATCGTTACCGCGATTACGACGGCGGCGGCGGTGGCCGCGGCGGCGCGTCGCCGGCGCCGGCGGACGGTCTGGCGTACGGCGGCGGGTCCGGCGGGCCGTAGGTCCGGGGCGTACGTCTGGCGGAACGCGGCGAACTCGCTGACCAGGAGGTCTTCGGCGTCAGTCATGGTCGTTCACCTCGTTCGTCCCGGCGAGCTGCGCGGCCAGCGCCGCCCGCCCTCGGTGCAGCCAGGACTTGACCGTGCCTTCCGGCACGCCCTCCTGCTCCGCGATCTGCCCCACCGGCAGGTCGGCGAGGTAGTGCAGGACCACCGCGCGGCGTTGGCTGGTGGGCAGGGTGGCCAGGGCGGTGGTCAGTGCGACCCGGTCGGGGTCGGGTCCTGGCACGTGTTCTTCGCGTTGGCGGTGCAGCCAGGACTGGGCGGTGCGTAGCCGTCGCCAGCGGCTGGTGGCGAGGTTCCAGGCGACCCGGCGTACCCAGGCCACCGGGTCGTCGTAGCCGGACACCCGCGACCAGCGGGCGTACGCCCGGCAGAAGGCTTCCTGGACCAGGTCCTGGGCCTGGGAGAGGTCGCCGCTGTAGGCGGCGAGTTGCAGGGTCAGGGACCGGAAGTGGGCGTGGTAGAGCCCGTCGAAGTCGACCCTGTCGGCGGGTGCCGTCCGCACCGGCCGGTCCGCTGCCCCCTCCGGCGGCGGCTCACCGAGCCGTGGTCCTCGCATCACCGTCACCTGGTCCTCCCCGTGCGGTGGCCGCGCCGCGGTCACATCGGTCACACGTGTCGGCCCCGAGTCCGGTTGCGCCGGTTTCCAGCGCCGGGAGGTCGCGCCAGGACACGCGGGTGGAGGCGCGGCAGGTGCGGTGGCCGTCCCGGGCCACCATCGGGTAGTCGCGGACGGTGGTCAGCGTGGCGGTCAGCGTTCCGATGTAGCCCGCGGAGACCCGGCAACCAACCGGGCCCGCGTCCATCGTGGAGGTCGCTCACTGCCGCACGCGCAGCACTGCCGCGTTGTTCCGCGGCACCCGGTCGTCCCACCACCGTTCCTGCCTGTCGAGATGGACCACGCGCAGGGTCCGCTGCTCGTCCCCGGGCGGCGGCACCGGGTCGAAGCGGAACCGGAAGGTGTACGTCCGGCTCCGGCCGGCCGGAAGGCCGTCCAGCGCGCAGACGGCGGCCCCCGCCATCGAGGTCATCCGACAGCGGGCCAGATCGCCGCCGGCCGGCTCGCCGACGGTGTAGTACTCGGTGAAGCCGAGCGCGGGCACGTCGACCGGCCCCTTGTTGGTGGCCGTGACGGTGACCGTGGCGTAGCGGTCGCCGGCCGCGTCCGCGGCGGCGACGATGAGGTCCCCCGCGGTCAGGGTGAGGTCGGTCAGCCGCGGATCCGGGCCGAACCTCGTCGGCCCGGCGATCTGGTCGAACCCGTCGCCGGTCCAGGAGTACGTCCGCCACTGCCGCTGCGCCGACCACTCCGGCGTGCTGCAACAGGGCTGGATGTCGGCCACGCGGGCACGGACCGTCCCGTCCGAATGGACGGCGAAGTCGGTGATGTCGTCCATCCCCTTCCTGGTGCCGACCACCCGGCCCAGGGTGACGATCCGCCGTCGGGCGTCCCGGTCGAAGGCGAGCAGTTGTTTCGCCGAGGCCTCGCCGTAGCGGCAGCCGACCAGGACCACCGTCTCGGCGGCGCCGTCGCCGTCCACGTCCCCGTACTCCGGGTTGCCGAGCAGCCGTGGCACACCGACGTCCCCCGCGTCCGGACCGGCGGGGAGCCGGACGTCGCGGGTGATACAGGACTTCGGCACGATATCGGGCGGCCAGGGGGCCAGGTCGAGGCGGGCGGCGAGAAGCTGCGCCCGGCTGATCCGCCCGTCCGGCGCGGCCGGGGTGGGGCTGGCCGTGCTCGGGGTGGCCGACGGGTTGGCGGACGGCGACGGGGTCGACCCGGACGGGCTCGGCTGCACGCTCTGCGCCGGTGCGGGCGGGCGACGGGCGTGCAGGGTCGCGTTCGCCGCGACCGGGATCGCCACGGCGAGCACCATGGCTGCCGCCGTGGCCACCGCGGCGCGTCGCCGGCGGCGGCGGACGGTTTGGCGTACGGCGGCGGGCCCGGCGGGCCGCAGGTCCGGGGCGTACGTCTGGCGGAACGCCGCGAACTCGGCACTGACCAGGACGTCCTCGAACTCACTCACGGTCGTTCACCTCGTTCGTGCTGGCGAGTTGTGCGGCCAGCGCGGCGCGTCCGCGGTGTAGCCAGGATTTGACGGTGCCCTCCGGGACGCCTTCCTGCTCGGCGATCCGCCCCACCGGCAGGTCGGCCAGATAGTGCAGCACCACGGCGCGGCGTTGGGTGGCCGGCAGTTGGGCCAGCGCGGCGGTCAACGCCACCCGGTCCGGGCCAGGACCCGGCACGTGTTCCTCACGCTGCCGGTGCAGCCAGGACTGGGCGGTACGCAACCGCCGCCAGCGGCTGGTGGCGAGGTTCCAGGCGACCCGGCGTACCCAGGCCACCGGGTCGTCGTAGCCGGACACCCGCGACCAGCGGGCGTACGCCCGGCAGAAGGCTTCCTGGACCAGGTCCTGGGCCTGGGAGAGGTCGCCGCTGTAGGCGGCGAGTTGCAGGGTCAGGGACCGGAAGTGGGCGTGGTAGAGCCCGTCGAAGTCGACCCTGTCGGCGGGTGCCGTCCGCACCGGCCGGTCCGCTGTCCCCTCCGGCGGCGGCTCACCGAGCCGCGGTTCCCTCATCACCATCATCCGGTCCTCCCCGTGCGACGACCGCCCCGCGGCCATGTCAGTTACACATGTCGACGCCGGGGCCGGTTGCGTCGGTTGCCGCCTCGGGGCTGTGGTTGACTGTCGTATCAGGGACAGGCGAGGGAGGCCCGAACGTGCAGGTGCCGGCCGTGCTCGGCGAGCCGATCCGGTTCGTGCTGAACTGGGGCCGCCGCTACTCGCTCTGGGTGTTCAACTTCGGCCTGGCCTGCTGCGCGATCGAGTTCATCGCCACCAGCATGGGCCGGCACGACTTCATGCGCCTCGGCGTCATCCCGTTCGCGCACGGCCCCCGGCAGGCCGATCTCATGGTGGTCTCCGGCACCGTCACCGACAAGATGGCCCCGGCGGTCAAGCGGCTCTACGACCAGATGCCCGAGCCGAAGTACGTCATCTCCTTCGGCGCCTGCTCCAACTGCGGTGGCCCGTACTGGGACTCCTACTCGGTGACCAAGGGGGTCGACCAGCTCATCCCGGTCGACGTCTACGTGCCCGGCTGCCCGCCCCGCCCGGAGGCGCTGCTGCACGGCATCCTCCGCCTCCAGGAGAAGATCGCCGCCGAGCAGTCCGGCGTCGGCGGGGTGCCCCGCCCGGACCGGCTCGCCGCGCCGGCCGACGCCGGGCCGCGCCCGGTCGAATCGCTCACCGCGCCACCGGTACGTCCCCCGGCCGGCTGACCCGCCGGGTGGCGGTCCCGGGCTAGCCTGCGGCCATGACCCACTCCGCGGAGCAGCGCTCCGCCTTCATCGTGGACGTGCTGACCGAAGAGTTCGGCGCGTCGATGGCGCTCGACCCGGCGGCCTTCCGCCGCAAGTTCCGCAAGATGGCGGCCTCCCCGTTCGCCTTCTACCGGGGCAGCGCCTCGCTCTTCTACGCCGACCAGCGCGGCGACTTCGCCAGCGACCGGTTCCTCGACGACCGGACCAGCCGGGTGTGGATCCACGGCGACCTGCACGCGGAGAACTTCGGCACCTACATGAACGGGTCCGGGCAACTGGTCTTCAACGTCAACGACTTCGACGAGGCGTACGTCGGCCCGTTCACCTGGGACCTGAAGCGTTTCGCGGCCAGCGTGGCGCTGCTCGGCTACGCCAAGGCGCTCTCCGACCGGGTGATCGGCGAGCTGGTGACCGGCTTCGCCCGGTCGTACCTGACCGAGCTGCGGGCCATCGCGGCCGGCGGCGACGACGCGATCGGCTCGATCACCCTGGAGAACGCCGACGGGGTGCTGCGCCGGGTGCTCCAGCAGGCCCGGCTGAACACCCGGGTGGACCTGCTCGCGGTGCAGACCACCATCGACAACTACGAGCGCCGCTTCTCCGTCGGCGACGGCGTCTTCGAGATCGACGGCGCGACCCGGGAGAAGGTCTGCGCGGCGTTCCAGGACTACCTGGGCACCCTGCCGGAGGCGACCGCCGCGCTCCGCCCGGTCGCCACCAACATCAAGGACGTGGTGCTCCGCAAGGGTGTGGGCATCGGCTCGGCCGGGCTGCCGTCCTACAACCTCCTCCTGGAGGGGCACACCCAGGCGCTGGAGAACGACGTCGTCATCTACATGAAGCAGGCCCAGGTGCCGGCCGTGGCGCGGCACATCGAGGACGAGCGGGTCCGGTCGTACTTCCGGCACCAGGGGCACCGGACGGCCGAGTCGCAGCGGGCGTTGCAGGCGCACGCCGACCCGTGGCTGGGCTTCACCGAGCTGGACGGGGTCGGCCAGCTCGTCGCCGAGGTCTCCCCGTACGCGGCCGACCTGGACTGGTCCGACGTGAACGAGCCGGAGGAACTGCGCGGCGTGCTCACCGACCTCGGCCGGGCGGTGGCCCGGATGCACTCGGTGGCCGACGACGAGTCCAGCCACGACCTGGTCGACTACTCCACCGAGGAGTCGATCGTCGCCGCCGTCGACGCCGACGCCGACGGGTTCACCGGCTACCTGGTCGACTTCGCGCACGCGTACGGGATCCGGGCGCGCGAGGACCACCAGCTCTTCGTGGACCTGTTCCGCAACGGCCGGCTGCCCGGCATCTGAGCGTCGGGCGGGGCCGCGCCCCGCCCGGCCTCACGGCTCGAAGTCCAGCACCACCTTGATGTCCTCGCCGCCGGTGGAGTACGCCTCGGCGTACGAGGAGAGCGGCACCCGGCGGGTGATCAGCGAGGCGAGCCAGGCCTGGTCGGCCTGGGTGAGCGCCGCGGCGGCCAGGTCCCAGTGCCGCCGGCCGGCGTTCACCGAGCCGAACACCACGTTGTTCTCCAGCACCAGGGCGCGGTTGAGCGCGCCGGCGTCGAAGTCGAGGCTGCGGCCCCCGCTGGACACCCCGGTCAGGCAGACGATGCCGGTCGGGCCGACCTTGCACATCGCCGAGATCACCACCACCGGCGCCCCGGTGCACTCGACCACCACGTCCGGCTCGAAGTCCAGCTCGTCCACCGTCGAGGTGTGGTAGGTGGCGCCGAGGGCCCGGACCAGCTCCGGCTTCGGCCCGGTGGTGTTCCGGTCCAGCACGTGCACCGACAGCCCGCGCTGGGTGGCCAGCAGGGCGGCGAGCAGGCCGATCGGCCCGGCCCCGGTAACCAGCACGCTCTCCGGCTTCCACTCGGCCCGGCGGCCGATCCGCTCGATGTGGTCCCACGCCTTCGCCACCACACTGGTCGGCTCCAGCAGTACGCCCACCGGGGCGAGCGCCCGGTCCATGCCCACGGCGAACTTGGGCTGCACCCGCCACCGCTCCCGGGCGAAGCCCGGCAGCCCCTTGATGCCGTGCTCGGTGTACCGGCCGTTGCGGCACATGTCCCACTGGTCCACGGCGCAGTTCCGGCAGGGCACCGGGTCGGGGTGCCGGACGACGCCGGCCACCAGGTCGCCGGGCTGCAGGGTGCCGGTCGGGTCCTCCAGCACCCGGCCCAGCGACTCGTGCCCCAGCACCAGCCGCTCCTGGCCGGGCGGCGCCTCACCGTAGTGGCCGGCGATGATCTCCTGGTCGGTGCCGCAGATCCCCACCGCGAGGGCCTGGACCAGGATCGCCCCCTCCTCGGCGGCCGGCTCCGGCCAGTCCTCGGTCAGTTGCAGCGAGTCGGCCACCCCTGGGGTCACAGTCACAGCGCGCACGAGACCCATCCTTACCCGGCCCGGCGTCGTCCGCCGGCGAAAGCGGCGGATCCCGGCCGGCCCGGGGGGCCCGGCTCGCCGGGGCGGGCCCGGCCGGGCAGGCCCTAGGATCAGCGGCATGACTCCGGACCAGGTCGGCCAGCGGGTGCTCGCGCTGCTCGCCCCCGTCGAGGTCGCCGCGTCGGTCTCCGGCGGCCAGGGGTACGCCCGGGCCACCGTCGACGTACCCCCGTCGAGCTGGCGGGACGCGGTGCGCGCGGTCCGCGACGACGCCGAGCTGGACCTCGACTTCTTCGACTGGCTGTCGGCGGTGGACGAGTTGGCCGACGGCTTCGACGTGGTGGCCCACCTGTGGTCCACCCGGGCCCGGCACGGGCTGCTGCTGCGCACCCGGGTGCCCCGCGCGGCGCCCACGGTGGCATCGGTCGTCGACCTCTTCCCCGGCGCGGGCTGGCACGAGCGCGAGACGTACGAGATGTTCGGCATCGGGTTCGACGGGCACGGCGAGCTGCGCCCGCTGCTGCTGCCGGCGGAGTTCGAGGGACACCCGCTGCGCAAGGAGTTCGTGCTCGCCTCCCGGGTGGCGAAGCCCTGGCCGGGCGCCAAGGAGCCGGGCGAGTCCGAGGCCGGCGGTGGCCGCCGCCCGATCCGGCCGCCGGGGGTACCGGCGCCGGGGGAGTGGGGGACGACGCCCACGCCCGCCGGCGCGGCCGGGGTGGGCGAGGGCCCGCGCGGCGGTACGCCCGCCCGCCCGGCCCGGGAACGCCCCGCGCGCCCGGCCCCGGGCGACCGTCCCGCGCGTCCGGCGGCGGGTGACCGTCCCGCGCGTCCGGCGGCGGGTGACCGTCCCGCGCGCCCGGCCTCGGGCGACCGTCCCGCGGACGCGGCGGAGCGGCCCGTGCGGCCCACGCCGGGTGAGCGACCGACCGGCCCGGCGCGGCAGGAGCCGACCGGGGACGCCGCGCCCGAGGCGGAGGAGTCCTGATGCCCGCCTGGTTGGAGGTGGTCCTGCGGGTGGCGGGCGTGCTGGTCGCCTTCCTCGTCCTGCCGCTGATCGTCGGCCAGACCGAGCACAAGGTCATGGCGCACATGCAGGGCCGGCTCGGCCCGATGTACGCGGGCGGCTTCCACGGCTGGGCGCAGCTCGTCGCCGACGGGATCAAGTTCGTGCAGAAGGAGGACGTCACCCCGCGCGACGCGGATCGGCCGGTGTTCCGGCTGGCGCCCGCGGTGGCGCTGGTGCCGTACCTGCTCGCCCTGCTGGTGATCCCGCTCGGTCCGGGCGACCTGGTCGGGCAGCCGCTGGACATCGGGCTCTTCTTCGTGCTGGCCGTGGTCGGCATCGGGGTGCTCGCGGTGCTCATGTCGGCCTGGGCCTCGGCCAACAAGTACAGCCTGCTCGGTGGGCTGCGCGGCGCCGCCCAGCTGCTCGGCTACGAACTGCCGCTGGTGCTGGCCGCCGCCTCGGTGGCGATGGCCGCCGGCACGCTCAGCCTCTCCGGCATCGTCGAGGCGTGGCGGCCGTGGTGGCTGCTCTGGCAGGCGCCGGCCATGGTGATCTTCTTCGTCGCCGGGTTGGCCGAGATCCGGCGGCCGCCGTTCGACATGCCGGTGGCCGACTCCGAGCTGGTCTTCGGCTACATGACCGAATACACCGGCCTGCGTTTCGCGTTCTTCCTGCTCGCCGAGTACGTCGGCATCGTGGTGATCGCGGCGTTGACCACCGTGCTCTTCCTCGGCGGTTGGCAGGGCCCGTTCGCCGACGCCCAGCTCGGCTGGCTCTGGACCCTGATCAAGGTGTTCGCCGTCGCGTTCGTGATCATCTGGCTCCGGGTCAGCTACCCGCGCCTGCGCGAGGACCAGCTCCAGCGCCTCTGCTGGCTCGTCCTGGTCCCCCTTGCCCTGGCCCAGCTCGTCCTCACCGCCGCCGTCCGCCTGGCGATGTAGGCGGTCCCCGCCGTCCGGCTGGCGTCGCGAGGGCGGTCCCCGCCGTGCGCGTTCGGCAGCGGCGGGGACTGCCCGACCCGTGGTCTCAGCGCAGCGGCGTGTGCGCCGGGTCGACCCGCTCCGCGGGCGGGGGCGGTGGGGGCGGGGTGCCGTCGCCGAACGGGCGGCCGCCGAGCTGCTCCCGCCCGTGCGGGGTGAGCCAGTTGGACAGGTCGGGGCCGAGCGGCACCACACCGGTCGGGTTGATGTCCCGGTGCACCTCGTAGTAGTGCCGCTTGATGTGGTCGAAGTCGATCGTGTCGCCGAAGCCCGGGGTCTGGAACAGGTCCCGGGCGTACGCCCACAGCACCGGCATCTCGCTGAGCTTCTGCCGGTTGCACTTGAAGTGCCCGTGGTAGACCGGGTCGAAGCGGACCAGCGTGGTGAACAGCCGCACGTCCGCCTCGGTGATCGTGTCGCCGACCAGGTAACGCTGCCCGGCCAGCCGCTCGCCCAGCCAGTCCAGCCGGTCGAAGAGCCGGTGGTACGCCGTGTCGTACGCGTCCTGGCTGCCGGCGAAGCCGCACCGGTAGACCCCGTTGTTCACGTCGGCGAAGACCACCGCGTTGACCTCGTCGATCTCGTCGCGCAGCGGTTCCGGGTAGAGGTCCGGCGCGCCCGGCCGGTGGTACTGCGTCCACTCGGTCGACAGGTCCAGGCTCATCCGCGCGTAGTCGTTGGTGACCACCTGCCCGGTCGGCACGTCCACCAGCGCCGGCACGGTGATGCCCCGCTCGTACCCGGGGAACCGCCTGAAGTAGGCGTCGGCCAGCCGCTCGATGCCGAGCACCGGGTCCCGGCCGTCCGGGTCGAGGTCGAAGGTCCAGCTCCGCTTGTCGTGGGTCGGGCCGGCCACCGCCATCGAGAGGGCGTCCTCCAGCCCGAGCAGCCGGCGGACGATGATCAACCGGTTCGCCCACGGGCAGGCGCGGCTCACCGCCAGCCGGTACCGGCCCGGCTCCACCGGCCAGCCGTCGCGCCCGTCGGCGGTGATCCGGGTGGCGATGTAGCGCTGGTCCCGGGTGAACTCGCCGCCGGGCTCGACGTACTTGCCGCCGGTCCGGTCGAGGATCTCGTCGCCCTTGTCGCTCACGCCGCCTCCCGAGGTTGTCGTCGGCTCCCATCATGGCCGCTGGCGCTGCCGCCGGCAGGCCGACCGGGCCGGCCGCACGCTGCCGCCGGCAGGCCGAGTGGGCCGGCCGGCTACGCTGCCGCGGTGACCGACCTGGAGGCGGCGGCCCGACGCTTCATCGCCGACGTGTGGAACGCCGGCCGCGAGGAGAGCGCGTACGACCTGGTCGCCGGGGACTGCCCGGGGCTGGGCGGGACCGGGCCGGCCGCCGCGCTGGCCTGGCACCGGGACCGGCGGGCGGCCTTCCCCGATCTCCGCTACAAGATCGTCGAGCTGGTCGCCGCCGGTGACCGGGTGGCCGTGCACTGGCGGGCCGCCGGCACCCAGGCCGGCCAGTTCGGCCCGGTGCCGCCGAGCGGCCGGGTGGTCAGCTACTCGGGCGCGTCGTTCCTGCGCTTCGACGACAGCGGCCGGATCGTGGACGTGTGGAGCGTCAACGAGCTGTTCCAGGTGCTCCAGCAGCTCGGCGTGGAGATGCTGCCGCCGCTCACACCCGGCGAGGCGTGATCCGGCTGATCGGCAGGTTCACCGGAAAGGGCTCGCCGGTGTCGACGAACTTGGTCCACCGGCCGGTCTCCGCATCCGCACCCCGACCGCCTGGGTCACGTCGTACCCGTCGGGGCAGTCCTCGTCGGTCGTCCACTCGCGCTCCGGCAGGTGGTCGCTCTCCAACGCGGCGGTCATCGGTGGGCCCTTCCCGGTGCGTCGTTCTCCCCGCGCTCACGATACCGCCGCCAGTGCCCGGGTGGTGGTCGCGCGCGCCGGGGCCACAGGGCAGGATGGGCGGCATGAGCGAGCGCGTTGGCGGGCACGGCGAAGGGTTGGTGAAGGGCCTCGCGGTCACGCTGAGGACGATGACCCGCCGCTCGACCACCCAGCAGTACCCGGACGTCGCCCCCGAGCTGCCGCCGCGCTCGCGGGGCGTGATCGCGCTGCTGGCCGAGAACTGCACGGTCTGCATGCTCTGCGCCCGCGAGTGCCCGGACTGGTGCATCTACATCGACTCGCACAAGGAGGAGGTGGCGGTGCCCGGCGCCGCCCGCCCTCGCCAGCGCAACGTGCTCGACCGGTTCGACATCGACTTCTCGCTCTGCATGTACTGCGGCATCTGCGTCGAGGTCTGCCCGTTCGACGCGCTCTACTGGTCCCCGGAGTTCGAGTACGCCGAGTACGACATCAAGAACCTGCTGCACGACAAGGACCACCTGGGCGAGTGGATGGGCACCGTCCCGCCGCCGCCGGCCCACGACCCGCACGGCGACCCGTCCAAGGAGGAGACCACCGCGGCCCGCAAGGCCGCCGCACCCACCGCCCGGCCGACCGGGGTACGCCCCGAGCCCGGCGCGGGGCAGGGCGGGGGCGCGCCGTCATGACGGGTGCGGACGTGCTGCTGCTCGCCCTCGGCGCGGTGGCGGTGGGCGCGGGCGCCCTGGTGGTCGGCACCCGGCACCTGGTCCGGGCCGGCCTCTGGCTGGTGGTCTGCCTGGGCGCGCTGGCCGGCGACTACCTGGTGCTCAGCGCCGAGCTGGTGGCCTGGGTGCAGGTGCTCATCTACGTCGGCGCGGTGGTGGTGCTGCTGCTCTTCGCGGTGATGCTCACCCGGGCTCCGATCGGCGTCTCCGACGACCTGGACCGGCCCGGCTGGCCGGCCGCGCTGATCGGCGGGGGCAGCGCGCTGGGCCTCGCGGTGCTGCTGGTGGACGCGTTCCGCTGGTCCCGGGTGGACCTGCCCGCCGCGGGCACCGCCGAACGCCTCGGTGAGCAGGTGTTCCGCTCCTGGGTGCTGCCGTTCGAGGTGCTCTCGGTGCTGCTGCTCGCCGCCCTGGTCGGCGCGATCGTGCTGTCCCGCCCGGAGATCGGCCGCCCGGGCACCGACCCGGCGGCCGCACCGGCCGGCCCCGGCCGCCCCGGCCCGCGCCCGGCCACCGCCGCCACCGGCCCGACCCCGGCCGGCCCGGGCACCGCCGCGCCGGGCGGCGGACCGGCGGCGGTCGCGGCCGGTGGGAGCAGCGAGGAGGGCGGGAGCCGGTGAGACCCGTCATCCCGTACGTCACCGCCGCGCTCCTGTTCGGCCTCGGCGCGTACGGCGTGCTGCGCCGCCGCAACGCGGTGCTGGTGCTGATGGCCGTCGAGCTGATGCTGAACGCGGTCAACCTGATCCTGGTCACCGCCGACACCACGGTCCGGGCCCAACTGCCGCACTCCGGCCAGGTCTTCGCGCTCTTCGTGATCGTGCTCGCCGCCGCCGAGATCGGCGTCGGGCTGGCCATCGTGCTCCAGCTCTACCGGCTGCGGGCCAGCGTCACCGTCGACGACGTGCCGCTCACCGAGGCGCCCGTGCCGGCGACCGCCGCGGCCGCCGCCAGCGGCAGCACGCCGACCGCAGGCGGGAGCGCACCGGCCACCAGCGGCGGGAGCGCGGGCGACGACCGGGCGGAGGAGGCGAGGTGACCGGGCTGCTCGCGGTGGCGCTGCCGGGCGTACCCCTGCTCGTGGGCCTGCTCGGGCTGCTGCTGCTGCCGGCGGGCGCGGCGGCCGGGGCGGACCGGGCCCGGCGGGCGGCGATCACGCTCGGCGTGGCCGGCGCGGCGGTCGCGCTGGTCGTCGCGGTGCTGCTGGTGCTGCGGGTGGACGGCCCGGTCGAGGGCTCGACCACCTGGGTCGACCTGGGCGGGTTGCCGGTCACCCTCGGGTACCGGCTGGACGGGGCGGCGCTGCTGGTCGCCGTGGCGGTCAGCGCGGTGGCCCTGGCCGTGCAGGTCTACTCGATCGGCTACCTGCGGCGCGGGCCGCACGACGACGTCGACGTGGACCACCGCTACCCGCCGTACGCGGCGCAGATCAGCCTCTTCACCGCCGCGATGCTGACCGTGGTGGTCTCCGGTGACCTGATCCTGCTGCTGGTCGGCTGGGAGGTGATGGGCATCTGCTCGTACCTGCTGATCGCCCACGACCGCCGGCTGCCCGAGGCCCCGGCCGCCGCGATGAAGGCGTTCCTGGTCACCCGGGTGGGCGACGTCGGCTTCCTGCTGGGCATCGCGCTGCTCGGCGTCGGCGCGGGCAGCTTCCGGATCGCCGACGTGCTGGCCCACGACTACCCGGCCGGCACGCTCACCGTGGCCTGCCTGCTGCTGCTCGCCGGGGTGGCCGGCAAGAGCGCCCAGTTCCCGCTGCACACCTGGCTGCCGGACGCGATGGCCGGCCCCACTCCGATCTCCGCGCTGATCCACGCGGCCACCATGGTCGCCGCCGGCGTGTACGCGGTGGCCCGGCTCTACCCGCTCTTCGCGCAGGCCCCGGCCGCGCTCGCCGTGCTCGGCGTGCTGGCCACCGTCACCCTGCTGCTCGGCGCGTTCGCGGCCACCGCCCAGGACGACATCAAGCGGGTGCTGGCCTGGTCGACCGTCTCCCAGATCGGCTACATGACCGGCGCGCTCGCCGTCGGGGCGCCCGCCGCGGCGCTGTTCCACCTGCTCACCCACGCCGCGTTCAAGGCGCTGCTCTTCCTCGCCGCGGGCGCGGTGATCCACGCCGTCGGCACCACCCTGATGTCCCGGATGGGCGGCCTGCGCCCGGCCATGCCGGTGACGTTCTGGTGCATGGTGGTCGGGCTCGGCGCGCTGGCCGGCGTGCCGCCGCTGGCCGGCTTCTGGAGCAAGGACGGCGTGCTCGCCGCCGCCGAGGCCGCCGCGCTGGACGGCACCGGCCCCGCGCCGGCCTGGGTGGGCTGGCTGGTCTGGCTGGGCGGGCTGCTCGGCGTCGCGGTCACCGCCTGGTACGCCACCCGCCTGCTGCTGCGTACCTTCCTCGGCACCGCCCGCATGCCGCTCGCCCGGCCGCACGACCCGCCGGCCGTGCTGCGCTGGCCGGTGCTGCTGCTCGCCGTCCCGGCGGCGCTGCTCGGGCTGGCCGCGTTCGCGCCCTGGTTCGCCGACCGGCTCCGGGTGCCCGCCGACGGCAGCGGGCCCGCCGTCGAGCTGGTCCACCTCGCGCCGAACCTGCTCCTGCCGTTCCTGCTGCTGCTGGTCGGGGCGGGCGTCGCCTGGGCCGGCTGGCGCCGCGACCCGGCCGCCGACCCGGCCCGCTTCCTAGGTCCGCTGCGGCCGCTCTTCGCCCGGGCGTTCCGGCTCGACGACGTCCAGCACGCCCTCGTGGTACGCCCGACCACCGGCTTGGCGCGGGTGGTGCGGGCCGGTGACGAGCTGGGGGTGGACGGCCTGGTGGAGGGGAGCGGGCGCGCGGCGATGGCGCTCGGTGGCGGGCTGGCCGGGCTGCACCGGGCGGCCCTGCCCCGGGCCGCGGCGACGGTGCTGGCCGGCGCCCTGCTGATCGGGATCGCCGTGGCACTGATCGGGGTGGCCGCATGACGTGGGGACAGTTCCTGCTCGTCGCGGTGCTCGCGCTGCCGGCCCTGGGCGCGGTCGCGGCGGCCGTCGTCCCGGGCGACCGCGCCGGCCGGCTGGTCGGCACGGTCGCCGCCGGCCTGACCCTGCTGGCCACCCTGCCGCTGGTCGGCGGCGACCACGGCTGGTTCGGCTACGGGCCGAGGCCCGCCGTCCAGCCCTGGCACCAGCTCGACCTGCCCTGGGTGCCCGGCCTGGACCTGCGCTTCCACCTCGGGGTGGACGGCATCTCCTGGCCGCTGGTGGTGCTCACCGCCCTGCTCACTGTGCTCTGCTGCGGGTACTCGCTGTGGCGGGTGCCCGCCGGCGGCAGCGGGCGGGCCCTGGTGGCGCTGCTGCTGGTGGTCGAGGTGGGCATCCTGGGCACCTTCCTCGCCCTCGACCTGGTGCTCTTCTTCCTCTTCTTCGAGGTCGTCCTGCTGCCGATGTACGCGGTCATCGCCGGCTGGGGCGGCGCGGACCGGCGGCGGGCGGCCCGCAAGTTCGCGCTCTACACCCTCTTCGGCTCGGTGCTGCTGCTGGTGGGCGTCTACGTCGTGGTGGCCGCCGCCGGCACCGCCGACCTGATGGTGCTGACCGGCGGCGCCGGGCTGTCCCGGGGCACCCAACTGGCCGCGTTCACCCTGCTGGCGCTCGCCTTCGCGGTGAAGAGCCCGCTCTGGCCGCTGCACTCCTGGCTGCCCGACGCGCACACCCAGGCGCCCACCGTGGGCAGCGTGATCCTCGCCGGAGTGCTGCTCAAGATGGGCACCTACGGCCTGATCCGGGTGGCGGTCGGGGTGGCCCCGGAGGGCGCCCGCTGGGCCGCCCCGGTGCTCGGGGCGCTCGCCGTCGCGGCGATCCTGGTCGGCGCGCTGGTCTGCCTGGCCCAGGACGAGCTGAAGCGGCTGATCGCGTACTCCAGCGTGGGGCACATGGGTTTCGTGCTGCTCGGCGTCGCCACGCTCACCGCCACCGGCCTGCAGGCCGCGCTGATCGGCAACATCGCGCACGGCGTCCTCACCGGGCTGCTCTTCTTCCTGGCCGGGGCGATCAAGGACCGGGCCGGCACCGGGTCACTCGCCGAGCTGTCCGGGCTGCGGGAGAGCGCACCCCGGCTGGCCGGGCTGCTCGGCTTCGCGGCGATCGGCTCGCTCGGGCTGCCCGGCCTGGCCGGCTTCTGGGGCGAGGCGTTCGCCGTGGTGGCCGCCGTCCAGCGGGGCGGCGGACTGTGGACCACCCTGGCCGTGCTGGCCGCGCTGGGCGGGGCGCTGACCGCCGGGTACGTGCTGCGGCTGCTGCGGCGGGTCACCCACGGCCGGCCCAGCCCGGCGGTGGTACGGCTCGGCCCGGGGCTGGCCGGGGCGGAGTTGACCGCCTGGACGCCGCTGGTGCTGCTCGCGCTCGCCGTGGGGCTGGTCCCCGCGCTCGTCCTGTCCTACGCCGCCGGCCCGGTCGCGGCCCTGCTGGGGGTGGTCACCCGATGATCAGCGAGCGTCGGCGAGCGGCCTGCCAGCGCGGCGAGGTGCCGGCATGAGCCTGGTGCAGAGCGTGGACCACGTGGCGCTGCTGCCGGCGTACCTGGCCGGCGGCACGGCCGTCCTGGTGCTCCTGGTCGACCTGCTGCTGGCCCGTCCCGCGGTGACCGTGGCGGTGGCGGCGACCGGGTCGGCGGTCACCGCGCTGGGCGCGGGCCTGGCCGGTACGGGCGGCACCCGCCGCACCTTCTGCGTCGGCGCCGACTGTTCCTGGCTGTACGGCGGCCGGGCCGCCCTGGTCGCCGTGGTCTTCGCGCTGCTCACCCTCGGGGTGCTGGCGCTTTCCGGTCCGCTGCTGCGCTCCGGCCGGGTGCCGGTGGGGGAGTACTGCTTCCTCCTCGCCTGCGCGCTGACCGGTGGCGTGGTGCTCGGCGCGGCCGGCGACCTGATCACCCTGATCGTCGCGCTGGAGACGCTCACCCTGCCGCTGTACGTGCTGGTCGGCCTCCGCCGGGGCAGCCTGGCCGGGGCGCAGGCGGCGGTCACCTTCTTCGTGGTCAGCGTGGTCGCCACCACGCTCACCCTGCTCGGCGCGGCGCTGCTCTACGCGGTCGCCGGGACCCTGCACCTGGACCGGCTCGGGGCCACCCTGGCGGCCCGGGACGACCTGCTCGACCTGCCGCTGACCACGGTCGCGGTGGCGCTGGTGGTGGCCGGGCTGGCCTTCAAGGTCGTCGCGGTGCCGTTCCACGCCTGGGCGCCGGCCACCTACGACGGGGCGCCGCTGCCGGTCGCCGCGTACCTCTCCACCGCCTCGAAGCTGGGCGGCGTGGTGGCCGTGCTGGCGGTGGTCGAGCGGGCGCTGCCGGCGAGCGTCACCGGGCCGGTGCTGGCGGCGCTGGCCGTGTTGACCATGACGGTGGGCAACCTGGTGGCGCTGCGGCAGCGGCGGACGGTCCGGCTGCTCGCCTGGTCCTCGGTGGCCCAGGCCGGTTACATCCTCGCCCCGCTGGGCGCGCTGGCGCTGGCCGGCGGCCGCACCGCCGACGCCCGGGCGGGCGCGTACGCGGCGGCCGTCGCGTACGCCGTCTTCTTCGTGCTGCTGGAACTGGCCGCGTTCGCCGGGGTGGTGGCGTTGCGGCCGGCGGCCGGTGACGGCGGCACCCTGGCCGACCTGTCCGGCGCGGCCCGCCGGCACCCCTGGGTGGGTGGCGCCTTCGCGCTCGCGCTGATCGGGCTGGCCGGCCTGCCGCCCGGCCTGGCCGGGCTGTTCGCGAAGGTCACCGTGGTCCGCGCGCTGCTCGCCGGGCACGCCGGCTGGCTGGCCCTGGTGGTGGCGGTGAACGCGGTCCTCGGGTTGGCCTACTACCTGCGGTTGGCCGCCACCCTGTACGCGGCGCCGGGCCCGGCGACCGCCCGGCCGGCGCGGACGGTGGCGCTGGCGCTCGGGGTGGCCACCGCGCTGGCGGTGCTGCTCGGCTTCGCCCCGCAGGTGGTGCTGGAGGTGGCCGGCCGCTGAGGGGGCGTTTCGTCCCCCGGTGCCCGACCTGCACAGCCGGCACACAGGATTCCTCAGCCAACTTTCAGCCATGGGCCGGATGGTTGACGGGTACCGGTGTGTTGAACCGGTCAGCGGGTCCCCGCGCGGGCCCGCGCACCGAAGGAGCGATCGTGCATCACAACCGTTTCAAGACCGCAGCGCTGCTCGGCCTGCTGACCGCGCTCATCCTCGCGGTCGGCTACTGGTTCGGCGGGAGCGGCGGGCTCGTCATCGCCGTTGTCATCTCGCTGCTGATGAACGGCGTGACCTACTTCTACTCCGACAAGCTCGCGCTGCGCTCGATGCGGGCGCAACCGGTCAGCGAGGCACAGTTCCCCGAGCTGTACCGGATGGTGCGGGAGCTCTCCACCCAGGCGGGCCAGCCGATGCCCCGCCTCTACGTGAGCCCGACGGCGCAGCCGAACGCGTTCGCCACCGGGCGGAACCCGCAGCACGCGGCGGTCTGCGTCACCCAGGGCATCGTGGAGGTCCTGGACTACCGGGAGCTGCGCGGCGTGATCGGGCACGAACTGTCGCACGTCTACAACCGGGACATCCTGATCTCCAGCGTGGCGGCCGGCCTGGCCGGCATCATCACCATGCTGGCCAACCTGGCCTGGTTCATCCCGCTGGGCTCCTCCGACGACGAGGACGGCCCGAACCCGGCCGTGCTGCTGCTCACCCTGATCCTCGGCCCGATCGCGGCCACCCTGATCCAGTTGGCGATCAGCCGGAGCCGCGAGTTCCAGGCCGACCAGTCCGGGGCCGAGCTGAGCCGGGACCCGCTGGCGCTGGCCAGCGCCCTCCGCAAGATCCACGCGGGTACGCAGCTGCGCCCGCTGCCGGCGCAGGGCAACCTCACCAGCACCGCGCACCTGATGATCGACAACCCGTTCAAGCGGGGCGGCGGCATCGCCGCGATGTTCGCCACCCACCCGCCGATGGAACAGCGGGTGGCCCGCCTGGAGCAGATGGCCGGCAACGCCGGTCCGGTGCAGTTCCAGCGCTGATCCCAGCGACCTCCGCCCGCGTCCGCCCGGACGCGGGCGGAGTCGTGTCGCAGCCGGAACGGTGCCTCAGGCGGTGGCCCCGGGCAGCCGATCGGGGCGGGTGACCAGCACCGCGACCAGCAGCACCACTCCCGCGGCCAGGTACGCGGCGGCCGGGCCGAACAGCTCGGCGGTGCTGCCGAGCACGAAGATCCCGCAGCCGGCGACGACGATGTTCGAGGCCACGATGGTCGCCTCGACCTGCCCCATCCGCTCCTTCGGCGCGAGCCGGGCGAAGGTGGCCTGCGCCCCGATCAGCCAGCCGCCGCCCGCGCCGATCAACGCGTTCGCCGCCGCCAGCGCCCACACCGGCGCGTGCCCGGCGACCAGTGCCGAGGCCAGCAGGAACGCCCCGCCGAGCGCCCCGACCGCGACCACCTGACCGCCGACCCGGCCCAGCCACGCCCGCCGCCCGGCGACCAGCACGAAGATCGCGCCGCCGAGCGGCGCGGCGGCCAGCACGAGGGGGCGCCAGCCGCCGCCCGCCAGGTCCGGGGCCAGGGTCTCGGGCAGCGCGCCGGAGAGCACCGTGCCGAGGGTGAGCACCGCGACGCCGCGCAGCACCGGATGGCCGGCGATGGTGCGTACGCCCGCGGTGGCCGGGGGCCGCGCCGTCCGGTGCTTCCCCCCGCCGGCCGGCAGCCCGGCCAGGATGACCGCGGCGATCAGGAAGGACACGAGGTCCGCCAGGAGCGCCACCCGGGGGCCGAGCGCCACGGTCACGCTGGCCCCGGCGAGCAGGCCGGTCACCTGGCCGACCTGGTTGGCGAACGCGGAGAGGCCGAAGAGCGGCAGCCGCAGCGGGGTGTCCACGGCCTCGGCGGCGATCGCCACGTTCACGCTCGAGTACGCGGCCCGGACCGCGCCCAGCAGGCCGGCCGCCACGATCGCCGGCAGCGCCCGGGGGGTCACCGTGGGGACGGCGATCAGCGCCGCCCCGGCCAGCGACAGCCCGACCAGCATGGTGCGCCGGGCCGGCACGTCCAGCCAGCCGCTGAACACGGTGGCGACCAGCAGGGCGGGCAGCGCGCGGGCGGCGTACACGGCGGCCGGGCCGAGCACCGACTGCGTCTGGTCGTAGGCGAGCAGCAGCAGCGCGGCCAGCCCCACGAAGTCGCCCAACTCGGACACGCCGCGGGCGATGACCAGCCGGGACGCGACCGGGTGGCGGAACAGCGCCCGGTAGCCGGGGGGTGGCGCGAGCCGTTCGTCGGCGTCGGTCATCGGCTCGGCTGGTCCGCTTTCCCGCCGCGCCGGGGCCCAGCCCCGACCGGTGGCGACTCGACAGCGGTGCCGGTCATCAAACCTCCGTACGGCGTCGGGCGGAGTCTGCGGAGCCATGGACCCAGTTCGATCAGCAACCTACCCTTTCCGCGCTGTCGAAGCACCCCCGCCCCGGACGGTGGTGTGAGCCAGCCGACCATCTCCCCGGCGACCTGCGGCGTTAGGGTCGGAGGGAAATCCACTCGTTACCACTCCCTACCGGAGGTGCACCCTTGGCCGCACTGCGCCAATACCTCGGCGTCTGGCGGATCCCCGGCGCGCCGATGCTGCTCGTGCTCGGCATCGTCGGCCGGCTCGGGATCGGCATGACCCCGTTGGCGCTCCTGCTCGTGGTCGAGGACGTGACCCACCGGTACGCGCTGGCCGCCGTCGCCGGCGGCGTCTACGCCCTCTCCGGGGCCGCGCTCAGCCCGGTGGCCGGCCGGATCGCCGACCGGGTCGGCCCCACCCCCGTGCTGCTGGCCACCGCGGTCGCCCACCCGCTCGCCCTGTTCGGGCTGCTCGGGGCCAGCCGCTCCGGGGCCGGCAACCTGGGCCTGATCTACCTGGCCGCCGGCGTCGCCGGCGCCACCTACCCGCCGCTCACGGCCGCCCTCCGGGGTGCCTGGAACGACCTCACCGCCCCGGCCTCCGGCCGGGCCCACCTGCGCAACACCGCGCTTGCCGCGGAGACCTCGCTCTTCGAGGTCGTCTTCGTCCTCGGTCCGCTGCTGGTGGCCGCGTTCGTGCTGCTCGCCGACGCCGCCGCCGCGCTGGTCGGCGCCGCCGTGGTCACCCTGGTCGGCACCACCGCCGTCGCGCTCGGCCGGGTGATGCGCGGCTGGCGGCCGCATCCGCGCGAGCACCACGCCAAGGGCCTCGGCCCGCTGCGGGTCGGCGGCTTCCCGGCCCTGCTGTTCTGCATCGCCACCATCGGCATCGCGTTCGGCGCGGCCGGCGTGATCGTCCCGGCCTTCGCCGGGACCGCCGGCACCGGCGACCCGGAGAGCCTGGCCGGCGTGCTGCTCGCGGTCTGGGGCATCGGCAGCGCCGCCGGTGGCTTCTGGTTCGGCGTACGCCCGCCGGCCGCCAACATGACCCGCCAGTTCGCCTGGCTGCTCGGCGCCGTGGCGGCCAGCTTCGGCGTCTTCGCGCTGATGCCCGGCCCGGTGGCGCTCGGCGTCGCCCTGGTGATCGGCGGGGCCACCATCGCCCCCGCGCTGACCCTGGAGAACACCCTGGTCGGCCGGATCGCCCCGACGGGCATGCTGAACGAGGCGTACACCTGGGTGGTCACCATGTCGGTGGCGGCCAGCGCCGCGGGCGGCGCGGTGGCCGGCCTCATCGTCGACCATGCCGGCGGCGTGCCGTGGGCCTTCGTCTTCGCCGGCGCGGCGGTCGCCGTCGGGGCCGCGGTCGCCGCGCTCCCCACCGGCCCGATCGCCCGCGCCGAGGCCGCCGCGGTCCGCGCCGAGCAGCCGGTGGCCGCCTGACCGGGACGGATCACATCCGTTCCGATGGGTACCCGGGCGGGATGTTCCTCTTCTTCTCGAACCGGATCGGCTGTCTCGGGTCGATCCTGATCAGCGCGATCCTGACCGTGGTGCTGCTGCTGATCTTCACCCGCTGACCGGCTCCCCGCACGGATCGCCCGGGGAGCCGGCGGCGGTGGGCCGGACCGCCTCCCCGGCATCGTCGGTTTAGTTGATCCGTTACAGATCAGCTGCACCCGAGGGGCGCCAGTTGGCTGCCGCTCCGGGCTCGGCTGTCTCAGCGTGCAACTGGGCGGGCCGCCCGTCGCTGGGCATGCCATCCTGGAGCCGCTCAGGACGCCGGTCAGCGACAGCAGCGGAGTCCGTGGAACTTTCTCTCGGGATGGCGTCGGATCCGGGCCGAGTCGTTCGTAGTACGGGCGAGGGCGGAGAGGTCTGCCCGGTCCCGGAACGGACGTGACGCCCAGCCAGCAGGCGAGGGTGACGTCCCCAACGGGTCCTACGCGCACCGGGAGGCAGAGGTATGGCAAAGCTGATCTACGTGACCAATGTGTCGCTCGACGGCTACATCGAGGACGAAAAGGGGGACTTCGCCTGGTTCCCGCCCGACGACGAGGTGTTCACGTTCACCACCGACCTCCTGCGGTCGGTGGGCACGCTCCTGTACGGGCGGCGCCTGTACGAAAAGATGGCGGTCTGGGAGACCGACCCCTCCCTGGCCGCGCGGTCCAGCCTCATGGCTGACTTCGCGCGCGTCTGGCAAGCGGCGGACAAGGTCGTCTACTCCACGACGCTCACCGCGGTGTCAACGGCCGCCACCAGCGTGGAGCGCACTTTCGACCCCGCCGCCGTACGCCAGTTGAGGGCCACGGCCAGCAGCGACATCGCCATCGGAGGCGCCAACCTGGCGGCACAGGCCATCCGGGCCGGACTGGTCGACGAGTGCCAGTTGTTGGTCTGGCCCACGGCGGTCGGCGGCGGCAAGCCGGGGCTGCCCACCGACGTGCGCACCGACTTCGCGCTCCTCGACGAGCGCCGCTTCGGCAACGGCGTCGTCCACCTGCGGTACCGCCCGCTCGGCCACTGACCACGTGATCTGGGCGCCCGGGTGACAGGGACTGGCCGGCCTCGTCCTGAGGCCGGCCGGAGCCGACTTACCGGTAGTTGGTGAACTGCAGGGCGACGCCGAAGTCCTCACCCTTGAGCAGCGCGATGACGGCCTGCAGGTCGTCCTTCTTCTTGCCGGTGACCCGGAGCTGGTCGCCCTGGATCTGCGCCTGGACGCCCTTGGGGCCCTCGTCGCGGATCTTCTTGCTGATCGCCTTGGCCTTGTCCGAGTCGATGCCCTGGATCACCTTGGCGTCAACCTTGAAGATCTTGCCGGAGGAACGCGGGTCGCCGGCGTCCAGCGACTTGAGGGAGATGTTCCGCTTGATCAGCTTCTCCTTGAAGACGTCCAGCGCGGCCCGGACGCGCTCCTCGGTCTCCGCCTGGAGGCTGATCGCCTCCTCGCCCGACCAGGAGATCTCCGCACCCGTCCCGCGGAAGTCGAACCGCGTCGCGAGCTCCTTCTCCGTCTGGCGGACGGCGTTGTCGACCTCCTGCCGGTCGACCTTGCTCACGATGTCGAAGGACGGGTTCGCTGCCATGCTCATGCTCCTGCTGTCCGGCGGTCTGTCCTGTTCCATCCCACCCTGACCGGGTGGGGCCCCCTGACGGTACCCGCTTGCGGCGGCCCGGGGGACAACCGCTATCCTTGCTTCCGCCGCCGCGTTGCGACGCGGTGGTGTGCCCTGGCGGGTTGCCCGAGCGGCCAATGGGAGCGGACTGTAAATCCGTCGCGAAAGCTACAGAGGTTCGAATCCTCTACCCGCCACCAGGTGCGAGAACGGCCCCTGACCAGCAGAAATGCTGATCGGGGGCCGTTGTCGTTTGTCCGGTCGGGTCCGGCTTGGTCCAGCCGTCTACGACTGGTTGTGGGCAGATGGTGGGCGGGTCGATCTTGCCCTCTGAGGGCTCTTCTGGGCTGCGAACGCTGGGGTTGGTGTCCGGGTCCGGTCCGGCGGAGTCCGTGCGTGTAGCGGTCGGCTGAGGGGACCGCGGTGAGATGTCGCAGGCTGCGAGAGAGGGGCCGGGGGCAAGCCAGTCCCGGGGTTGGACTGGCGCGGCAGTCGGAAGCCCTGATCGTCGACGAGGTCGACCGGTTCGGCTTCCGTACCGCCTGGCCGTGATCGTGGCGCCGGCCGGATCAACAGACTAGGGGCGGCCGTCCGGCGGCAGTCGGTGGCTCTCCGCCCCGGCGCCGAAGGCAGCCGGGGCGGCTTGCCGCCGGCCCGGGTTACCGCCCCGCGACGCGCGGAGCGCGGCGCCTTGATCCAGAACAGACCAAATCGGCAAAGGTGTAAGCCTGGGGCATGTAAGCCTGGGGCAACTGTGGATGCATCGCTAGGCTCATCGGGTGCCTGACAGCGAACACACGCCGATGCACGTCCTGACAGCCGAAGCCGTGCGCTGGGGGATTGAAACTCTCGCGTCCCAGCGGCTGCACCCGACGTTCGTAATGTACCTCCATCTGCGCAAACAGCAGCGAGCAGGGAAGCTGGGCGAGGCATCTGCGTCATCAGACGAGTTGCTTGCCCTGATCCGGATGCCTGGCAACCCGGCGAAGCCGTACTACTTTCCGCTCATAGACCGCGGGAAGCGGTATCCAGGGCAACTATTGTCCAGCTTCTGGCGCGCGGAGAACATTCCTGGTAGTTGGTCACCAGGCTCAATCTACCGCCTCAAGGGCGGCGGATGGATGGGCCTCTCGACCGGCGGGTACGCACTTCCTGAGGATCACGTCGACCGAGCGTTGCGCGAATTGCTTTACCAAGCACCGGTCTCGGCGCTCGCGCTGGGAGCCTATTTTCTGCGCAACGACGGCTTCATCATCTCAGGCGCTGCAGGTCCCAGTGACCTGATCGCAGCGTTCCGGTTGAAATTTGATTATCCCGACGATGTACAGGAGGAGTTCGCGACCCTATTCAAGACGGACGTGCCAATGAACGTTGATTTCGAATGGTTCGCAGAATCAGATCCCTCTTTCACCGTTAACGCCTGACCGAGGGCGGCCAATGCTTGAGAAACTCATCCCCAATGTTCGAACGCTGACCGCCGACGACCTGGGTCTTGGCGCAACGGCGAAGGCGGAGATCAGTCATGCCTCCTCTGCTCCGGACGCGCCAGTAATCCCTGGAGATCACCCTCGTGTGCAGGAAATCGCCCGCCTTGCCGGCATCTACGGTGGCGTGATCCTCACTGGTCCGCCGGGAACCTCCAAGTCGTTTTTTGCTCACGCGGCGGCGCTGGCGCTTGCAGGCGGCGAAAAGGCTCGCTGCGCATTTGTTCAGTTCCATGCCAGCTATCAATATGAAGATTTCATGCTCGGATTCGCTCCTACGCCACGCGGGTTTGAATTCAAGGTGGGACCGTTCCTAAGGCTGGCGGCCGCCGCGCATCTGGATCGGGGCAACACTTACGTCCTCGTCATCGATGAGTTGTCCCGCGCCGATGTCGGACGGGTGTTCGGCGAGGCGCTGACATATGTCGATCGCAGCAAGCGCGAATTGCGCTTCACCATCGCCAACGGTATAGAGATCTGGGTGCCTTCCAACCTAGTCATTCTGGCGACGATGAATCCCTTCGATCGAGGAGTGGACGACGTTGACGCTGCCTTTGAGCGGCGCTTCGCCAAGATCTCAATGGATCCGGACAGGGGTGTCCTAGAGGAGATGCTCGATGACAACGGGATGGAGGAAGAGCTCAAGGCAGGGGTGATTCGCTGGTTCGGACGGATCAACGGGCATGCCCGGAAAAACCCTGCCGCCTCAGTGGGACACGCCTACTTCTCCAACGCGACGGACGAGGCATCTCTTCGGGACATCTGGGAGTACCAGCTAAAGTACCTCGTGCAGCGAGCCTTTCGCCGCGACGAGAGTACCCGGGCCGATCTGGAGACGGCATGGACACATATTTTTCCAACGCCGGAACTGGCAACTGCCCCGACCGGACAGCCGTCACCTGAGCCGCCGAAGTGACCGAAGCCGCCGCGAACCTAGTCATAGTGGAGTGCGCTGAACACGACAGTATCGAGATCGACGCAGCGCTCTGGCTGAATGACGATCACCAGTTGATCCTGAACTCGGAGATCGACGGGCGGGATATCCTCCGGGCGAGCTTCCGCAGGGGCGTGCTTCGGCTCCAGGCTACGTCATACGTCGGTGTCATCCCCCTAAACGACCGAGTCATTGTCCGAGTTAAGCCTCGCGTCCCGATCGCCAACTTGACGCGCATGGTAATCGAGACTGGGCATGACGTACTGGCTCTATCCGCCTTCCGCGAGTACTCCAGCCGCGGCACTGCCGACGACTGGGCCATGAACGTCTACGCCGACGCCTTGCTCGACTACCTAGATGAGCTACTCGACGCCGGCATGATGCGGTCCTATGAGCGCCGTGAAGATCAGGGCCACTTCCCACATGGCCGCATCGACTTCACTGAGACTATGCAGCGCTTCACCGCGCGTGCCGTGCCGAACAAAGCCGCCTACTCGTGGTTCGAGCGCACCGTTGACACCCCGGTCAACCGCTGTATCAAGGCGGCAATGGAGGCGGTCCACGCCTATCTGATGAAGTCAAAGGCGAAGCCGCGGAAGGGCGACCGCGCAAAGCTCGCCCGGTTAGCTGGACAGTTGCTCGCCTTCGAGGAGGTCGGCGAAGACCCCGAATTCCGGTTTCTCGATGACTCAGTGGTGCTCGGGCTGACGCCACTGCCCGACTCGCGCGCCTATTACCGATCGGCGCTTGACCTGTCGGTCGTGATCCTTCGTGGCATCGGTATTGGGCTGGAACTTGGCGGCACCGACGTGCGATTGAGTTCGCTCCTCATCGACACCAATAAGCTGTTCGAGAACTTTGTTCGCGTCAGCTTGGCGAAAGATGCAGCCAGACAGTCTTGGCCGGTGGAGGTCCTCGACGGAAACGCCGAGGGCCGAGTCGACCTGTACGATGTGCCAGACCCTCTGCCCTCGCCCCTCGGAACGCCGATTAACGCGCTCGCTAGTGTTGATCCGGGAAAGGCGCAGCCCGACGTCGTCCTGCGGGGGACCGACGGCAGCTTCCGGCTCATAGCCGAGGTCAAAAATACAGTTCACGGTAAGAATGCAAAAGCGAAAGACGTCCTGCCCGAGCGTGATGAGGTCGAGCAGGCAGTCACCTACGCGCTGCGCTACGGCCTCAACTTCACCGTGTTAATCCACCCGTGGTTCAAGGGTACGAAGGGGCTCGTTTACGTCGGTCGCGTGCGCTCCGTCGACGTCTACGACTACAGGCTTGATCTGTCTACGGACGACGGCACCGATGAAGCACTGGCCGACATGGCGTCGACCATGGCCAGCCTCGCCGGGCTACCCATCGGTCAGCCGCCGACCTCGGTCTGATTCATTAGGGGTACTAGATCGACACCGACCGCGTCGCGGCCTTCTGCATTTGCGGTTTTCAAAGTTGTCCCAGTGCCAGCGAAGGGGTCAAGGACTACGCCACGCGCGGGTGTGCCGTGCCCGCAGTCAGTCCAGCCAACTGTGCGCTTCTTGGCGAAGGTGAATTCACGGAAGTAGCCACCGAGCACTGCCTTCGCTTCCATCGCAAGCCGCTGCACTTCGAGACTATTACGCCCGGTGCCATTCTGAAACTTGGTGGCTTTGCCGACATCCGAGACGCCAAAAGCCTGGATTGCGCGAATGTGATCTGGCGTTAACTTGTACTCTTTGGCCAACTCCATCGCCCGCTTCGCCTGCGGGCGCGTCGGATCGAGCTCTGCTGTGCGTTCGAACACTCGGCGACGCGGCACGTTGCAGGTCGCGCAGACCTGCGGCGGCGCGGCTAGCATAATTGCCCGGCGCACTATCTCACTCGGGAACGGGGCAAGGTGCGCACCCATGTTGCGCTCAGGGTTGATCATCCAAACGTCGCCCGGGTTGGCGCCATTGCCGACGGACTCCGAGTACCCGACAAGGTCATAGTAGTAGTCCGCGCGGGGAGTCAAGTGAATGATGTACTCGTGGCGGTTGGCAAGTCGGTTCTTCGCTGGGTCTGGCATGCCGGACTCCTTGGCCCAGATGATCCTGTTGCGGACTAGCCAACCACCGCTGTTTACAGCGTCCCACTCAATGCGGCCAGGAATGCCGAGAAG
Source organism: Micromonospora sp. NPDC049836 (assembly GCF_044465125.1). Lineage (NCBI taxonomy): Bacteria > Bacillati > Actinomycetota > Actinomycetes > Micromonosporales > Micromonosporaceae > Micromonospora > Micromonospora sp. NPDC049836. The sequence continues at coordinate 280,857 of NZ_JBITLH010000005.1, forward strand.
CGACTTTTTGAAATAGGTGTCACCGACGTTCAAGAAGACCGAGCCGTGTGGCCGGAGAACACGTTTCCACTCCTCAAGGCATACCAGCATGGCGTGGACATACGCTTCGGGCGTCGCCTCCTGCCCGATCTGATCGGCATGTCCGTAGTCCCTTTTGTTCCAGTACGGGGGCGATGTGACAATCAGATCGACTGAGTTTTTCGGAAGGCCGGTCTTGCGGGCGTCGCCGGTTGTGAAGGTGAGCTGAGGCCTGAGTAGGTCGCGCTCCCAGTCTTCAAGCTGGGTGACGGACACAGTGCCAAGGTTCGGTCGGGCTGCGGCCGGCTCCGCATCGGTCTCCGACGGAGGCACCGGAGAAGTCCTGTAGTGTCGGGTCATGCGGGCTTCCCTTTCCTGCTGCCTTGGCTCGATCGATGCGGAGGTTGGGGCAGGGCCGTCACCTTGCCGGACACATCCGTGAAGATCATATCCAGTCGGTCGACCAGTCCTCGAAGCATGTATATCCGGTAGGGCCGGTGGTCGTCGAGCACCGTCCCGGCGAGTCACGCTGACGTCTGTGCGCCTCGTTGCTCGCCGTTGCGTCTGGTTGAGGGGTGCGCTACTGCGAGCGCTGTGCCGGCAAGCCGAGCCGTAACTTACGGCCTGTTCGCGAACACGGAACTCCCACCATGCCTACCCACCCTCCCGCCGGCCTCCGTCCATGCCGTGGGCGGACAGGGCTTGCCCGGGCAAGGCGGAGCACCCCCCTGCGTCTGACCGACCTTCCCCAGGCATGGCCGAGGCATCGGCTGGCGTGCCTATCCGGCCCGGTCCAGCTAGGCGGCGCGACGGCCTGCGGAGTGGGCTCCTTGGAAAGGTATGAAAGCCGCGGTCCGACGGCTATGAGTTGGTGGAGCTTGGCCGATAGACCCTGATGATCGTGTCGACTTGCTCTCCCCGCCGGACGACGGTTACCCGCTCAACCAGCGCCGTTCCGACCTCAACTTCGAACAGGGCCGCGAGGTCCGTATCGGCGGATATCTTCCGCTCCCTCGTCTCGGGCTGGTCGGCATGGTCGTAGGTGTGAGCCTTCGCGTACGTGCCCCTGCCGTGTTCGGTGGCGGCTAGGCCTTCCTCCCGCAGAGCAGCTATTGCCTTCCGAACCGTGCCGCGGGCTGCCCGGAACTCGGCTATGAGGACGCTCTCTGTTGGCAAGAGGGTGCCAGGTGGGATGACGCCGCTTTCGATTCGCTCCCGCAGCTCGTTGGCGATGACGCGGTAGCGGGGCTGTCCGTAGTGCGGGGTGGGCACGGGTTCACCGTACCTGGCACTTGTCTTACCAAGTGCCAACCAAGTGACCCGTTTCGACGTATGGACAACACGTCCACTTGTAGGTACGTTTCCCGGTGTGCGGCCAGGGTGACGGCTCGTATCAGGGGTGGTGCCGCGCCGGCCCTGGTCGCACCTGATGCGCGGCGCCCTGTCGGACCGGTTGCGGTAGCCGCGCGTACAAGTTGGCTCGGCGATACCCGACCCGTCTGTGTCGGACGGCGCGCCGTGCCTTCATCCGGGCCGGTGGCCGGCTGCATTCCCCCGTGGCTGGCCACCGGTCCCCGCCTACCTGTGGAGGTGCGATGTCCGGCTCTCATCGTCGGCGCGGTTGGTTCTCGTCCTGGTGGTCCGGGAGGCGTCCGCCGGCTGTGGCCACCGACAGCAACGTCTCGCCGATGCGGCGCACGCCGACCAATGCCGTGCCGACGTACTGGTGGGGTGTGGGACCGACTCGGGAGTTGCCTACGCTGCGGTACGCGCCGTTGATGACGCTGGCGCAGTCCTACCGGGGCAATGGTGGGCGGTGGCCGCGATGAGGCGGACGAACAAGCCGACCGAGATCACGAGCCACCCGGGCTGGTGTGCGCCGGATCGCTGCGGCCATCTGGTGCCGCCGTTGATGGCGCACATGGCCCGGCGTCACCGAAGCCCAATGTTCCGGGTCGGTGACGTCCGGTCGAGCGGAGGCGTCGTCACCTACCTCATCGGTGCTGACGCCCTGGCGCCGCTGGTCGCTGTGCACTCGACGTGCCGGGCGGGGAACGGCTGGGCAGAGTTGTCGCTGTCCCAGGTGGCCGAACTGGTCGAGCATCTGCGCGGTCTGTTGAAGCAGGCCGGCGGCGACCAGGGAGCCGGCGATGAGTGAGGGCCGGCCCATGACCGACAGCGCCCCGCCGTCGGTCCCGTCCGTCGCATGCCCGGGATGGTGCCGAGGTTGCGGACCGAACGACCCGATGCACCGCGGCTTCATCGCCACCATCGGCCGGGAGCGGACCGGCTGGGTCAGCCTTCAGCTACTCATCGACCGGTTCGCGCGTCGGGACCTGGCTGTCAAGCTCGACGCGACCCGCTACGGCGCGACGCAAACCGTGCTCCTCTCGGCGGCGCAGCTCGACCGGCTGATTGACGAGCTGACGCGCGCTCGCAACGTGATGCGGGCACCGGTCAGTCAGGGCCATCGGCCGGGGGAGGGGCGATGAACTCCGGCAGCCGTCGGGGCGTCGCCGTTCCCCGTACTCCTGGCCCACGTCGTGGGCAGCCGCCGCGAGCAGCGGTAACGGTCCCGTCGGTTCCCGAGCGGCCGGCAGGCGGGACCACCTGGCAGACGTTGGAACGTCTAGGGGGTACGGTGACCGGTGTGCATGGCCGGGACTGGCGCCCTCGTTACCTGCAACTCGCGGAGGAGTTGCGGGTAAAGATCATGGCCGGAGAGATGGCCCCGGGCACCCTCATGCCGAGCGAGACCGAGTTGGCCGAGTCGTCGGGCCTGTCGCGCACCAGCGTCCGCAACGCCATCCGGCAGCTCCGGGAATGGGGCCTGGTCCGGGCCGAGCAGGGGCGCGGGACCTACGTCCGGGCACCTCGGCAGCGGGTACGGCGTCGCAACAGCGAGCGGTACCAGTGGGAGAAGGACCGGGTCCTGCTCGACGAGGCCGAGCGGATGAAGACCGGCGCGACCGAGCACGACACCGGCCTGACCGTCGACGACCTCAAGTTTCACGCCGAGTACTCCCGGGTGGAGGCGGATGCGGAGATGGCGGCGGCGTTGCAGGTCGAGCCGGGCACGCCGCTGCTGCGCCGGGTCTACTGGACCTCCTCCCGCCACGAGAGCGCACCGCTGACCGTGTCGTACTCCTACCTGCCGCATGACCTGGTGGCCGCGAACCCGGACCTGCTCGACGAGAGCAAGGAACCATGGCCCGGCGGCACGCAGCACCAGCTCTACACGCTCGGCATCGAGCTGGACCGGATCGACGACGAGATTCGCGCACGTCCGCCTTCCCCGGATGAGGCCGAACTGCTGGACATCGACCCGGGCGTCTCCGTGCTCACCGTGCGGAAGACCTCAATCGACACCACCGGTCGAGTCGTCGAGGTGGCCGACGTGGTGATGCCGGGCGACCGGACCGAGCTTGTCTACTCCCACAAACTCCAACGGTGGAAAACTTGACGCAGCTCGTCTCGGTCATCACCCCGGTCCACGCGCCCAGCATCGAGCACCTTGCTGGCGCCTACGCGTCGTTGGCCAAGCAGGAAATGCCCACCGGGTGGGACTGGCAATGGCTCGTCCAGGAGGACGGCCAGACCGGCGCCCTGGTCGACGCGCTGCCTGACGATCCCCGGATCAGTCTCGGCACCGGCCGCCCCGGTGGGCCTGGCGTCGCCCGTACTCTTGCCCTTTCCCGGGTTGCGGGTGACCTCATTAAGGTCCTGGACGCTGACGACCAGCTGACCCCCGGCGCGCTCGCCCGGGACATTGCCGCGTTCGACGCGCACCCGCAGATCGGCTGGACCACCTCGCGGGTACTCGATCTGCTGCCCGACGGGTCAACCGCCGGATGGGACAAGGACCCGGCCGGCGGCCTCGTTGACCGCGGTGCGGTCCTCTCGTTCTGGCAAGCCAACGATTACCGGGCATCGGTGCACCCGGCGACGCTGTGCCTGCGGCGGGATCTCGTCTTCGCCCTCGGCGGCTGGATGGCGCTTCCCGCCTCCGAGGACACGGGACTGTTGCTCGCCGCCAACGCCGTCAGCGCCGGCTACTTCACCCGCGAGTACGGGCTGCTCTACCGCAAGTGGCCCGGCCAGGTCACCAGCCAGGCCGCGCACCGGGAACCGGCCGAGTATCAAGCCCGAATGAGGATCATCGAGGCCAGAGCCAACGCCCTGGCCTCGATGCTGCCGAACGGTCTACCGCTCACTCCTCTGGCGTAGCCTCGTGCCCCGGCATGCCGTGGGTACGCCGCCGCTCCTTCATCTCCGCCTCGTAGATGTGCCGCCGGCCGCCGGCTAGCTTCTCCCGAGCGTCCCGCTCGATCTCCTGGAACGCGGCGTAGTAGCCATCATCGAACTCCTCCATGATCTGGAAGGTCCAACGGCCGGGCAGCAGGTTGCGCCCCAACAGCTCGTGCTCGACCCGGTCGGCCATTTCGCCGTGCCCGGCCTCGCGCAGCAGCTTCGTCACCCGGTCGAGGGTGAGATCCGCGCCGCCAACGAGCTGGTGTGCCGAGTACAGGTGACCGCGTACGCGGTGGATCGTCTCCAGTGCCTTGCTTAACTCGCCCAGCGCCTCAACGGTCGTGTCATCGACCCCGTCCGGCCGCGAATGCTCATCGCCAACCGACTTCCTGTATTTATTCTCATTCACGCCGACCTCGTACCCAGGAAAACTCGCCTTATGCATCATGCTGCACGTCGGTGCCCATCGTGGAGGCAAGAGCTAACGATGACCCGAATGCGGAGATTACTTCTATTGCCACCACTCGCAGAAGCTCCAAATCCGGTTGCATGGCGTTGGCTTCGTGATCTCCGGGGAAGATCGCTTCGACGCCCTCCTTGCCGCCTCCGGCTTTAGAGTGGACAATCCGACACCTGATGTCATAAATCCGATTCGCGACCTGCTTAACGATGTCTCGCGATGTGTCTTTAGAGGAAAGGTTAGTGACGTGCTTAATGGGTCCCTTCTTTGAAAAATGTTCCGGTACGGATCTTTCGAGTTGTGTCAGCCAGTTCATTATCCTGTCGGATCCAACGGAGTCAGCAACCAAATCTACGAAAGATTCGCGTTCACCCTTAGATGACTGCCTGCCTAGGACCCCAACTAGGCCCAGTACATCTTCGTCATCCGACAAGCTGAAGAGTGGGGAGTGTAGTGCTCGCCGAATCTGCTGGATAGCAGCCCTTCGGTCATGCAGCGGCAAGTAGTATTCAATGCTTTGATAGTAGAGAACGTAGCGATTTAGGATCGTCTGATTGAAGCGATCGGAGGCGAGCTGGAAAAGAGCGGCGGCCTGATCGTTGAAGCGCGCGACGGGAAAGCGCAGGCTGACGGGGCGCGAGGCTATGCGGGCATGGTGCAGGCCTCGGCCCATCCTGGGTAGGAGGCTTGTCGATACCCGTACCGAAGCCGCAGCTTCGAAGAGCATTGATCGAGCCAGTTCTTCCGCTACGAGCAGCGCCACCGAGCGTCCAAGATCGTTTTCAAATCGAACCTTGATTGAATAGAAGCGCGCCAGCTCTCGGCCGTCTCGCGACCATGGGTTCCCCCAACGTCCCTCAGCCTCAAGTAACTGAAGTGCCACACTCGCGCTCGCGGCTGAAATCTCAATGCAAGTCCTCGCGCGGGGGCTATGTACGTGAGCCCAGATTGCGGCGCCCGGCTCCGCGATGCCTAGGTTCGATTGCGCATTGGGGAAAAGCGAAGGATGTTCGTTGCTTCTGACGTCATGGGGGCAGTCCGCATCGAGGTGAATCTGGCGTCGCCCGAGTCTACTCTCAAAGCTTTTTAGGACAAACTCCACATATTTGCTGTCGGCAGAGATGTGCCCGATGTGCTTGTCGGTCGGCGTAAAGCCAAATGAGTTCTCGTGCGCAAGCAATCTTACACCTATGGCACTGCATTTGGCGGCGGATTCCGCGTTAGGCCTGCTCTTTACTTCATAGTAGCCGGAATCCTCATTGGATATGGACCAACCGGAAGCGGAAAGGATTTCGGTTGCCTCATCAATGGCAGGCAGATGAGGGTGTGCCTCCAGTTGAGGGTCTAGGTTGTCGAGCTCCATCTCCGACGCCAGGGGCGCCTCGCTGGGCTCGATTTCGGTCGATGGTTCGTCAATGCCCAAGAGATAACACTTTCCATCAGAACTGATTCGCCATCCTAGGCTCTCAATCTTAAGCAGCCACGGGATCAGGCGATACGGCATGAGAGCGAAACCTGTTGCTCAGTACTATCCGATATCGGAACAAAAGGCATTCATCCCCGAAGCTGACCCGCCTTTGGCTGACACTCGTCGCGGGATTGGTGTGAGCCTCGGCGCCCCGCGTTGGTGGCAGCTCCATGTCAGTGCTCAACCTGTTGACTTGTCTGCCAAGTACCGTCTACCTTGGAGTCTCAACTTGGCAGACATGCCAACAACCTGGAGGTTGAGCGATGGCTCTGCGTGGCGGTACGAGGTTCGCCGTGCGTTGTGAGGACGTGTTCCCGGCGGGATGCGCCCTTGTCCCGGAGTCCCTGGGTGAGGTCGAGGACTACGACGAGAAGACCGGCCGGCGTAGCCCGGCGAAGGACAAGCTGACCGGCCAGCGGGTGTGGCAGGTCCGCGTGATGGACCTGGACCCGGAGCTTGGCAAGCGTTCCCGGGAGACGACGGTCAAGATCTCCGCCGACTACCAGCCGGTCCCGCCCACGGGTGCGCCGTTCGAGGCGGTGGAGTTCGAGGGTATGACGGTCACGCCGTACGTGACCAACAACAACCGGATGGCGTACTCGCTGCGGGCGACCGGGATGCGGGCCCCGGCGGGCGTGGCCAAGAAGGCGGCGGCGTAGCCGCATCAGGTGGGGGCGGGGCTGTCAGGTCTTGGCGGACGGCAGCCCCGCCCTCTGTCTCTTCCCCCTGCTCTGTCGAGAGAGGTAGTGACGTGTCCAAGCGTAGGCGTTCGCCTGCCCCGGCTCAGCCTCGGTGCGGCGTGTGTCAGTCCCGGTTCGACCCGGCTGGCGGGACGGCTGACCGCTGCCCGCTCTGCATCGGGCAGCTCGTTTTCCCGTTCCCTCCGGTCCGGGATGTGTCGGGCCGGTTCGTGTCGCTGCGGGGTGCGCGATGATGCGCCGGCCGCGCGGCGAGGTGGTGCTCACGACCGCCGGGGATCTGATGGTGATCCGGCCGAAGCGGTTCGTCCTGCCGATGTGGGCGGTCGTGCTCGGCCTGCTGCTGCGCTGGCTCGCTCGGGGCTGCTGGTGGTGCCTGCGTCACCCGGTCACCGTCGGCCTGGTCGTGCTCGCCGTCGTCCTCTACGCCGACTATGGCTGGGCGGGCCTGGTCGTGCCGCTGGTCCTGGCGTCGGCGGTGTCGGCCGTGTGGCGGTGGCGCGATGAGGCGTCTTGGTGGCGGTGGTGCGCCGGGCCGCTGCTCGGCCGGTTCCGTCAGGTCTTCGTGTACGGGCGGGCGTGGCGCGAGGCCATGACCCTCTGCGGCCTGGCCGAGACGTACGACCGTCGCGCCGTCCTGCCCGAGCTGCTGCGCGTGCGCTCGGATCAGGCCCTCGATGTGCTGACCATCCGCATGGTCCGCGGGCAGACCCCGGCCGACTTCCAACGGGTCACAGCGAACCTCGCGTACGCCTTCGGTCGGCGGCACGCCCGGGTCTACTCCGAGCGGCCCGGCGACCCGCCGGCCCGTACCGGCTATTGGGCGCTGCTGCTGGGGTGGGTGGACCGGCTGCGGTTCCGGGATCGGCCGACTGTGGTCTACCTGGTCCTCGTCCGCACCGATGCCCTGCGGCCGGTCGTGGCGCCGTTCGACGCCCCGGCCGTTCCCGATCTCACCGCGCTGCCGCTGGCTCGGCGGGAAGACCTGGGCACCTGGTCCCTACACCTGCTCGCCACGCATGTCCTGATCGGCGGGGCCACCCGTTCCGGCAAGGGCTCGGTGCTCTGGTCACTGGTCCGGGCGCTTGCCGGCGGCATCACGTCTGGTCTGGTCCGGCTCTGGGTGATCGACCCCAAGGGCGGCATGGAGTTCGCCATGGGACGGCCGCTGTTCGCCCGGTTCGCCTGCAAGTCGTTCGAGGCCATGGCCGACCTCCTCGATGAGGCCGTGGCGGTCATGCGGGAACGGCAGACCCGGCTCGCTGGCACGGTCCGGGTGCACACCCCGACCGAGGCTGACCCCCTGGTCGTGGTCGTCATCGATGAGATGGCCGCGCTCACCGCGTACCTGCAAGACGTCGAGCTGCGTAAGCGCATCGCCGGCTCGCTGGGGCTGCTGCTGTCGCAGGGTGCCGGGGTCGGCGTCCTGGTGGTGGCCGCGTTGCAGGACCCCCGCAAGGAGGTGCTGCCGTTCCGGGACCTGTTCCCGACCCGTATCGCGCTCGGCCTCACCGAGGCGGCTCAGGTCGACCTCGTGTTGGGCGATGGTGCCCGCAACCGGGGCGCCCTGGCCGACCAGATGCCACGGTGGGCCAAGGGCGCCGGGTACGTGATCCTCGACGGCACCCCGGAACCGATGCGGGTCCGCTTCTCGTACGTCACCGACGACCACATCCGGGAACTGGCCCAGCAGTACGCGGCCCCGGCCGACGCTGCGGACATCCTCGCCCAGGTCGGCCGCGAGTCGACACCGGAACCGGTCCGGCCGGCCCTGCCCCGGCAGCGTCGCGGGCCGCTGCTGCCGGACGCGCTGCGCAACATCCTCGACGCCGACGGGGGTGAATCGCGGTGACCTCCCCGACCTTCTACCGGCTCCGCGCACCGAACCCGGACGGCGCGAGCAGCACGGCGGTATCCGTCCGCGTCGATCCCGACCGGCCCGACCCGTACCCGGTCTATCTCGCCGTCGGCGGCGGCCGGCGTCGCATGCACCTGACCCCCGACGAGGCGTGGGCGTTGTGGCGCTGCCTCTCCGAAGCGGTCGCCTCCCTCGGCGACCCACCCGACCACATCCGTACCCGCGTCACTCCGGACCGGAGGTAGCCCCGATGTCCCTCAAGCGCTTCTTCCTCGGCACCCACCGCATCAAGCCGCTGAACATCGACCTGGACGGCTCCCCGGACCGGCTCGCCGCCGCCCTGCACGGCCTGGCGCACATGGTCCGCCGCCGGGACGACCTCGACGGGCAGCGCATCCGCATTACCGTCACCATCCGCATCCCGGAGGGCGACTTCGAATGATCCGCCACCGAGCCGAGTCCGGCATCCGGGTGCTGATCCTGCTCACCATCGGGATCATGGCCGGTGCCGCCGCCTTCACCCACGTCCACGATCTGACCGTGGCCCACGGGCAGCCCGACTGGATCGGCTGGGCCAACGCGGTAGCCGTCGAGCTGATGGCGATCTACCTCGGCCTGGAGATCCGCGCCCGCCGTCGCGCCGGTCGCCCGGTCGGCCTGGTCGGCGTGCTCCTGGTCGCGTTCGCCCTGCTCTCCCTCGCCGCCCAGGTCGCGGAAGCCGAACCGTCCGTGTGGGGCTGGATCGTGGCCGCCGTGCCATCCCTGGCGTTCCTCGCCCTGGTCAAGGTCGTCCTGTCCAGCGCACCCGCCCCGGCACCCGAACCGGACCAACCGCCGGTCGACTGGACCTACGAGGTTCCCGAGCAAGTTGTCACCGAGCCCGAGCCCCAGCAGCCGACCGCGCCCGATCCGGCGGTCCGCCCGGCACCGGCCGCGGTGCTGCCTCCGCTCGGCGTCGTCCAGCCCAACCGACCCCAGGTCGTCGGGATCATCCGATGACCGCTCCCACCCTGCCCGGCCTCGTTCCCGCCGCCCCGACCCCGGTTGCTCCTCGGCCGGGGTCGCGGGCGGCCCGCATGGCGTTGCCCCGCTCGGTCGACGTGCTCAAGGAGATCGCCGCCGAGTACGGCGTCTGCGTGCGCCCGCTCGCCATGCGTCGCACCGACCTCGACACCGGCCTGGCCGAGGTCATCGACCTGCCCTGCGGCGCGACTCGCGAGGACAAGTGCGCGCCGTGCGCCAAGAAGAATCGCCGGCTACGGCAGGCCCAGATCCGCGAGGGCTGGCACCGCGACGACGAACCGCTACCCGGCCCGGAACCCGCGACCGAGGCGCAGAAGTCCCTGATCCTGTTCCGCGCACACCTGGAGTTCTCCCGCGACGAGGCCGTACGCGGTGCCCAGTGGGACCAGGTGACCGACCTCGACGAGGCGATCCGCGAGGTAGAGGAAGCCATCGCCGCCGAGGGCCTGCGCGGGCGCGTCGGGCCACCCCACGCCACCGCCGACGAGGACTCCGACGACGATCCGGGCCGCCGGCGCAAGCGCTCCACCAAGCGGCGTCAGGACGCCCCCGAGCTACCTCGGCGCAAGGTCGAGCGGCGCACCGTCGGCAAGACCTACACCGCTCCGGACGGCGCGACGTTCCGGCCGTCGATGTGGCTCACGCTCACCCTCGACTCGTACGGCCCGGTCCGCCCCGACGGCACCCCGCTCAACCCCGACCGGTACGACTACCGCCGCGCAGCCTGGGACGCAGTCCACTTTCCTCGACTCCTCGACCGGTTCTGGCAGAACCTGCGCCGCTGTGAGGGCTGGAACGTTCAGTACGCCGGCTGCGTCGAGCCCCAACGCCGACTCGCCCCACACGCGCACTTCGCCATCCGGGGCACCATCCCCCGCGACGTGCTCCGCACCGTGGCGGCGGCGACCTACCACCAGGTCTGGTGGCCAGCGGTCGACATGCAGCGCTACACCCTCGACCGGCTACCCGTCTGGGACGAGCAGGCGGCGGCCTGGGTCGACCCCGACACCCGGGAGCCGCTGACCACCTGGACCGAAGCCCTCGACGCCATCGACGACGACCCGGACGCCGAGCCCGTGCACGTCGTCCGCTTCGGTGCCCAGGTCGACGCCCGCGGCGTCATGCCCGGCACCGAGGACGCCGAACGGACCATCCGGTACGTCACGAAGTACATCACCAAGCACACCGGCGACGTCCACAAGGCGACTACTGACCGGCAGCGCAAGCACCTCGACCGGCTTTGGCAGCAACTCCAGGTGACGCCCTGCACCGACCGGTGCGCCAACTGGCTGCTCTACGGCGTCCAGCCCAAGAAGGCACACGCCAAGCTCAAGCCTGGCCGCTGCAAGGGCAAGGTTCACCAGCGCGACACCCTCGGCATCGGCGGCCGGCGCATCCTCATCTCCCGCGACTGGTCCGGCAAGACCCTCGCCGACCACAAGCACGACGTACGCGCCTGGGTCCGGGCCCTGCTCGGCGCTACCACCGACAGCGGCGCGGCCGGCGGGCAGCTCGTCGACGACCAGGGCGCCACCGCCGAACGGATTCGGCACGCCTGGGAACTCGCCCGACCCGACGACCCCGACGTGGGACCGCTGGCCCACCGGCTCATGCGCTCCATCAGCCAACGCGCCCGCTGGCGGTCCGAACTGCTCGCCGCCAAGGACCGGGCCGCGCAGGGGTCCACAGATCTTTCGGCAACTCAGCACAGCGCACAGCACGACGGGGAGGGGACGCAGTGAACGAGGAGTTGTTGACCGTGCCGGAAGTGCTCGCCGAGCTGCGCGTACCGCGCTCGACCTGGTTCTACTGGCGGCAGACCGGTAAGGGGCCACGGGTCATCAAGCTCCCGAACGGGCAGCTTCGGGTCCGCCGGTCGGCGCTCGGTCGGTGGCTCGGTGAGCTGGAGCAGGACGCCGCATGAAGAGCTACGAGGTCCAGATCTGGGAGATCGGCAAGCGCGCCGACCGGAAGGCTCGGCCCTGGCGGGTCCGCTGGGCGGTGAGCGGCCAGCGCTTCGAGGACATGTTCCGTACCAAGGCCCTGGCGCACTCGTTCCGCGCCGAGCTGGTACAGGCGGCCAACGCGGGGGAGCCCTTCGACCCGGCCACCGGCCGCCCGGTCTCCGAGGCCAGAACCAAGAACCCCACCACCTGGTACGCGCACAGCCGCGCGTACGTCGAGATGAAGTGGCCCCGGGCGGCGGCCAAGACCCGGCGCTCGATCGTCGAGGCGCTGACGTCCATCACGGTGACCCTGACCCGCCCGGCCAAGCGGGGTCGACCGGCTGACGCGCTACTTCGTGAGGCGCTGTACCTCTACGGCCTCAACCCACGCCGCTGGTCCGACGAGATCCCCACTGAGCACGCTGCGGCGCTGGCCTGGCTGGAAACCGCGTCCCTGCCGGTCGTCGAGCTGGACTCGCCAGCGATGGTCCGCCGGGTACTGGACAGCCTGTGCGTACGCCTAGACGGCAAGCCCGCGGCTGCCTCGACCGTCCAGCGGAAGCGGGCCACCTTCTACAACGTGCTCGGGTACGCCGTCGAGCTGGAGCTGATCGACTCCAACCCGGTCGACAAGGTTCAGTGGACCGCCCCCGAGGTCGCGCAGTCGATCGACCGGCGGGTGGTGGCCAACCCGGCTCAGGTCGCCACGCTGCTGGAGGCGGTGAAATCTCTCGGCAAACGGGCCGACAAGGTCACCGCGTTCTTCGGCTGCCTCTACTACGCGGGCATGCGGCCCTCGGAAGCGGCCGACCTGCGGCGGGAAGACTGCGACCTGTCGGGCCGGTGCGCCGACTGCGGGGCCGACTTCGACGACCTGGCGGCGGTCAAGCCTTCTCGGTCCTGTGACCACGAGAAGATCGAATACCGCTGGGGCCGCCTGGTGCTCGCCGGCACCTCGCCGCGCGCCGGCTCGCATTGGACCGATGACGGTGGCTCCCACGAGCGGCGGGGACTCAAGCACCGGGGGAGGGCCGAGACCCGGACAGTCCCGATCCCGCCCCGGCTCGTCGACCTGCTCTGCGCGCACGTCGAGAATCACGGGGTCGGCCCGGATGGTCGGTTCTTTCGGGGCCTGCACGGCGGCCCGCTCTCCGAGTCGGTCTACGACCGGTGGTGGAAGCTCGCGCGGGAGAAGGCACTGACCGAATCGCAGGTCGCCTCGCCGCTCGTCCGCCGGCCCTACGACCTGCGGCACGCGGCGGCCTCGCTCTGGCTGAATGCCGGCGTCCCGCCGACCGAAGTCGCCCGGCGCCTGGGCCACGGCGTCGCCGTCCTGCTCCGCGTCTACGCCAACTGCATCGACGGGGGAGACGACACGATCAACGACAAGATCGGCGAGGCCCTCGGGTCATCCCACGCTGAATTCGTCAATAAGTAAAACCGCAGCGCCGAGATCGAACGACTTAGGACAACCCGCGCGCATCCGTAGTATCGGCAGCCGACCAACGGACGCCATCTACCTCAGCACCACGGAGATCTGCTCCTTTGAACACGGCCCCTCGCACGGAGGCCCCGTTGAGTTTTGCTCCGCGCAGATCTGCACCGGTGAAGTCCGCTTCATTGAGATTTGCCCCCGTAAGATCGGCCAGCCCAAGATTGGCGTTAAGGGCTCTTACGCGACTGAGATCTGCTCCGGGAAGAACGACACCCGGCAGATTGACGCCGTGAAGGTCGGCGTTGCAAGTCTTTAGCGCTCCCGCCGTGAGCACTTGCATCGCCGCAGCTATATCCGGACGAACTCGGCCGTCATCAGCAAGCTTCCCCTCCCTCACGAACGAAGAAAGGACCTCGACTACGGGCTGAATCCAGCCAGGATGACCACGGGCGGACGCGGCCAAGGCATAAACGCCACCGACACGGATAGTTAAGCCATCCGAGGCCAGTTGTTCGACGGCCTTGGCATACCTCTCCGCATACGCTGCTGAACGATTAAGCAAGTAGGTTCGTCCAGCGAAAACCGTTCCGGCGGCGACCCCCACCCCTGCAAGCAGTGCGATCAGAGAAGCGCGCACATCGTTGATAGCTTTTAGATGCTCGTGTGCCGTCAATCCAGCGGAGGGTGAACGGGTAAGCATACTAGGCAAAATCCAAACCAACAGCGTCAACGCGACGGCTACGATTACAGTGAGAGCGAGACCGCGAACCAACGCCCGGATAGCTTTCACAATCACCCGACCTTGCTCAGTGGACCTATGATAAGATCCTGCGTCTGACGGAGGGTGAGAATAGCATGGCGATGCTCAACTTTACAGAGGACGTGATTCAGAGTCTTTTCGGTCACGAAGCCGCCGAGGACGAGGATCCTGCGCGACTTCGACAATATTACTTCAAGTCCTCAACCTACGATCAAGTAGTAACGCCACTTCCCCTGAGGATTGTGGTCGGCCACAAAGGCATCGGGAAGTCGGCTCTGTTTCGCGTGGCAATGGCAGAGTTGCGTGACGCTTCAAGGCTAGCGTTTCAGATCAAGCCTGACGATGTCGCAGACATCGCACGAGGTCAGCCCGACTTTCTAAGCTCGATTCGAGCATGGAAAATAGGGCTACGTAACATCATTGCGAGGCGCGCCGCCCAGTCGATGGGCATGAAAGCAGATTCTGCGCTGAAGGCAGTGCAGGCTGCGGAAGCGGTGATCGAGCCCCTTGCTGAAGTCGTCGCCGGCCACGCACCCTCGGCGAGCCTAGATAACATGCGGGTCAGAGAAGAATTTCTGGCTTCCCGCACCCTGCATGTATTTGTGGATGACCTGGATCGCGGCTGGGAAGGCCGGCCTGCTGACATTCGGCGAATATCTGCTCTCTTGAACGCGGTCCGAGACCTTGTTAACGAAGATCGCAACCTGCAATTCCGGATTAGCCTCCGCTCCGACGTCTACTTCCTAGTTAGAACCTCTGATGAGTCTACTGACAAGATCGAAGGTTCGGTTATCTGGCAGTCATGGACAAACCATGAGGTGTTCGCGCTCTTGGTCAAGCGTATCGAAACGTTCTTCGGTCGCGATCTGGACTACGAGAAGCTGAAGGCCAGAAGCCAGCTGGAACTCGCCAAGTCGTTGTCTGTAGTAATGGAGCCAACCTTCAGAGGGAAAGGGCATTGGCACGATGCCCCTATGCATCAGGTTCTGATGTCTTTGATCAGGAAGAGGCCGCGGGATTTGGTCAAACTCTGCAGCCTGGCCGCAAGAAACGCCTACGCCAAGAAGTCGCCGATCATCTACACCTCCAACTATGAGGCGATATTCGAGGAGTATTCTCAAGGTCGCATCCTTGACACTATTAACGAGTTCCGGTCTGAGCTTCCAGACATCAGGCGCCTGTTGGAAAATATGAAGCCTTCGACAAAGGAGAAGACGACAAAATCCGGCTATGTCTACACAACGGCGGATCTCCTAAAGAAGATCAAGAGCGTTGAGGCTCAAGGGCAATTTCGCTTCAAGCCGGGCAGCTTGGCGTCTACTAAAGACCTGGCCGCCTTCTTGTACAAAATCAACTTTTTGACTGCAAGGTACGAGCGCGCCGATGGGACAATCGTGCGTCGCTATTTCGAAGAACAGCGATACCTTCAGAGTGAGTTTGCTGACTATGGTTTCGCTTGGGAGGTCCATCCCGCCTATCGCTGGGCGCTCCAACCGACCGACATCGACAAGATCTTCGAAACCCTGGACAAGCCATCATTCTGGTCGTTCTCTGAAGGATGACTTGACCTGAGGAGTCGATCGAAGGGCGGGCCGGCCGCAACCCAAGTAATCCGTCCGTGGGCAAACCGTGGGCGACACGCTAAGCCGCTCAGGCTACTCGGGGAGAAGCACCAGCGCAGCGGCAGTGCGCACGCCGTATCTCGGGGCCCCCTGTAAATCCGTCGCGAAAGCTACAGAGGTTCGAATCCTCTACCCGCCACCAGGGAGCGACAGGCCCCTGACCTGCGAAAACGCAAGTCAGGGGCCTTCGTCGTCTCCCCCTCTCCGAAACTTCGTAGACCGTCGCTGTCCGTCACAACGGGCACGCAACGGGCACGGACAGGGGTGGAAGGCTTGCATCCTCGATTTCCTGTTGAGGACATCGCGCGTTCTCACAACGGGCAGAGCTACTACCAGGCTGCGGCAGTGTGCCGGCGAGGTCACATCGAAACCCGTTATCTCGATCCGGGACGGCCCTACCCTGCCGACTCGAAGTGCCCCACCTGCGGCGCGCTCGTGCTGGTGGCCTGTGGCAGTTGCGGACTGCGGATCCGGGGGGACTACTTCGCCCCCGGAGTGATCGGCTTCGACCCGTCTCCTCGCCCGAGCTTCTGCGATGGCTGTGGCGCGGCCCATCCGTGGGCGACGCGCGAGGAGAGGATCTACGAGTTGGAGAACATCCTGGATGAGGAGGACATGGATGAGGCGGATCGAGTCTTCATCCATGATCGCTTGCGGGAGCTCCGCGAGGGTGAGGTCCTGGACGAGAAGCGTGAGCGGCAGCTCTGGGTCCAGATCAGGGATCGCTCTGGCAAGTTCATTAGCTCTGAGCCGGTGAAGAAGATCGCGGAGACCGTTGTATCCGCAGCCATTCGTAATCAGCTCGGCATATGATGGCGCGCTCATGGTTCGAACCCGAATTTCCAGCCGGAGTCTATGAAGGGATGTCTAATGGCCCCTGCCCCTCAAGACCTTATTTCTACCCTCCTAAGTCAGCTTGAGAATCTGCCCGATCGGAACCATGCGCAACTCGATGCGCTCCTCAGGCGGTCCGAGATGGTGATCCGCAACGTCTTCGGCGACACAAGCAAGTACCTCACCGACCTGGCGAAGATCTCATTCTCGCCACGGATATATCCAGCCAGTGAGGACTACATTCGATCGTCCTGGTCCTCAGGTGTGAACCAGCTGCGGAATCTGTTGAACACAATGGCCGAGGAGGTCCAACTCTTCGGGACAGATGAGGGTTCGGACACCACTGAGACCCAGCCGCAAGTCGAAGCAAAGGCTGCGACTGTGTTCCTCGTACATGGGCATGACGATCGAGTCAAAGCCGAGGTCGCCAGATTCCTTGAGCAACTTGGGCTTGAGGTCGTTATCTTGCACGAGCGAGTCAATGCCGGACGGACCATCATTGAAAAGTTCGAGCATGAATCCTCCGGCGTTGAGTTCGCGGTGGTTTTGCTGACCGCAGATGACGTGGGCTCCACCAAGGCAAAGCCTGACGAGCTTCTTCCTAGGGCCAGGCAGAACGTTGTCTTCGAGCTGGGCTACTTCATCGGGACTCTCGGGCGCTCCAAGGTCGCGGCGCTGATAGATTCATCGGTCGAAACTCCGTCGGACTACTCAGGGGTGGTGTACATTCCTCTCGACGCCGGCGACTCATGGAAACTCCAGTTGGCGCGAGAGGTGAAGAGTTCCGGAATCGATATCGACCTAAATAAAGCGCTTGGGTAGAGCACATGGGCCTTCTGTAGCACTCTCGGCTCCAACTAGTGCTTGGCGGATCTCCTCGTCGGGCAGTCGTAGACCGTCCAGCCTCCCCGGACGGGGTCCAGGTGGAGCGCCCTACCGGACGAACGACCTGGACCCCGTCCGGGGAGGCTGGTAGCCCTCGTGGGGCCTGGCGAGGAGATCCACCCCGGCTGATCTCTGAGGAGGGCCGGGGTTCGGGGCGGAGCCCCGAGGTCTTCGGGGTCCTGGTCGTCCATCAGCGTGGCCGGCCGGCCCGGCCGATGCCGGCCGGAGGTCGCCAGCAGGCCGGGGCCGGGCCGGCGCGGCCCGCTTGCGGGCCGCCTTGAAGTACCGCTTTGACCGGGCGGTCGAGCGGGCCGGCCTGACCGACCTGATCCCGCACGACCTTCGGGCGACGCACGGTAGCTGGGTGGCTGATTCTCATGGCGTCCTGGTCGCCGCCCGCCGGCTGGGTCACTCCAACGCCAGCGTCACGACTCGCCACTACGCCCGAGCAGTCGACGGGCGGGATGCCGAGGTGGCCGCCTTTCTCGACCGGGCACGGAAGGCCAAAGATCATTCCGGAGGGGCACGCAACGGGCACGCGAGGGAGTCCGAGCCGTCCAGCGGGAGAGAAAAGCGGCTCTGACCTGCCCAGACTTTCATCGATTACATTGATAACGGGCAAAACTGTAAATCCGTCGCGAAAGCTACAGAGGTTCGAATCCTCTACCCGCCACCAGGTGCATAAAGCGGCCTCTGACCAGCGAGAACGCCGGTCAGGGGCCGCTTTCGTGAGTCCAGCTCCAACCCGCTCGATCTCGCTGGCCGTGTCACCTGATCGGGTTGTCGAGCGCACCGTCTCGATCAACGGCGGACCCTCGACGATCTGGGCTAGGACGTGCCGCTGTTTCGCTCCGCGGTGACCGACGCCGAACCTCACGGCGCAAGGGCGAGCATCCGAGGCCAGGCCGGCGTTCATCAGCGCGTACGCGGGCAATGTCCCGCCCGGCCACACGTTCGCGTCCATCGCCGAGATCGACGCTGCCATCGCCATCGAGGTCCGGCCGGCTGCTCGTCACCGAACCGGTCCGCCGAACCGGCGGCCCGGCCGTGGGTCGGCCGCTTGGGTCACCCCGGACCCGGTGTCGACGCCGCCGCCCGCCGGCCCGGCCCCCGTACCGGGACCGGGCCGGCGGGCGGTCAGCGGCGGCTGCGCAGGTACATGATGGCGACCAGGGCCACCACTACCAGGACGAAGAACGCGACCATGACGGGTGCCGGCATCGGAGAGCGGGCGGCGAGAGTGATCATTTAGAGATCCTCTATGGACGGCTGACTGACGCCTCCCCGGTACCCGTCGCTGATGCCGCTGAACCCGGATCGGGCGGCCCGGCGGATGCCCGGCGGACCGGTCACCGCCCGTGCTTTCCACGGGTGCGGGCAGGTGGT
The DNA here is from genome assembly GCF_044465125.1 of Micromonospora sp. NPDC049836. NCBI lineage: Bacteria > Bacillati > Actinomycetota > Actinomycetes > Micromonosporales > Micromonosporaceae > Micromonospora > Micromonospora sp. NPDC049836. The sequence continues at coordinate 299,501 of NZ_JBITLH010000005.1, forward strand.
GGTCGCGTGGTTCGATGTCGCGCATGACGTGGCGGTGGACGCGCTCGGTGGCGGTCATCTCGGCGGCCGTCCTGACGGTGGTGGCCGTCGGGGCTTGGCGCTGGTGGCACAACCATCCGCCGTACGGGCCGGAGGCGCTGGCTCTCACGTCGTCGCTCAGCCTGGTGACCTATGCGGAGGCTCAGGCCGCGCTCGGCGAGGAGGCGCACGCCCCGTTCGCCTCGGGGCGCGATCAGTTGGTGCTCGGCCGGGTCTCCTGGCAGGCCCCGCCCGAGCCGCTCGACGGCGGCTATTTCGCGGTCTTCCTCATCGACAAGCGCACCGACCGCAAGCCGGAGGTCTTCGGCGTGCCGGCGTCGCAGGAGAGGGTCGTCGGCGTCGGGAGCGCGGGCGTCGAGAACCGGATCGCCGAGCGCTATTCCTGGCTGCGCGGCGCGGGTGATGTCCGGGTCGGGGAGAACGAGTGGCGGAGCAACGGCAACAGACTGTACGTGTCTGACGAGAAGGCCTCACCGCTCACGTTCGTCGCGCTCTTTCCGTACGTGGCGAGGCCGGATCCGGAGCTGCCGGTGGTCAGCGCGCCGGTTGCGCGGGCCGACCTGCTGCTGGCCCTGGCCTACCTGGGCCCGGACGGGCAGGTGTACTGGGCGCGGCGGCTTCAAGGGTAGGCAGCGGCCCTGCCCCCACGATGCCCAGAGACGCCGCTGACGGTTTACCGGCCGGTGCTCGCGGTCATCCCGGCCGACGACGAACCGTCACACCTGGCGGGCTGGCTCGTCCTTGAGGCAGTCAACCGGGAGGCTTCATGTTCGCTGCTTACGTCACGGTCACCATCCTCGGCTCGGTCCTCAATGGCATCGCGGCCGTCACCTACCTGATCGGCCACGACTATCCGAAGGCCCAGGCGGACATGAAGCGCGTACCCCGGTCATGGGTGCCGGTGCTGGGCACGCTGCTGGCGGCCGGCGCGCTGGGGCTGCTGGCCGGGTTCGCCGTGCCGCTGCTGGGGACGCTCGCCGCCGCCGGCCTGGTGCTGTACTTCGTCGGCGCCCTCCTGGCCCACCTGCGGGTGGGCTCCCGCCAGCTCGTGGGCTGGTCGGTGTTCTTCGGCACCGCGGTGGCCGCGCTGGTGGTGCATCTCGCCCAGCACCGTTGGTGAGCAGCCGGGCCGGCCGGCGGGGTGGAGGACCGACGACAGGATCGGGGGTACGCGCGGCACGGATCTGCCGCGCGGCCTCACTGCACGGACCAGGTCAGGATCGGGGGTACGCGCGGCACGGATCTGCCGCGCGGCGTCACTGCACGGACCAGGTGATGTCGGGCGGGCGGACCCGGGCGCAGACCGGGCCGCCGTCGGCGTCGGTCAGCCGGAGCCGGCCGACCAGCGTCCCGGCCCCGTCGTGCGCGGCGCGCAGCAGTTGCGTCGGTACGTCGCCGAACAGCAGCTTCGCCCGCCGGAACATCTCGAACCGGTCGTCGGTCACGGCACCCCAGCTCAGGTAGAGGAATCGGGCGCCGGGGCGGCCGTGCACCCACGGCCCGCCCACGTCCAGCAGCCCGTCGACCTCGCGGCTGGTGACCTCGAACCGCCAGGTCGCCTCCGGCGCGTCGGCCGGTACCCGCTCGACCACCTCGGCCCTGCGCTGCACCCCCACCTGCACGTTGCCGAGCCGCAGCCGGTCGGCCTCGGCGCCGGCGCGCCGCCCCGGCAGGTCCTCGCCCTCGAGCCGGATCCGCATGCCCCGACTCTAGGCCGGCAGGGACGCGGCCCGGGAGGCCGGCGGCACCACTGGGGACCGCCTCGGTCGCGGGAGACGGGGGGAGCGGGTGGCCGACTCGCGTCGCGGACTGTCAGTTACGAGTCATTCACGGACCCCGGCCTTGCCCGCTACGCCAGGTGAGTTATGGTGGTCGATGGGTTGCCTCGCGGGGCCATGGAACGGCGTCCCGTTGGTCGGACCCAAGGTGATCTCACCGGTTTTGCGCTGTTGGTGAGATTGAGCGGTTGGTGAGGTCGGCCCCGGTGGCCCGCCCGGCAGGCTAGCTGACACGACGAGATGGTGAGGCCTGGGCCGAACGGCGGAACCTGGCGGCTAGTCGTGCCGTGGGCGCCGTCTCGGCTTTCCTGCCCCTGCCCTGTGTGGCAGGATCGTGGCACCTCCAACCCCTATGAGACTTCCTCGACAGGAGCAATCATGTCTGGTCGAAGGTTGGGCCGACTGCTTGGCTCGCTCCTCGCGATCGCGGCCGCGGCGGCGATGGCGTTCAACGCCGGCGCGGTGATCGGCGCCGTCCACGATTATCAGGCCCAGGACATCATCTGGACGCTCGGCCCCAACTCATCCGCCGACGACGGGCTCTGACCGACGCGAGGACAGACCTGACGGGGGCAGGAGTCGGTACACCTCAGCCAGTAGGAGTCCCATGGCCCGGCGTGGACGCGCGTGGCGCAGATCGACCGATCACGCCTGGTTCATCACGGCACCGCTGGCCATGCTCGCGATCGTCTGCGCCACCATCACCGGGCTGATCGCCGACCCGGTCTTCGGCCACTGGCCGCTGGCGGCAGCGCTGTTGGTCGCCATGGTGTGCGTCGGCATGCCCGTGCTCAACTTCGTGATCCGGCGTCAGTCCTTCGGGGTGACGCTGACCGAGATTCCGCTCGTCCTGGCGCTGTTCCTGCTGCCGCCGCTGACCGTGGTGGTGATCTACACCATCGCGTCGATGCTCACCCAGACCCGGCACCGCTTCGCGCCGGCCAAGTTCTGGTTCAACGTGGCCAAGGCGGCGGCCGGCACCTCGCTCGCGGTGCTCGTGCTCCAGGGGCTGCCGCCGATGCGCGGGGTGGGCCCGGGCACCTGGCTGATCCTGTTCACCGGGGTGGCTTCGGTGATCGTGGTGAGCCTCGCCGCCGTCGTCGGTGTCCACACTCTCCTGCAGAGCTGGCACGCCGGGCGGGACGCGCTCCGCTCGGCCCCGCCCGCCCTGCTCACCGCCGGGATCAACGCCTCGATGGGCCTGATGATCCTGATCGCGGTCCGCACCACGTGGTGGTCGCTGGTGCTGGTCGGCGCGCTGGCGGCGGCGCTCGTCCTCGTCTACCGGTCCTACGCCCAGTTCTTCCGCCAGCACCGCACCCTGTCCCAGATGTACGACCTGACCCGGGCGATCGGGGAGCGTGGCCAGGACGGCACGTTGGTGGACGCGCTGCTGGGCCGGGTGCGCGCGCTGATGCAGGCCGAGTACGCCACCCTCTGGTTGCCGGCGCAGGGCCGGCACCCCGAGGTGCTGCTCACCGCCCGGGTCGACGACCCGGGTCTGCTGGACGTGGTCCACACGCCGGCCGCGCTGCGGGAGTCCGCCGCGAAGGAAGGCCGCACGGTGGCCGTCGGCCGGGTGTTCGGCGTCGAGCCCGGCCAGCGCCGGGCGGCCAACGAGGCGAAGGTCAAGGACGCCATCGTGGTGCCGCTGCGCTCCGGGCAGGCGGTGATCGGCACCCTGGAGGTGGCCAACCGGCTCAGCGACATCGGCCACTTCGCGCCCAGCGACATCCCCGTCTTCGAGACGGTCGCCGCGCACGCCGCCGTCGCCCTGGAGAATTCCCGGCTGGTCGACCGGTTGCGGCACGACGCCAACCACGACGCGCTCACCAAGCTGCCCAACCGGCGGCGGGTCACCGCGGCGGTGGTGGAGGCGGTCAAGATCGCGGCACCGGGCGAGGTGGTGGCCCTGCTGCTGTTCGACGTCGACCGGCTGCGCCAGGTCAACGAGTCGCTGGGCCACGCGGCCGGGGACAAGGTCCTGGTCGAGGTGGCCGAGCGGCTGCGTGCCTGCGTGCCCTCCTCGGCGCTGGTCGGCCGCGCCGGCGGCGACGAGTTCCTGGTGACGCTCCGGCTGGAGAGCGCCGACGCGGCGCTGGAACTGGCCGGGCAACTGCGGGAGCAGATCCGCGACGAGATGGTCTTCGACGCGCTCACGCTGGACGTGGACACCGCCGTGGGGGTGGCTGTGCACCCGGACCACGGCAGCGACGCGGTGACCCTGCTCCAGCGGGTCGACCTGGCGGCGACCGCGGCCAAGTCGGTCCCCGGCAGCGTCCAGCTCTACAACCCCGCGCTGGAGTCGCGCTCGCTGCGCCGGCTCGGCCTCGCCGCCGATCTGCGCCGCGCCCTGGACGACGGCGAGCTGGAGGTCTACTTCCAGCCGAAGGTGACGCTGCGGGACCGGCGGCTGGTCGGGGTGGAGTGCCTGGCCCGCTGGGAGCACCCCGCGCACGGCACGGTGGCCCCGGAGGACTTCGTCGCGGTGGCCGAGCACACCGGCCAGCTCGGGCGGCTCACCGAGTTCGTGCTCCGGGAGAGCCTGCGGCGCAGCCGGGACTGGTCGCACGGCGAGCAGCCGCTGGCCGTCGCGGTGAACCTCGCCGCGCGTACCCTCACCGACCAGCACTTCCCGGCCCTGGTGCAGGACCTGCTCGATGAGTACGGCGTACCGGCGCAGCGGCTCACCCTGGAGATCACCGAGGCCGGCGTGCTGGACGGCACCGAACGCCCGATACCGACCCTGTTGCGCCTGCGCGACCTCGGGGTCCGGCTCTCGGTGGACGACTTCGGCACCGGCCGCTCCTCGCTGGCCCAGCTGCGCCGGCTGCCGGTGCACGAGGTCAAGGTCGACCGCTCCTTCGTGCAGGGGATGGCGACCGATCCCGGCGACCTGGCGATCGTGAACGCCGTGGTGACCCTCTCGCAGCAGTTCGGCCTCACCGTGGTGGCCGAGGGCGTGGAGAGCGAGTTGACCCTGGAGCTGCTCCAGGACATCGGCTGCGAGATCGGCCAGGGCTTCCTGTTCAGCCGGCCGCTGCCGTACGAGCGGCTGGAGGCCTGGTTCGGCGCCCAGGTCGACCCCGAGACGATCTCCGCCGGCGAGCTGCCGCGCCTGCGTGTCGTGCCCTGAGCTGGGCGGATCCGGTCAGGGGGGATCCGATTTCACCTCGGCGGCGGGGTCGTGTACTGTTTCCTCTGCGCGACACCCCACGGGTGATCGGGCAGGCCCCCTTAGCTCAGTCGGCAGAGCGTCTCCATGGTAAGGAGAAGGTCTACGGTTCGATTCCGTAAGGGGGCTCAGAGGGTCCGGCTGGACCCGCCACGGCGGTGTAGCTCAGATGGCAGAGCAAGCGGCTCATAATCGCTGTGTCGCCGGTTCAAGTCCGGCCACCGCTACTCTCGTCCTCCGGGCTGACGCCCGGTGGCCGGTGGGATGGGCGCCACAGGCGCCCACTTTGCATGTCTGCGTCATCAGCGCGTAGGCTGATGCGCCGTAGTTGTTACCCGTTAGCGAGGAAGGCACTCCGCCGTGGCGAAGGCGACCGATGTCCGGCCGAAGATCACTCTGGCGTGTGTGGAGTGCAAGGAGCGCAACTACATCACGCGCAAGAACCGTCGTAACGACCCGGACCGCATCGAGCTGAAGAAGTTCTGCCCCCGGGACGGCAAGCACACCGTGCACCGCGAGACCCGCTGATCCGCGGCCGGCTCGGCCGGCCCGGTCCCCCAGCATCCCGAACGCCGATCCGCACGGAAGGCGGCCCCGCGCCGTCCGACCGTACGGATCGGCGTTCGTGCTTTCCGTGTAGGTTCGCGGCATGTCCCTGGACCCGTCCTTCGTCGGCCGGAGCTACCCGCCGACCGCCCCCTACCAGGTGGGCCGAGAAAAGATCCGCGAGTTCGCCACCGCCATCGGGGCCACCGACGCGGCCTACCACGACCCGGCGGCGGCCCGGGCGCTCGGGCACCCCGACGTGGTGGCCCCGCCCACCTTCCCGATGGTCCTCAGCATGGCCGCCAACCGGCAGATCATCGAGGATCCGGCGCTCGGCGTCGACTACAGCCGGGTGGTGCACGGCGACCAGCGCTTCGCGTACACCCGGCCGGTGGTGGCGGGGGACGAGCTGGTCTGCGTGAGCACCATCGAGGAGATCATCAATCGGGGCGGGCACGGCTTCCTGACCACCCGCACCGACATGAGCACGACTGCCGGCGACCCGGTGGTCGCGGTCTGGTTCAAGATCGTCGTACGCGGGGAGGCCTGAGCCATGGAACTGCCCACCCAGACCTTCCGGGTGACCCGGGCCGACCTGGTCCGCTACGCCGGCGCCTCGGGGGACTTCAACCCCATCCACTGGAGCGACCGCATCGCCACCAAGGTGGGCCTGCCCGGCGTGATCGCGCACGGCATGTTCACCATGGCGCTGGTCGGCCGGGCGGTCACCGTCTGGGCCGGCTCGCCGGACGCGGTGGTCGACTTCGGGGTCCGGTTCACCCGCCCGGTGGTCGTCCCGGACACCGACGAGGGCACCGAGATCGAGGTCAACGCGGTGGTCAAGGAGGTCACCGAGGACGGCCTGACCAGGCTCGACGTGACCGCGACCTGCCTCGGCGAGAAGGTGCTGTCGCAGGCTCGGGCGACCGTCCGGCCGGCGCCCTGACCGGCCCGTCGATCTGCATGGGGCAGACCGGTTGGGAAAGTCGCACGACTACCCGTACACTGGTCCGCCGTGGGGCAAGTGACCCCTGCTCGGCACTGTGTGCTCGGGTGGGGCGAACGTCGCCGCACAGGGGTGTAGCTCAATTGGCAGAGCAGCGGTCTCCAAAACCGCAGGCTGCAGGTTCAAGTCCTGTCACCCCTGCGCCTCAGGCCTGACCGTTCCCGTGGGTCGCGCCGCCCAGATGGCGGCGTCCGGCCCGTGGTGGTGGCACCGGCGGGGTGGTTCCCGAGGCATTCGGGGCCCTCCCGGTCGGTCCGCCGGCCGCGGCCCGTCGCGGGACGGTTGGTCCGGCCGGCGTGACCACACGCCGCGCACGCCCATCAGCGTGCGACCCAATATCCCGCACGGAGGGCGAAGTGGCCGAGAGCAAGCGGCGCGGCGAGGACGCCGGCGACGAGCGTCTGGACGACGACGCGACCGTCGACGGTGTGGCCGACGACGGCGTGGCCGACGACGACGCCACCGAAGCGGAGGAGCCGGTTTCCCGGGGCGGCACCGCCACCCGCAAGCGGGCTCGCGCGGAGTCGACCGAGGGTCGGAAGACCCGGAAGGACACCGAGCGGATCGGGCTCTTCGCCCGCATCGCGCGTTTCTTCCGCGAGGTCGTGGCTGAGCTGCGTAAGGTCATCTGGCCGACCCGCAAGGAGCTGTTGACCTACACGGCAGTGGTGGTCACCTTCGTCGCGGTGATGCTGGCGATCGTGGCCGGCCTGGACTTCGGCTTCGCAAAGGCGGTGCTGTTCGTCTTCGGCAACAACAGCTGACGGGCCAACAGCGATAGTGACGGAAGTGAGCGAGCGTGCCTGAGTACGACGAGACCGCCGAGACCCCGGACGAGCAGTCCACGGTGGCGACGGCGGCCAATGACGAGTCGGTCGAGGCCGCCAGCGAGCCGGAATTCCCGACCACCGAGCCCGCCCCCGACGAGGACTTCGACCCCGTCGCCGAGCTGCGCCAGAAGCTGCGCTACGCCCCCGGCGACTGGTACGTGGTGCACTCCTACGCCGGCTACGAGAACAAGGTCAAGACCAACCTCGAGACCCGGATCACCTCCCTCGACATGGAGGAGTTCATCTACCAGGTCGAGGTGCCGACCCGGGAAGAGGTCGAGGTCAAGAACGGCAAGCGGTCGCAGGTCCAGGCGAAGGTCTTCCCGGGCTACATCCTGGTCCGGATGGAGCTGACCGCCGAGTCCTACTCCTGCGTCCGGAACACCCCGGGCGTGACCGGCTTCGTCGGGGCGACCGACCGGGCCGACCGTCCGGCGCCGCTCAGCCTCGACGAGGTGCTCAAGTGGCTGGCCCCGGCGGTGGAGACCGAGCAGAAGAAGGCCAAGCCCGAGGTCAAGGTCCTCGACTTCGAGGTCGGCGACTCGGTCACCGTCACCGACGGTGCCTTCGCCTCGCTGCCGGCGACGATCAGCGAGATCAACGCCGACCAGCAGAAGCTCAAGGTGCTGGTGTCGATCTTCGGCCGGGAGACCCCGGTCGAGCTGAACTTCAACCAGGTCGCCAAGATCTGACGTGACGGCCGCGCCGGCGGTGGGCTCCGGCCCGCCGCCGGTGCGCTGTTTCGCCGCCCCGACGGACCTCGGCCGAGAGGGCGGCGGAAGGCTGCGCTACCCTAGAACGTCGGCTGTCCGCACGCGCTGACCGTGCGTGCCCGCGGACCGCCGAAAATCCCGGTTCCAAGCCCCAGGAAGAGACATGCCTCCGAAGAAGAAGCTCGTCAAGACTTTCACGCTTCAGCTGCCGGCGGGCCAGGCCACGCCGGCGCCGCCGGTCGGCCCCGCGCTCGGCCAGCACGGCGTGAACATCATGGAGTTCTGCAAGTCCTACAACGCGCAGACCGAGTCCCAGCGGGGCGACATCGTCCCCGCCGAGATCAGCGTCTACGAGGACCGCACCTTCACCTTCGTGCTGAAGACCCCGCCCGCCGCCCGGCTGCTGATCAAGGCCGCCGGCGTGCAGAAGGGCTCGGGCGTCCCGCACAAGGAGAAGGTCGGCTCGGTGACCCGCGCCCAGCTGCGCGAGATCGCCGAGAAGAAGATGGCGGACCTCAACGCCAACGACATCGACCAGGCCGAGAAGATCATCGCCGGCACCGCCCGGTCGATGGGTCTGACCGTCGCCGACTGACCTCGCTCCACCCGCTCCACCAGATCAGATCGTGGGAGGGCCGCGGACGTCGCGGGCCCGCCATTGACCACAGGAGTTACGAGAAATGCAGCGCAGCAAGAGCTACCGCAAGGCCGCCGATGTCATCGACCGGTCCAAGCTCTACTCTCCCGTCGAGGCCGTCAAGCTGGCCAAGGAGACCACCAACGTCAAGTTCGACGCCACGGTCGAGGTCGCGATGCGCCTCGGCGTCGACCCCCGCAAGGCGGACCAGATGGTCCGCGGCACGGTCAACCTGCCGCACGGCACCGGTAAGACCGCCCGCGTGATCGTCTTCGCCGCCGGCGCGAAGGCCGAGGAGGCCGCCGCCGCCGGTGCGGACGAGGTGGGCACCGACGAGCTGGTCGCCCGTATCCAGGGCGGTTGGCTGGACTTCGACGCGGCGATCGCCACCCCGGACCAGATGGCCAAGATCGGCCGGATCGCGCGGATCCTGGGCCCGCGCGGCCTGATGCCGAACCCGAAGACCGGCACGGTGACCATGGACGTCACCAAGGCCGTCTCGGACATCAAGGGCGGCAAGATCACCTTCCGGGTGGACAAGCACTCGAACCTTCACCTGATCATCGGCAAGGCCTCGTTCTCCGAGTCGCAGCTGGTCGACAACTACGCGGCGGTGCTGGACGAGGTGCTCCGCTCGAAGCCGTCCGCGGCCAAGGGCACGTACCTCAAGAAGGTCACCCTCACCACCACCATGGGCCCCGGCGTCCCGGTCGACCCGAAGGTCGTGAAGAACCTGCAGGACGGTCAGGCCGAGGCCTGAGCACCACTGCCCTGACGGGGCCCCGCCACCACGCCGGTGGCGGGGCCCCGTCCGTCTGTCCGGTGTGGCAGGCTCGGCGCATGCGGCTGGAGGACGTCTGGCTGCGGTACCACCGGCGCGGTCCGTGGGTGCTGCGGGAGATCGACGTGCGGATCGAACCGGGCGAGGTGGCGGTCGTGCTCGGCCGCAACGGAGTCGGCAAGTCCACCCTGCTGCAACTCGCCGCGGGCGTGCTCCGACCCAGCCGGGGCCGGGTCGTCGACCGACCCCCGGTGGTCGGCTGGGTGCCCGAGCGGTTCCCCGCCGACCAGCCGTTCACCGCCGGGGCGTACCTGGCCGCGATGGGCCGGGTCGCCGGCCTGCCGGGCCGGGAGGCCGACCGGGCGGTCCGGCGCTGGGTCGACCGGCTCGGGCTGGGCCGGTTCCACGACGTCCGGCTGCCGCAGCTGTCCAAGGGCACCGCGCAGAAGGTGGGCCTGGCCCAGGCGCTGCTGCGCCCACCCGGCCTGCTCGTCCTCGACGAACCCTGGGAAGGGCTGGACGCGGCCGCCCGCGACCTGGTGCCGGAGGTGATCGAGGAGGTGCTCGCCGGCGGCGGCGCGGTGCTGGTCAGCGACCACCGCGGCGAGACCGTGCGGTTGCCGGGAGCCCGGCAGTGGTCGGTCGCCGGCGGCACCGTGACCGAGCAGCAGCCGGCCGGGGGCCCGGCCCTCGCGGTGGTCGAGCTGGCGGTCCCGGCCGCCGCCGTGGCCGCCGCCGTCGCCCGGTTGCGCGCCGACGGCCACCACGTCCTGCGGGTACGCGACCACCCCGTCCCGCCCTCGGCCACGCGACCCGTCCCGCCCTCGGCCACGCGACCCGTCCCGTCCTCGGCCACGCGACCCGTCCCGCCGTCGCCGGCCGACCCGCCCCCGCTCACCCCGGAGCACCCGGACGGCTCGGTGGCCGGCGGCGCTGGTCCGGCGCCCGAGGTGACCCGGTGATCGCGCTGGTCCGGCTGCGGCTGGCCGGCTTCCTGCGTACCGGCCGGGCGCTGGCTCCCGCGCTGGCCGGCCTGCTGGCCCTCGGCGTCCTCTACGGCGGCGGCCGGGCCCAGCCGGCGGAGGCGTACGGCGTCTCGGCGGTGGTGCTCTTCCCGGTGCTGGCCTGGCAGACCAAGATCCTGCTGGACGTGGAGCCGGACGTGCAGCGCCGGTTGGCCCAGGTGGTGCTGGGGCCGACCCGGGAGCGGGCCGCCGGCCTGCTCGCGGCGGCCGTGGCCGCGCTGGGCACGGTGGCGGTCGCGCTGGTCCTGCCGTGGCTGGTCGGCGGGGTGGCCGGACCGGCCGCGCCGGGGGACCGGTCGGTGCTGGCCGGGCTGCTCCTCGGCCTCTGGGCGCACCTGCTGGCCCTGCCCGGGGCGGTGGCGCTGGGCGCCCTGGCCAGCCGGGCGGTCACCCGCACCGCCGGGTACGGCGTCGCCGTGCTCGCCCTGGGCGCCGTCGGCGTGCTGGTGCTGGGCCTGTCCGGTTCGGTGGTGCCCTGGCTGGTGCCGCCGCTGCTGCCGGCCGCCCGGGCGCTGGCCGGCCACCTGGAGCCGGCCACCGGACTGCTGCTCAGCGGCTGGGCCGTGGCCTGGTCCGCCGTGACGCTCACCGGCTACGCCTGGGCCAGACGCTCCCGCGCCTGACCCCGCACCCGCCCCGGTCTCGGTGCTGATCGACTCCGGTTGCGGCAGGTTGGGGCTTCCGGGCGGTGGGCCCGGTTTGCCGCAGCCCGAGTCGATCAAGGCCGGCCGGGGTGACCGGGCGCACGCGGGGGCCGATTTGGCGCTCGAGCGGCGGTCGCGTAACCTGGTGCCGTAGTTCCACCCAAAGACCGCTGGTCACCGTGCCCTGGCACGGTCGAAGGTTCCGCGATGACGGGCGACCCGCGCAGGGCGGCAAGCGAAAATCGGTGTGGTCCACGGTCCGCCGACCGTGCTCCTGATGCCGGCCCTCGCCCCGTGCGCCCTGCGCCGGGGCTTTTCTCGTTGTCGTGATGCCTCCGCCGCCGTCGCGAGCCTTCGCTCGTCGCCGGCGTACCAGCTCCGAGCAACGAGAGAGGAGGGACATGGCGGACAAGCCGATCCGGGCCGACAAGGCCACGGCCGTCGCCGAGCTGACCGAGAGCTTCCGCAACGCGGGAGCCACCGTGCTGACCGAGTACCGCGGGCTCACGGTTTCGCAGCTCACTCAGCTGCGGCGCTCGCTCGGCAAGGAGACCAGCTACACGGTCGCGAAGAACACGCTGGCCAAGCGTGCTGCGACCGATGCGGGCATCTCCGGCCTCGACGAGCTGTTCACCGGTCCTACCGCGCTGACTTTCGTTTCGGGCGACGTCGTCGAGGCGGCGAAGGGGCTTCGCGACTTCGCGAAGGCCAACCCGAAGCTCGTCATCAAGGGCGGTGTCTTCGAGGGCAAGGCCATTTCCGCGGCCGAGGTCACGAAGCTCGCCGACCTGGAGTCCCGTGAGGTGCTGCTGGCCAAGCTGGCCGGCGCCATGAAGGGCAACCTGAGCAAGGCCGCGGCCCTGTTCCAGGCTCCGCTCTCCAAGGCCGCCCGTGCGGCGGCCGCCCTGGCGGACAAGCGCGAGAAGGAGGGCGCCGAGGCGGCCTGAGGCCCCGCGGCGCACCCACGTTCTTAGTTAATTCATTCAGGAAAGGACGCCAGACATGGCGAAGCTCAGCACCGAAGAGCTGCTCGACGCGTTCAAGGAGATGACGCTGATCGAGCTCTCGGAGTTCGTGAAGCAGTTCGAGGACACCTTCGAGGTCACCGCCGCCGCTCCGGTCGCCGTCGCCGGCGCCGCCGTCCCGGGTGCCCCGGCCGCCGAGGCCGAGCCGGAGAAGGACGAGTTCGACGTCATCCTCGACGCCGACGGTGGCAAGAAGATCCAGGTCATCAAGGTCGTGCGCGAGCTGACCGGCCTGGGCCTCAAGGAGGCCAAGGACCTGGTCGAGGCCGCTCCGAAGGCCGTCCTGGAGAAGGCCAACAAGGAGACCGCCGAGAAGGCCAAGGCCAAGCTCGAGGGCGAGGGCGCCAAGGTCACCCTCAAGTGACCTTGCACCACCCCTGACGCGCGTCCGGCTCACGTGAGCCGGGGCACAACCGCGTCGCGGGGGGGGGGGGGGGGGGGGGGGGGGGGGGGCCCGCCCGGGGGGGGGGGGGGGGGGGGGGGGGGGGGGGGGGGGGGGGGGGGCGGGGGGGGGGGGGGGGCGGGGGGGGGGGGGGGGTGTACA
>NZ_JBITLH010000005.1:312249-441668 GCF_044465125.1 Micromonospora sp. NPDC049836
GGGGCCCCACCCCCCCCCGCGGTCCCCCCCCCCCCCCCCCCCCCCCCCCGCCCCCCCCGGCCCCCCCCGCCCCCCCCCGGGGGGGGGGGGGGGGGGGGGGGCCGGGGCCCCCCCCCCCGCCGTGTTGGTGGTACCGGTGGCAGCGGCGTGAGCAGGGCGGATGCGCCGGTCGCCGAGGCCCGGCCGGGTGGGGCGCCGGTAGCCCGACGGTGGGAAAGACACCCCGAGCGGTAACCGGCCCTTGACGCGGCACCGGCCCGACAGGCACGCTGACACCAGCAAGACCTTCCGCGCTTGCAACGGCCACCACTTGGGTAAGAGGAGCGGCAGCACCACCGCCGTGACACCTGAGCGGCCCGGCAGGACCGTCGCGTTCCGAGCGGCCCGGTTGACCTGTTTTCCGCAGGTCCCGAGGCAAGTTCCGCGACGACCTGCGGGGTGGGCTGGACAGCGGTTAGCCTCTCGGCTACACTGCTAGTTTGCGCTGCCTTCCGTCTTGACCCCTGCTCAGGAATGTCCGATTCCGGCTATTTCTGGTGGGGTCATTGGAGTGCACGCGTACCAGCCGTTCTGCAGCACCGGTCCTCGGAAGGACGCATCTTGGCAGCTTCCCGCCCTGCGAAGACCAGTCGTACGTCGAGCGCATTCGCGCCCCGCCGAGTTTCTTTCGGTCGGATCACCGAACACCTCGAGGTCCCCAACCTCCTCGCCATTCAGAACGAGTCCTTCGACTGGCTCGTCGGCAACGAGGCTTGGCAGGGCCGGTCGGCGGACGACCCGCACGCACGCTCGGGTCTCGCGGAAATCCTCGACGAGATCAGTCCCATTGAGGACTTTTCCGGCACCATGTCGCTTTCCTTCTCGGCGCCGCGCTTCGACGAGGTCAAGGCCTCGATCGAGGAGTGCAAGGAGAAGGACCTGACCTACTGCGCCCCGCTGTTCGTGACCGCGGAGTTCACCAACAACACCACTGGCGAGATCAAGAGCCAGACGGTGTTCATGGGTGACTTCCCGATGATGACGCCGAAGGGCACCTTCATCATCAACGGCACCGAGCGCGTCGTGGTCAGCCAGCTCGTCCGCTCGCCGGGCGTCTACTTCGACAAGCAGCCGGACAAGACCTCCGACCGCGACCTCTCCAGCGTCAAGGTCATCCCGAGTCGGGGTGCCTGGCTGGAGTTCGACATCGACAAGCGCGACACGGTCGGCGTCCGCATCGACCGCAAGCGTCGGCAGGCCGTCACCGTCCTGCTCAAGGCCATCGGGTGGTCCGCGGAGCGGATCCGCGAGAAGTTCGGCTGGTCCGAGCTCATGATGACCACCCTGGAGAAGGACCACATCGCCGGGCAGGACGAGGCGCTGCTGGACATCTACCGCAAGCTCCGTCCGGGCGAGCCGCCGACCCGCGAGAACGCCCAGACCCTGCTCGACAACCTCTTCTTCAACCCGAAGCGGTACGACGTCGCCAAGGTCGGGCGCTACAAGTTCAACAAGAAGCTCGAGCTGGACGTGCCGATCACCACCGGCACGCTGACCGAGGACGACATCGTCGCCACCGTGGAATACCTCTGCCGGCTGCACGCCGGTGAGGAGGGCTACGAGGCCGACGACATCGACCACTTCGGCAACCGGCGCCTGCGGACCGTGGGCGAGCTGATCCAGAACCAGGTCCGGGTCGGCCTGTCCCGGATGGAGCGGGTCGTCCGCGAGCGGATGACCACCCAGGACGTCGAGGCGATCACGCCGCAGACCCTGATCAACATCCGCCCGGTGGTGGCGGCGATCAAGGAGTTCTTCGGCACGTCGCAGCTGTCCCAGTTCATGGACCAGACCAACCCGCTGGCGGGCCTGACCCACCGGCGCCGGCTGAGCGCGCTCGGCCCGGGTGGTCTGTCCCGGGAGCGGGCCGGCTTCGAGGTCCGGGACGTGCACCCGTCCCACTACGGGCGGATGTGCCCGATCGAGACGCCGGAAGGCCCGAACATCGGTCTGATCGGCGCGCTCTCCACCTTCGCCCGGGTCAACCCGTTCGGCTTCATCGAGACGCCGTACCGGAAGGTCATCGACGGTCGGGTCACCGACCAGATCGACTACCTGACCGCGGACGAGGAGGACCGGTTCGTCAAGGCGCAGGCCAACGCCCCGCTGAAGTCCGACGGCACGTTCGCCGAGGACCGCGTGCTCGTCCGCCGTAAGGGCGGCGAGACCGAGGACGTCGCGCCCGGCGCCGTGGACTACATGGACGTCTCGCCGCGCCAGATGACCTCGGTCGCGACCGCGATGATCCCGTTCCTCGAGCACGACGACGCCAACCGCGCGCTGATGGGCGCGAACATGCAGCGCCAGGCGGTGCCGCTGGTCAAGGCCGAGTCGCCGCTGGTCGGCACGGGCATGGAGTACCGCGCGGCCGTGGACGCCGGCGACGTGGTCGTCGCCGAGGTCGGCGGTGTGGTCGAGGACCTGTGCGCGGACTACATCACCGTGCACCAGGACGACGGCCACCGCCGGACGTACCTGCTGCACAAGTTCCGCCGCTCCAACGCCGGCTCCTGCGTCAACCAGAAGCCGGTCGTCTTCGAGGGCGACCGCGTCGAGGCCGGCCAGGTCATCGCCGACGGTCCGTGCACCGACGAGGGCGAGATGGCGCTCGGGCGCAACCTGCTCGTGGCGTTCATGTGCTGGGAGGGCCACAACTACGAGGACGCGATCATCCTGTCGCAGCGCCTCGTGCAGCAGGACGTGCTCACCTCGATCCACATCGAGGAGCACGAGGTCGACGCGCGGGACACCAAGCTCGGCCCGGAGGAGATCACCCGGGACATCCCGAACGTCAGCGAGGAGATGCTCGCCGACCTCGACGAGCGCGGCATCATCCGGATCGGCGCCGAGGTCGTCCCCGGCGACATCCTGGTCGGCAAGGTCACGCCCAAGGGCGAGACCGAGCTGACCCCGGAGGAGCGGCTGCTCCGCGCGATCTTCGGCGAGAAGGCGCGCGAGGTCCGGGACACCTCGCTGAAGGTGCCGCACGGCGAGACCGGCACGGTCATCGGTGTGCGTACCTTCTCCCGCGAGGACGGCGACGAGCTGCCTCCGGGCGTGAACGAGCTGGTCCGGGTCTACGTGGCCCAGAAGCGCAAGATCCAGGACGGTGACAAGCTCGCGGGCCGGCACGGCAACAAGGGCGTCATCTCCAAGATCCTGCCGATCGAGGACATGCCGTTCCTGGAGGACGGCACCCCGGTCGACATCGTGCTGAACCCGCTCGGTGTGCCGTCCCGGATGAACATCGGTCAGGTCCTGGAGACCCACCTCGGGTGGGTGGCCAAGACCGGCTGGAGCGTGGACGGCGACGACGCCGAGTGGAAGCGCCAGCTCCGCTCGATCAACGCGCACGAGTCCGAGCCGGACACCAACGTGGCCACCCCGGTCTTCGACGGTGCCCGCGAGGAGGAGATCTCCGGTCTGCTCGAGTCGACCCTGCCCAACCGGGACGGCAAGCAGCTGATCGGGCGTACCGGCAAGGCGCAGCTGTTCGACGGTCGCTCCGGCGAGCCGCTGCCGGATCCGATCGCGGTCGGCTACGTCTACATCCTGAAGCTCAACCACCTGGTCGACGACAAGATCCACGCCCGGTCGACCGGCCCGTACTCGATGATCACGCAGCAGCCGCTGGGTGGTAAGGCGCAGTTCGGTGGCCAGCGCTTCGGCGAGATGGAGTGCTGGGCCATGCAGGCGTACGGCGCCGCCTACGCCCTGCAGGAGCTGCTGACCATCAAGTCCGACGACGTCCTCGGCCGGGTGAAGGTCTACGAGGCGATCGTCAAGGGCGAGAACATCCCCGAGCCGGGCATCCCGGAGTCGTTCAAGGTGCTGCTCAAGGAGCTGCAGTCGCTGTGCCTCAACGTTGAGGTGCTCTCCAGCGACGGCGTGGCCCTGGAGATGCGCGAGACCGACGACGAGGTGTTCCGGGCGGCGGAGGAGCTGGGCATCGACCTGTCCCGGCGCGAGCCGAGCTCGGTCGAAGAGGTCTGAGGTTGGTGGTTCGGGGGCCGGTTCGCCGGCCCCCGACCCCGCCCGTTAGCTAGGCAGTACAGACGACGACATAGGGGACATAGTGCTCGACGTCAACTTCTTCGACGAGCTGCGCATCGGCCTTGCCACCGCTGACGACATCCGTCAGTGGTCCCACGGCGAGGTCAAGAAGCCCGAGACCATCAACTACCGCACCCTCAAGCCGGAGAAGGACGGGCTCTTCTGCGAGAAGATCTTCGGTCCGCAGCGGGACTGGGAGTGCTACTGCGGTAAGTACAAGCGGGTCCGCTTCAAGGGCATCATCTGCGAGCGCTGCGGCGTCGAGGTGACCCGCTCCAAGGTTCGCCGGGAGCGGATGGGTCACATCGAGCTGGCCGCTCCGGTGACCCACATCTGGTACTTCAAGGGCGTGCCGAGCCGGCTGGGCTACCTGCTGGACCTCGCCCCCAAGGACCTCGAGAAGATCATTTACTTCGCGTCGTACGTCGTGACGAGCGTGGACGCCGAGGCGCGTCACCGCGACCTCTCGACCATCGAGAACGAGATCCTGGCCGAGAAGCGGCAGGCCGAGAACAGCCGCGACTCGGAGATCGAGAAGCGGGCCGCCAAGCTCGAGGCCGACCTGGCCGAGCTGGAGGCCGAGGGCGCGAAGGCGGACGTCCGGCGCAAGGTCAAGGAGGGCGGAGAGCGCGAGATGCGCCAGATCCGCGACCGGGCCCAGCGCGAGATCGACCGGCTCGACGAGGTCCTCGACACCTTCCGCAAGCTCGAGCCGAAGCAGTTGGTCACCGACGAGCTGCTCTACCGAGAGCTGCGCGACCGCTTCGGCGAGTACTTCACCGGCAGCATGGGCGCCGAGGCGATCAAGGCGCTGGTCCAGAACATGGACCTCGACGCCGAGGCCGAGAGCCTGCGCGAGACCATCCGTTCCGGCAAGGGCCAGCGGAAGATCCGGGCGCTCAAGCGACTGAAGGTCGTGGCGGCGTTCCAGAACACCCGCAACTCGCCGCTCGGCATGGTGCTGGACTGCGTCCCGGTCATCCCGCCGGACCTGCGCCCGATGGTGCAGCTCGACGGTGGCCGCTTCGCGACCTCCGACCTGAACGACCTGTACCGCCGCGTGATCAACCGGAACAACCGGCTCAAGCGGCTGATCGACCTCGGCGCGCCCGAGATCATCGTCAACAACGAGAAGCGGATGCTCCAGGAGGCCGTCGACGCGCTGTTCGACAACGGTCGTCGCGGTCGTCCGGTCACCGGTCCGGGCAACCGGCCGCTGAAGTCGCTCTCCGACATGCTCAAGGGCAAGCAGGGCCGGTTCCGCCAGAACCTGCTGGGCAAGCGCGTCGACTACTCCGGCCGTTCGGTCATCGTGGTCGGCCCGAAGCTCAAGCTGCACCAGTGCGGCCTGCCCAAGCAGATGGCGCTGGAGCTGTTCAAGCCGTTCGTGATGAAGCGGCTGGTCGACCTCAACCACGCGCAGAACATCAAGTCCGCCAAGCGGATGGTCGAGCGGCAGCGGCCGGTCGTGTGGGACGTGCTGGAAGAGGTCATCGGCGAGCACCCGGTCCTGCTGAACCGGGCGCCGACCCTGCACCGGCTGGGTATCCAGGCATTCGAGCCGCAGCTGGTCGAGGGCAAGGCCATCCAGATCCACCCGCTGGTCTGCACCGCGTTCAACGCCGACTTCGACGGTGACCAGATGGCGGTCCACGTGCCGCTGTCCGCCGAGGCCCAGGCCGAGGCGCGGATCCTGATGCTGTCGTCGAACAACATCCTCAAGCCGGCCGACGGCAAGCCGGTCACCATGCCCACCCAGGACATGGTCATCGGCCTGTACCACCTCACCCACCTCACTCCGGGGGGCAAGGGCGAGGGCCGGGCGTTCAGCTCGGACGCCGAGGCGCGGATGGCGTACGACAACGGCGAGCTGCACCTGCAGACCCCGGTCAAGATCCGGCTGCGGGACGTCGTCGGGGTCGACAACGGCGCCGGCGCCGAGCCGTGGGTCGCGCCGGAGGGCTGGACCGAGGGCGACACGGTCACCGTGGAGACCACCCTGGGCCGGGTCCTGTTCAACGAGACGCTGCCCCCGGGCTACCGCTTCGTGAACTACGAGATCCGCAAGGGTCAGCTCTCCGCGATCGTCAACGACCTCGCCGAGCGCTTCCCGAAGGTGGCCCTGGCGGCCACCCTGGACGGGCTCAAGGAGGCCGGTTTCCACTGGGCCACCTGGTCCGGCGTCACCATCGGCATGGAGGACGTCATCGCGCCGCCGCGCAAGGCGGAGATCCTGGCCCGGTACGAGACGGAAGCCGACCGGATCGACAAGCAGTACCAGCGTGGTCTGATGACCGCCGAGGAGCGTCGCGGCGAGCTCATCGAGATCTGGACCAAGGCGACCAACGAGGTCGCCAAGGAGATGGACACCGCGCTGCCGCAGGAGAACCCGCTGTGGAAGATGATCAACTCGGGTGCCCGCGGTAACCTGCTCCAGCTCCGGCAGATCGCGGCGATCCGTGGTCTGGTGGCCAACCCCAAGGGCGAGATCATTCCGCGTCCGATCAAGGCCTCGTACCGCGAGGGTCTCTCCGTGCTGGAGTACTTCATCTCCACGCACGGTGCCCGCAAGGGTCTCGCCGACACCGCGCTGCGGACCGCCGACTCGGGTTACCTGACCCGGCGTCTGGTGGACGTGTCGCAGGACGTCATCATCCGCGAGGAGGACTGCGGCACCGACCGCGCCATCCCGATGCAGATCGGCGAGCGGATCGACGGCAAGCTGGTCGTGCACACGCACGCCGAGACCAGCGTGCACGCCCGGACCCTGGCCGACGACATCAAGGGGCCGGACGGCACCGTGGTCGCCGAGCGGGGTCAGGACATCAACTCGATCGGCGTCGACAAGATCGTCGCGGCCGGGGTGGAGACCGTCCGGGTGCGCAGCGTGCTCACCTGCGAGTCGAAGCTGGGCGTCTGCGCGGCCTGCTACGGCCGTTCGCTGCCGACCGGCAAGTCGGTCGACATCGGTGAGGCCGTCGGCATCATCGCCGCCCAGTCCATCGGCGAGCCGGGTACGCAGCTGACGATGCGTACCTTCCACACCGGTGGTGTCGCGGGTGAGGACATCACCCAGGGTCTGCCCCGGGTCCAGGAGATCTTCGAGGCCCGGGTCCCGAAGGGTAAGGCGCCCATCGCCGACACCCCGGGCCGGATCCGGATCGAGGACGGCGAGCGGTCCCGGAAGATCGTGGTGATCCCGGACGACGGCAGCGACGAGATCGTGTACGACAAGATCTCGAAGCGCGTGAAGCTGCGGGCCCACGACGGCGACCACGTCGAGGTCGGCGAGAAGCTCACCGAGGGCACCATCGACCCGCACGAGCTGCTGCGCATCCTCGGCCCGCGCGCGGTCCAGGTCCACCTGACCCAGGAGGTCCAGGAGGTCTACCGCTCGCAGGGTGTGCTCATCCACGACAAGCACATCGAGATCATCATCCGCCAGATGCTCAAGCGGGTGACGGTCATCGACTCCGGCTCGACCGAGTTCCTGCCGGGTGTGCTGGTCGACCGGGCGCTGTTCGAGTCGGAGAACCGCAGGCTCGTCTCCGAGGGCGGCGAGCCCGCCGCGGGTCGCCCGGTGCTGATGGGTATCACCAAGGCCTCGCTGGCCACGGACTCCTGGCTGTCGGCGGCCTCCTTCCAGGAGACCACCCGGGTGCTGACGGACGCGGCGATCCACGCCCGCAGCGACTCGCTGATCGGCCTCAAGGAGAACGTGATCATCGGTAAGCTCATCCCGGCCGGTACGGGCATCAGCAAGTACCGCAACGTCCGGGTCGAGCCGACCGAGGAGGCGAAGGCCAAGGTCTACTCGATGACCGGCTACCCGGAGACCGACTACGGCTTCGGGCCGGCCAGCGGCCAGGCGGTGCCGCTGGACGACTTCGACTTCGGGTCGTACCGCTAAGCAGTAGGAAACGACGAGGCCCCCGGCATCAGCCGGGGGCCTCGTCGCATATCCGGGTGCGCCATATGACGAGAAGTCTCTCGGGCGCCGCGGTGCCGGCGCCGGTCCGTGCGTCGGCGGGACCGGGCGCGGCCGCGCCGGGGCATGATGGTGGGCATGACGACCGCGCCCGGGCAGGTGCCCGTCGCCCAGCAGGGGCCGCGCCATCCGCTCGATCCTGAGCCGGTCCGGTCGACGAAGGCCCGCGCGGTCTTCGCCCTCGGCCTGATCGGGGCGCTGACCGGGTTCTTCATCGGTGGCGTGGTGCCGTCGACCATCGCGCTCATCCTGGCCCGGCAGGCCCGCCGGGAGGCGTACGCCTCGGGCGGTTATCTCACCGGCGGGGACCGGCTGCGGCGGGGGGAGCGGCTGGCGCGGACCGGCCTGGTGCTGGCCGCCACCGCGGTGGTGGCGGCGCTGGTGATCGGGGTGCTCCGGCTCGCCGGCACCCCCTTCGGTCATGACTACGCCCCGAACGTCGACTGATCGCGCGGGGGAGCGTCCCGCGCCCGGCCCCGCCCGCGGCACGCGCGGCGGTAGCCTGGCCCGTGTCCGCCCCCGTGGCGGGTGAGTCACATCGACAGGAGGACCCCGTGACCGAACCGGCCCCACCGCCGGGAGGCGACCCGACCCGGTCCGGCGCCGGATCGGACGCCGTGCCGCCGCCGGGCGCCGACCCGGCCGTTTCGGCGGCCGCCGGTACGTCTCCGGCCGCCAGCCCGTGGGCGGCGCCGGGGGCCGGGTCCGAGCAGGGGCCGGACACCCCCACGGCCACCCCGACGGGGTACCACCCGTCGCCGGTCACCCCGCAGCCCGGGTCGGCCGGGCCCTGGCCGCCCGCCGGGCCGTACCCGCCGGTCCCGTCGTCGAACGCGGGGCCGTACCCGCCGGCCCCGTCGTCGAATGCCGGGCCGAACCCGCCGAACCCGCCGAACCCGCAGGCCCCGTCGTCGAGCGCCGTGCCGTCGCCGCCCGGGGTCCCACCGCATCACGTCGGCCCCGGCCCGGCCGCCGGACCCGGGCCGCACCCCGGCTCGCCGTCGCCCGGCTGGCCGGCGCCCGGGGCGTACCCGGGAAGTCCGGCAGGCCCCGGGGGGCACCCGTATCCGGTGGCGCCCGGCGCGCACCCCGGCGGGCTCTCGCCGTCCGGGCCGCATCCCGGCGGGCAGCCGCCGTCCGGGGCGTACCCGGGAAGTCCGCCGGCGTCCGGCGGCGGGTGGGCGTACCCGGGAAGTCCGCCGGCGTCCGGCGGTGGGTGGGCGGACCGGGGGAGCGCGCCGGTCGGCGGCGGCTGGGGTGGTCCGCCACCCATGGGACCCCGGCCGGCCGCGGTGCCGCCGCCCCCGCGGGAGGCTTCCCGCCCGCCGAAGCGGGTGGATCCGGTGCCGGGCACCCCGTTCGGCGTGGTCCACCTCGACGTGCCCCCGGTGACCTCCGGGCTGGCCGTCGGGGCGCTGACCGCCGGGATCGCCTCGATCCTGGTCTCGCTGCTGGTGTTCTGCTTCGGGATCGCCGGGCCGAACTACGGCGGCGCCTGGGCGGCGGGGGCGTTCACCCTGCTCGGCGGGCTCGCCGGGACCGGCGCGGTGGTCGCGGGGCTGCTGGCCCGCCGGCAGATCCGGCGCCCGGCGCCGCCGCCGGCGGTCCGCTTCACCGGCCGTGGCCTGGCCGTGGCGGGGCTGGTGTGCGGGGCGGTGGGCCTGCTGCTGAGCCTGCTGGGGCTGGCGGTGGCGTTGGTGGTGCAGATCACCTGATCGGTTGCCGGCCGTCCGGTGGCGGGGGTGAACAGGTGTGACGCCGGTGGCCGGCGGGTCGCTGCGCGGGCGGAAGCGGGGCTGCCGGGTCGGCCACGGCCGAAGCCGGTACACTGGTGACTGTAGGTGCCCATCGTGGGCGGGCAGGCACGAGACGATCGGCCGGGGCTGCGACGCAGCTCTCCCGGGCCGCTCCGTTTTGACCTGCGCGGCTGTGGTAGGTACTCTTTCCCCTTGTGCCCGGGCAAGCCCGGGCAATGCGTGCGTGCGTTGGAGCCGGTCAGCCGGTGATCGCGCCGCCGCACGACACAGCCCCAAGATCCGGCGTCGGAGCAGTCCTGTGCCGGTGGCAGCAACACCCGGTACGGCGTGCGAACGACGCACCGGAAACCGTGATCCGGGCGACACGCCCGACCGCGGGTGCTGGGACCCCCGTGAGGTGGCCCTGGTTGGAATGTACGAGAGCCGTCCATCAGGCCGGCTAGAGCAGACGGCGCGGTCGCTTCGCAGCGGCCGAAGGGAGCGGAGAAACCCGGTGCCCACCATTCAGCAGCTGGTCCGAAAGGGCCGCCAGGCCAAGACGACCAAGACCAAGACCCCGGCGCTCAAGGGGTCCCCCCAGCGTCGCGGCGTGTGCACCCGCGTGTACACCACCACCCCGAAGAAGCCGAACTCGGCGCTGCGCAAGGTCGCTCGTGTCAAGCTCAGCAGCCAGATCGAGGTGACCGCCTACATCCCGGGCGTCGGCCACAACCTGCAGGAGCACTCGATCGTGCTCGTTCGCGGTGGTCGTGTGAAGGACCTCCCCGGCGTGCGGTACAAGATCGTTCGCGGCTCGCTGGACACCCAGGGTGTCCGCAACCGCAAGCAGGCGCGCAGCCGTTACGGCGCGAAGAAGGAGAAGAGCTGACATGCCGCGTAAGGGACCCGCTCCGCGGCGGCCGCTGGTCGCTGACCCGGTGTACAACTCGCCGCTGGTCACCCAGCTGGTGAACAAGATCCTCATGCGCGGCAAGCGCCAGCTCGCCGAGCGCATCGTGTACGCGGCCCTGGAGGGCTGCCGCGAGAAGTCCGGCACCGATCCCGTCGTCACGCTGAAGCGCGCGATGGACAACGTGAAGCCGACGCTCGAGGTGCGCAGCCGCCGGGTCGGTGGCGCCACCTACCAGGTGCCGGTCGAGGTCCGTCCGGCCCGCGCGACCACCCTCGGCCTGCGCTGGCTGGTGACCTACTCCAAGGCCCGTCGCGAGAAGACCATGGTCGAGCGGCTGATGAACGAGCTGCTGGACGCGAGCAACGGCCTCGGTGCCGCCGTGAAGCGGCGCGAGGACACCCACAAGATGGCCGAGTCCAACAAGGCCTTCGCGCACTACCGCTGGTAACACCTGAGGTTCCGGCGCCCACCAGGCGCCGGAACCGCCACCAGTTGTGTCTAGACGACGATAAGTAGGGATTGAAGTGGCCGCCGCAGACGCGCTCGCCAACGTACGCAACATCGGCATCATGGCGCACATCGATGCCGGTAAGACCACTACCACCGAGCGGATCCTGTTCTACACCGGCATCACGTACAAGATCGGTGAGGTCCACGAGGGCGCTGCCGTCATGGACTGGATGGAGCAGGAGCAGGAGCGCGGTATCACCATCACTTCCGCCGCCACGAAGTGCGAGTGGAAGGGCCACACGATCCAGATCATCGACACGCCCGGCCACGTCGACTTCACGGTTGAGGTGGAGCGGTCGCTGCGCGTTCTGGACGGTGCGGTCGCGGTCTACGACGGTGTCGCCGGCGTGGAGCCGCAGACGGAGAACGTCTGGCGCCAGGCGGACAAGTACCACGTCCCCCGGATGTGCTTCGTCAACAAGCTCGACCGGACCGGTGCCGACTTCTTCCGCTGCGTGCAGATGATGATCGACCGGCTCAACGCCACCCCGCTGGTGCTCCAGGTGCCGATCGGCGCCGAGTCCGACTTCATCGGCGTCGTCGACCTGATCAGCATGCGCGCCCTCACCTGGCGCGGGGAGACCCAGAAGGGTGAGGACTACGCGATCGAGGAGGTGCCGGCCGACCTGGTCGACACCGCCAACGAGTGGCGCGAGAAGCTGCTCGAGACGCTGGCCGACGTCGACGACTCGGTGATGGAGAAGTACCTCGAGGGCGAGGACATCTCGGTCGAGGACATCCAGGCCGCGATCCGCCGCGCCACCATCGGTGGCAAGGCCAACCCGGTGCTCTGCGGTACCGCGTTCAAGAACAAGGGCATCCAGCCCATGCTCGACGCGGTGGTCGCCTACCTGCCGTCGCCGCTGGACATCCCGGCCATCGAGGGCACCGCGACCGACGGCGAGACCCCGCTGCAGCGGAAGCCGTCCATCTCGGAGCCCTTCTCCGGCCTGGCCTTCAAGATCCAGACCGACAAGCACCTCGGCAAGCTCACCTACGTCCGGGTCTACTCCGGCGTGGTCGAGTCCGGGTCCCAGGTGGTCAACTCCACCAAGGACCGCAAGGAGCGGATCGGCAAGATCTACCAGATGCACGCCAACAAGCGGGAGGAGCGCAGCTCCGCCAAGGCTGGCGACATCATCGCGGTCCAGGGTCTGAAGCAGACCACCACCGGTGACACCCTGTGCGACCCGGCGAACCCGGTCATCCTCGAGTCGATGACCTTCCCGGAGCCGGTCATCGAGGTGGCCATCGAGCCGAAGACCAAGGCCGACCAGGAGAAGCTCAGCACCGCCATCCAGCGGCTGGCCGAGGAGGACCCGACCTTCCGCGTCAAGCTGGACGAGGAGACCGGCCAGACGGTCATCTCCGGCATGGGCGAGCTGCACCTGGACATCCTGGTCGACCGGATGCGCCGCGAGTTCAACGTCGAGGCGAACATCGGTAAGCCGCAGGTGGCGTACCGCGAGACCATCCGCCGCAAGGTGGACAAGGTCGAGTACACCCACAAGAAGCAGACCGGTGGTTCCGGCCAGTACGCCCGGGTCATCATCAGCCTGGAGCCGCTGCCGCTGGACAACGACTCGCCGACCTACGAGTTCGCGAACGCCGTCACCGGTGGCCGTATCCCCCGGGAGTTCATCCCGTCGGTGGACGCGGGCGCCCAGGACGCCATGCAGTACGGCATTCTCGCCGGCTTCCCGCTGGTGGGTGTCAAGCTGACGCTGGTGGACGGTCAGTACCACGAGGTCGACTCGTCCGAGATGGCGTTCAAGATCGCCGGCTCGATGGCGATGAAGGAGGCGGCCCGCAAGGCCGACCCCGCGCTGCTCGAGCCGATGATGGCCGTTGAGGTCACCACTCCTGAGGAGAACATGGGTGACGTCATCGGCGACCTCAACTCCCGCCGCGGCATCATCCAGGCGATGGAGGAGCGCAGCGGCGCCCGCATCGTCCGGGCCCTGGTGCCGTTGTCGGAGATGTTCGGCTACGTCGGCGACCTGCGGTCGAAGACCCAGGGCCGGGCTAGCTACAGCATGCAGTTCGACTCCTACGCCGAGGTTCCGCAGAGCGTCGCGAAGGAGATCATCGCCAAGGCAACGGGCGAGTAGCGCCCTGAGCAGGTGATTCGTGGTTGGTCGCGGGAGGGTTCGCCCGCCCGCGGCCACCACGATCGGATCGCGTGAGACCGGGCCTGTAGGCTTCATCGCCGCAGAACCCACCAAGGCTCTCCGGCCGTCAGGCCGGAAAGGCTGTCGACAGAGTCCTAAGCGCCGACCGGCGCGCCGGGCGTACGAACCAAGAAGTCCACAGGAGGACACCAGTGGCGAAGGCTAAGTTCGAGCGGACTAAGCCGCACGTCAACATCGGCACCATTGGTCACATCGACCACGGTAAGACGACGCTGACGGCGGCCATCACCAAGGTCCTGCACGACCAGTACCCGGACCTGAACCCCTACACGCCGTTCGACGAGATCGACAAGGCGCCGGAGGAGAAGGCCCGCGGCATCACGATCTCGATCGCGCACGTCGAGTACCAGACCGAGGCGCGGCACTACGCGCACGTCGACTGCCCCGGTCACGCCGACTACATCAAGAACATGATCACCGGTGCCGCGCAGATGGACGGCGCGATCCTGGTGGTGGCGGCGACCGACGGCCCGATGCCGCAGACCCGCGAGCACGTGCTGCTGGCCCGTCAGGTTGGTGTGCCGTACATCGTCGTGGCGCTCAACAAGAGCGACATGGTCGACGACGAGGAGCTCCTGGAGCTCGTCGAGCTCGAGGTCCGCGAGCTGCTCTCCTCGCAGGAGTACCCGGGTGACGACCTGCCGGTCGTCCGGGTCTCGGCGCTGAAGGCCCTCGAGGGCGACCCGGAGTGGACCACGAAGCTCCTGGACCTGATGAACGCTGTCGACACCGCGATTCCGCAGCCGGAGCGCGAGACCGACAAGCCGTTCCTCATGCCGATCGAGGACGTCTTCACGATCACCGGCCGCGGCACCGTGGTCACCGGTCGCGCCGAGCGCGGCATCCTCAAGCCGAACGAGGAGGTGGAGATCGTCGGTATCCGCGAGAAGTCGCAGAAGACGGTCTGCACCGGCATCGAGATGTTCCGCAAGCTGCTCGACGAGGCCCGCGCGGGTGAGAACGTCGGTCTGCTGCTGCGCGGCATCAAGCGCGAGGACGTCGAGCGCGGCATGGTCGTCATCAAGCCGGGCACCACGACCCCGCACACGGAGTTCGAGGCGACGGTCTACATCCTCTCCAAGGAGGAGGGCGGCCGGCACACCCCGTTCTTCCAGAACTACCGTCCGCAGTTCTACTTCCGGACCACGGACGTCACCGGCGTCGTCACGCTGCCCGAGGGCACCGAGATGGTCATGCCGGGCGACAACACCACGATGACCGTGAAGCTGATCCAGCCCATCGCGATGGAGGAGAACCTCAAGTTCGCGATCCGGGAGGGTGGCCGTACGGTCGGCGCGGGTCGCGTCACCAAGATCATCAAGTGAGCTGGGTAACCCCGATTAGCGTCGCCGCCGGTCGTGCGGCATACTAGTCAGGTTGCGTAACGACGGTTAGTCGCCTGCGTCCGGTGCAAGCTGGACCTCCGGGCCGACAAACAGTCGCGCGTCGGGTGGTTGATCGCCCAAGGGCGGTCAACCACCCTCGCACGGCGTTCAGGTCGCGGTGATCGCGGCCGGCGCCATGACCCACCGCGTGGTCAGAGAATCGCTCCGGAGTCCCGGGGCGGAGCCTGGCCCACGGGCGCGACACGCCCGACCGCGGGGGTCGGCGGAAGTGGGCCTGTACCAGCCGGTACAGGTGCCCGCAACACAGCGGCATCGAGAGAAGGAACAGAAGCCACCATGGCGGGACAGAAGATCCGCATCCGGCTCAAGGCCTATGACCACGAGGTCGTCGACTCCTCGGCTCGGAAGATCGTCGAGACGGTGACGCGTACCGGGGCGCAGGTCGCTGGCCCGGTGCCGCTGCCCACGGAGATCAACCGTTTCTGCGTCATCCGCTCGCCGCACAAGTACAAGGACTCGCGCGAGCACTTCGAGATGCGTACGCACAAGCGTCTGATCGACATCATCGACCCGACCCCGAAGACGGTCGACTCGCTCATGCGCCTCGACCTGCCGGCTGGCGTCGACATCGAGATCAAGCTGTAGGGACCGGACAAATGGACAGGCAAGTCAAGGGGATCCTGGGCGCAAAGCTCGGCATGACCCAGGTCTGGGACAACAACAAGGTTGTCCCGGTGACCGTGGTTCAGGCCGGCCCCTGCGTCATCAGCCAGGTTCGTAGCGCCGAGAAGGACGGTTACTCCGCGGTCCAGCTGGCGTACGGCACGATCGACCCGCGCAAGGTCAAGAAGCCGATCAGCGGGCACTACGCGAAGGCGGACGTCGCGCCGCGCCGGCACATCGTCGAGCTGCGGACCACGGACGCCGCGGACTACTCGCTGGGCCAGGAGGTCACGGTCGAGGAGTTCCCGGCCGGCGTCACCATCGACGTCACCGGCAAGACCAAGGGCAAGGGCTACGCCGGCCCGATGAAGCGGCACGGCTTCCACGGTCTGCGCGCCAGCCACGGTGTGGAGCGCAAGCACCGTTCGCCGGGCTCCATCGGCGCCTGCGCGACCCCGGGTCGCGTCTTCAAGGGCACCCGGATGGCGGGTCGGATGGGTGGCGTGCGCTACACCGTCCAGAACCTGACGGTCCAGGCGGTCGACACCGAGAACAACCTCCTGCTCGTCCGCGGTGCCATCCCCGGCCCCAAGGGCGCGCTGGTCCTGGTCCGTACCGCGGCCAAGGCCAAGGTGAAGAAGGGCGGTGCGGCCAAGTGACCACCGTTGACGTCCGCAACGTCGAAGGCGCCAAGAGCGGCTCCGTCGAGCTGCCGGCCGACATCTTCGACGTCCAGGCCAACATCGCGCTGATGCACCAGGTCGTGGTGGCTCAGCTCGCGGCGGCCCGGCAGGGCACGCACAAGGTCAAGACCCGCGGCGAGGTCTCCGGTGGAGGCAAGAAGCCGTACAAGCAGAAGGGCACCGGTCGGGCCCGCCAGGGCTCGATCCGCGCGCCGCAGTTCGCCGGCGGTGGCGTGGTCCACGGCCCGGTGCCGCGCGACTACAGCCAGCGCACCCCGAAGAAGATGAAGGCCGCCGCCCTGCGTGGCGCCCTCTCCGACCGGGCGCGCGCCGGCCAGGTGCACGTCGTCGAGGCGTTCGTCTCGGGCGAGAAGCCGTCGACCAAGGCCGCGCTGGCCACGCTGGCGAAGCTGACCGAGGCGCGGCGCGTCCTGGTCGTGCTGAGCAGCACCGACGAGCTGAACTGGGTGTCGCTGCGCAACGAGCCGCGGGTGCACCTGATCGAGGCCGGCCAGCTCAACACGTACGACGTGCTGGTGGCCGACGACGTGGTCTTCACCAAGGAGGCCCTGGACGAGTTCCTGGGCGTTCCCGCCGAGACCACCGAGGAGGGTGGCAAGTGAGCACGATTGCCGATCCGCGCGACATCATCGTGGCGCCGGTCGTCTCGGAGAAGAGCTACAGCGAGCTGAACCGGAACTGGTACACCTTCCTGGTGCACCCGGACGCGAACAAGACCCAGATCAAGATCGCTATCCAGCAGATCTTCAACGTCCGCGTCCTGACGGTGAACACGCTCAACCGCGAGGGCAAGCGCAAGCGCACCAAGACCGGCTTCGGTCAGCGCAAGGCCACCAAGCGGGCGATCGTGAAGCTGGCTGACGGTGACCGTATCGAGGCCTTCGGCGGCCCGGTCAGCTGAGGGGTGTAGACAATGGCTATCCGTAAGTACAAGCCGACGACGCCGGGCCGGCGTGGCTCGAGCGTCGCCGACTTCGCTGAGATCACCCGGTCGACGCCCGAGAAGTCGCTGCTGGCTCCGCTGCCGAAGAAGGGCGGACGCAACGCCCACGGCCGGATCACCACCCGGCACCACGGTGGCGGCCACAAGCGCCAGTACCGTCTGATCGACTTCAAGCGGGTCGACAAGGACGGCGTGCCGGCGAAGGTCGCCCACATCGAGTACGACCCGAACCGCACCGCGCGTATCGCGCTGCTGCACTACGCCGACGGCGAGAAGCGCTACATCATCGCGCCGAAGGACCTGAAGCAGGGCGACGCCGTCGAGTCGGGCCCGGGCGCCGACATCAAGCCGGGCAACAACCTGCCGCTGCGCAACATCCCGGTGGGTACCACCATCCACAACGTGGAGCTGCGTCCGGGCGGCGGCGCCAAGCTGGCCCGCTCGGCCGGCGTCGGCATCCAGCTGCTCGGCCGGGAGGGCGCGTACGCGACCCTGCGCATGCCGTCCGGTGAGATCCGGCGCGTGGACGTGCGCTGCCGCGCCAGCATCGGCGAGATCGGCAACGCCGACCAGTCGAACATCAACTGGGGTAAGGCCGGCCGGATGCGGTGGAAGGGCAAGCGCCCGACCGTCCGTGGTGTCGCCATGAACCCGGTCGACCACCCGCACGGTGGTGGTGAGGGTAAGACCTCTGGTGGTCGCCACCCGGTGAACCCGCAGGGTAAGCCCGAGGGCCGCACCCGTCGTAAGGGCCAGCCGAGCGACCGGCTGATCGTCCGCCGCCGCTACGCCACGCGTAAGCGCGGCTGAGGGAGATAGAGCATGCCTCGCAGCCTGAAGAAGGGCCCGTTCGTCGACGACCACCTGCTCAAGAAGGTGGAGACGCAGAACGACAAGGGCTCGAAGAACGTCATCAAGACCTGGTCGCGGCGCTCGACGATCATCCCCGAGATGCTGGGGCACACGATCGCCGTGCACGACGGACGCAAGCACGTCCCGGTGTTCGTGACCGAGGCCATGGTCGGGCACAAGCTCGGCGAGTTCGCGCTGACCCGCACGTTCAAGGGTCACGAGAAGGACGACCGGAAGAGCCGCCGGCGCTGACGCCGCGGGCATACGGATAGAGGAACAAGGGGTTACAGCGATGCCAGTAAAGGGCGACGCTCCGGTGCTTCCGGGCGCGCGGGCGGTTGCGCGGCACGTGCGCATCTCGCCGATGAAGGCGCGCCGGGTGGTCAACCTCGTCCGCGGCCTGCCCGCGAAGGAGGCGCTCACGGTGCTGCAGTTCGCGCCGCAGGCTGCGAGCGAGCAGGTGTACAAGGTGCTCGCGAGCGCGATCGCCAACGCGGAGAACAACGAGCGGCTGGACCCCGACGCGCTGCTCGTCAGCGAGGCGTTCGTCGACGAGGGCCCGACGATGAAGCGGTTCCGGCCGCGGGCGCAGGGCCGGGCGTACCGGATCCGCAAGCGGACCTGCCACATCACCGTGGCGGTCGAGGCGGTGGCGCCGGCCGCGCCGAAGAAGTCGGCCAAGAAGGCCGCGCCGGCGAAGAAGGCCGAGTCGGCCGACCAGGCCGGGACGGCTGAGGGGCAGAGCACGACGGAGGGTGCCGAGTAATGGGTCAGAAGGTTCACCCCACT
This sequence comes from Micromonospora sp. NPDC049836, assembly GCF_044465125.1. Lineage (NCBI taxonomy): Bacteria > Bacillati > Actinomycetota > Actinomycetes > Micromonosporales > Micromonosporaceae > Micromonospora > Micromonospora sp. NPDC049836. The sequence continues at coordinate 330,978 of NZ_JBITLH010000005.1, forward strand.
GGGTTCCGGCTCGGCATCTCGACCGACTGGAAGTCCCGCTGGTTCGCGGACAAGCTCTACAAGGACTACATCGGCGAGGACGTCAAGATCCGCCGGATGATGTCCAAGGGCCTGGAGCGCGCGGGCATTTCCAAGGTCGACATCGAGCGCACCCGGGACCGGGTCCGGGTCGACATCCACACCGCCCGGCCGGGCATCGTCATCGGCCGGAAGGGTGCGGAGGCCGACCGGATCCGGGGCGAGCTGGAGAAGCTCACCGGCAAGCAGGTTCAGCTGAACATCATCGAGGTGAAGAGCCCCGAGTCGGACGCGCAGCTGGTCGCCCAGGGCGTCGCCGAGCAGCTGTCCAGCCGGGTCAGCTTCCGTCGGGCCATGCGCAAGGCGATGCAGTCCGCGATGAAGAACCCGGTCTGCAAGGGCATCCGGGTCCAGGTCTCGGGTCGCCTCGGCGGCGCCGAGATGAGCCGGACCGAGTTCTACCGCGAGGGCCGGGTTCCGCTGCACACGCTGCGGGCCAACATCGAGTACGGCTTCTTCGAGGCCCGTACCACCTTCGGCCGGATCGGCGTGAAGGTCTGGATCTACAAGGGCGACGCCGTCCCGGGCCGTGAGGCCCAGGCCGAGGCCGCCCCGTCGCGCGGCCCGCGCCGCGACCGCGGTGACCGGCCGGAGCGGCCGCGCCGTGGCCGGTCGGGCTCGTCCGGTACGACCGCCGGTGGCACCGAGGCCGGCCGCGCTGCCGCGACCACCATCGCGCAGCAGGCGGAGACGCCGGCCGGTGAGCCGGTCGACGGCGCTGCGGTCGCCGCGGCAGCCTCGGCTCCGGCGGCTACCCAGCCGGCAGAAACGCAGCAGGAGGGCTGACAGATGCTGATGCCGCGCAAGCCCCCGAAGGGCTTCCGCAAGCCGCACCACCCGGACCGCCACGGCGCGTCCAAGGGCGGTAACCGGGTGGTGTTCGGCGAGTTCGGGATCCAGGCTCTCGAGCCGGCGTACGTGACCAACCGGCAGATCGAGTCGGCGCGTATCGCGATGACCCGGCACATCAAGCGTGGTGGCAAGGTCTGGATCACGATCTTCCCGGACCAGGCCCTCACCAAGAAGCCGGCGGAAACCCGGATGGGTTCCGGTAAGGGTTCGCCCGAGTGGTGGGTCGCCAACGTCAAGCCGGGGCGGGTCCTCTTCGAGATGTCCTTCCCCAACGAGCAGATCGCGCGAGAGGCGATGCGTCGCGCGATCCACAAGCTCCCGATGAAGTGCCGCATTGTTACGCGCGAAGTGGGTGAATCCTGATGGCAGCGGGCGTCAAGGCCTCCGAGCTGCGTGAGCTCTCCGAGGAGGAGCTGGTCACGAAGCTGCGCGAGGCGAAGGCGGAGCTGTTCAACCTCCGCGTGCAGGCCGCAACCGGGCAGCTGGACAACAACCGGCGGCTGCAGGTCATCCGTCGGGAGATCGCCCGGATCTACACGATCATGCGTGAGCGTGAGCTGGGTCTCTCGGCCGCGCCGACTGAGGTGACTGCATCATGAGTGAGAACACCACCACTACCGCCGCCGCGCGGGCCCGCCGCAAGGTGCGTGAGGGCCTCGTGGTCAGCGACAAGATGGACAAGACCGTCGTGGTCGAGGTCGAGGACCGGGTCAAGCACGCGCTGTACGGCAAGATCATGCGCCGGACCCGCAAGCTGAAGGTGCACGACGAGCAGAACTCGGCCGGCATCGGCGACCGGGTCCTGATCATGGAGACCCGGCCGCTCTCCGCCACCAAGCGGTGGCGGCTCGTGGAGATCCTCGAGAAGGCCAAGTAGCGAAGGCTCGAGCTCGGCCGGGATCGGTCGGGCGCAGGTTCCGCCAGGCTCCGGCCGCCCCCGGGCGGCCGGAGAACCGGCAGACATAGGAGATAGACGTGATTCAGCAGGAGTCGCGACTGCGCGTCGCCGACAACACGGGTGCCCGGGAGATCCTGTGCATCCGCGTTCTCGGTGGCTCCGGTCGGCGCTACGCGAGCATCGGCGACGTCATCGTGGCCACGGTCAAGGACGCGATCCCCGGTGCCGGTGTGAAGAAGGGCGACGTCGTCAAGGCGGTCGTCGTTCGCACCGCCAAGGAGAGGCGGCGGCCGGACGGGTCGTACATCCGCTTCGACGAGAACGCCGCCGTCATCATCAAGGACGGCGGGGACCCGCGCGGTACCCGCATCTTCGGCCCGGTGGGTCGTGAGCTGCGGGACAAGCGGTTCATGAAGATCATCTCTCTCGCGCCGGAGGTGTTGTGACCGTGAAGGTCAAGAAGGGCGACACGGTCGTCGTCATCGCCGGCAAGGACAAGGGTGCCAAGGGCAAGGTCATCGCGGCCTACCCGCGGCAGGACAAGATCCTGGTCGAGGGCGTGAACCGGGTCAAGAAGCACACCCGCATCAGCACCACCCAGCGTGGCGCCAAGACCGGTGGCATCGTCACCCAGGAGGCCCCGATCCACGTCTCGAACGTGATGGTCGTGGACTCCGACGGCAAGCCGACCCGTGTCGGTTACCGGATCGACGACAACGGCCAGAAGGTCCGCATCGCGCGTAGCACCGGTAAGGACCTGTGATGACCACGGCTACCGAAACCAAGACCATGCCGCGCCTCAAGGAGCGGTACCGCAACGAGATCGTGGCCCAGCTGCGCGAGCAGTACCAGTACGGCAACGCCATGCAGGTGCCGCGGCTGGTCAAGATCGTCGTCAACATGGGTGTCGGCGAGGCCGCTCGGGACGCCAAGCTCATCGACGGCGCCGTCCGCGACCTGGCCACCATCACCGGCCAGAAGCCGCAGGTGCGGCGGGCGACCAAGTCGATCGCGCAGTTCAAGCTGCGCGAGGGCATGCCGATCGGCGCGAAGGTCACCCTGCGCGGCGACCGGATGTGGGAGTTCCTGGACCGGCTGCTGTCCATCGCGCTGCCGCGTATCCGCGACTTCCGCGGCCTGGACGGGCGCAAGCTCGACGGGCACGGCAACTACACGTTCGGTCTGACCGAGCAGTCGGTGTTCCACGAGATCGATCAGGACAAGATCGATCGCCAGCGGGGCATGGACATCACGGTGGTCACGACCGCCACGACCGACGACGAGGGCCGGGCGCTGCTCAAGCTCCTGGGCTTCCCGTTCAAGGAGAACTGAGATGGCCAAGAAGGCGCTGATCCTCAAGGCGGCCGCGAAGCCGAAGTTCTCGGTTCGCGCGTACACCCGCTGCCAGCGGTGCGGGCGTCCGAAGGCGGTCTACCGCAAGTTCGGTCTCTGCCGGGTGTGCATCCGGGAGATGGCCCACCGCGGTGAGCTGCCCGGCGTGTCCAAGGCTTCCTGGTAATAGCCCGGCGCGCTCCGCGCGTCAGCTGAACTGTCTCTTCGCCGTAGGCCCCGGGCCTGGCCCGGGGAACCCCGGCGAGAAAGGTTGACGAGTTTCATGACGATGACCGACCCGATCGCAGACATGCTCACGCGTCTGCGCAACGCCAACCAGGCGTACCACGACCGGGTGACGATGCCCTACTCGAAGATCAAGGCGAACATCGCCGAGGTCCTCAAGGCCGAGGGTTACATCGCCACCTGGTCGGTCGAGGAGCCCGAGGAGGGCGCCGTCGGCAAGCGACTGGTCGTCGAGCTGAAGTACGGCCAGAACCGGGAGCGGAGCCTGGCCGGCATCAAGCGCGTGTCCAAGCCCGGTCTGCGGGTTTACGCCAAGTCGGACGGGCTCCCGCGGGTGCTCGGCGGGCTGGGCGTGGCGATCATTTCGACGTCCCAGGGGCTGCTCACCGACCGGCAGGCCCGCAAGCGGAGCGTTGGCGGGGAAGTCCTCGCCTTCGTCTGGTAACGGGAGAACGGTAGAAATGTCGCGAATTGGACGTAAGTCGATCCCGGTGCCCGCCGGCGTCGAGATCACGATCGACGGCCAGACCGTCAAGGTCAAGGGCCCGAAGGGCGAGCTGAGCCACGTACTGGCCGAGCCGATCAAGGCGGAGCGGGGCGAGGACGGTGCGCTGCACGTCAACCGGCCCAACGACGAGCGCAAGGCCAAGGAGCTGCACGGCCTGAGCCGGACGCTGGTGGCCAACATGATCGTCGGGGTCACCGAGGGCTACCGCAAGAGCCTGGAGATCGCCGGCACCGGTTACCGGGTGACCGCCAAGGGCAAGGACCTCGAGTTCGCGCTCGGGTTCTCGCACCCGGTGCTCGTGCCCGCCCCGGACGGCATCACCTTCACGGTGGAGAGGCCGACCCTGTTCCACGTGGCCGGCATCGACAAGCAGCAGGTCGGCGAGGTCGCCGCCAACATCCGGAAGATCCGCCCGCCGGAGCCCTACAAGGGCAAGGGCGTCAAGTACCAGGGCGAGGTCATCCGCCGTAAGGCTGGAAAGGCAGGTAAGAAGTGAGCGCCACGCTGCTCAAGCGCCGCCGCGGCGTCGCCGCCAAGCGCGCCGTCGGGCGTGCGCGCCGGCACTTCCGGGTCCGCAAGAACATCAGCGGTACCACCGAGCGTCCCCGCCTGGTCGTCACCCGGTCCCTGCGGCACATCGTCGCCCAGATCGTGGACGACACCAAGGGTCACACCCTGGCGTCGGCCTCGACCATGGACGCCTCGCTGCGCGGCTCCGAGGGCGACAAGAGCGCCCTGGCCGGCAAGGTCGGCGCTCTGCTCGCCGACCGGGCCAAGGCCGCCGGCGTCTCGAAGGTCGTCTTCGACCGCGGTGGCAACCGGTACGCGGGGCGGGTCGCCGCGCTTGCCGACGCCGCCCGCGAAGCCGGGCTCGAGTTCTAGAAACCCCGTCACGAGAGAGAAGGAAGGCTGCTGATGCCAGGTCAACAGCGCCGTGGCGGCGGGTCCGGTGGCAACGAGGGTGGTCGCCGCGACAACCGCCGTGAGGGCGGCCGCGGAAACGCGCCCGTCGAGAAGACCCCGCACCTCGAGCGGGTCGTCGCGATCAACCGCGTCGCCAAGGTCGTGAAGGGTGGTCGTCGCTTCAGCTTCACCGCCCTGGTGATCGTGGGCGACGGCGACGGCACCGTCGGCGTGGGCTACGGAAAGGCCAAGGAGGTGCCCGCGGCGATCGCCAAGGGTGTCGAGGAGGCCAAGAAGCACTTCTTCAAGGTGCCGCGGATCGGTCAGTCGATCCCGCACCCGGTGCAGGGTGAGGACGCGGCCGGTGTGGTGCTGCTCAAGCCGGCCTCCGCCGGTACGGGCGTCATCGCCGGTGGCCCGGTCCGCGCCGTGCTGGAGTGCGCGGGCATCCACGACGTGCTCTCCAAGAGCCTCGGCTCGTCCAACCCGATCAACATCGTGCACGCCACGGTGGCGGCCCTGAAGGCGCTCGAGTCGCCGGAGGCGGTCGCGGCCCGTCGTGGCCTGCCGGTCGAGGACGTCGCGCCGGCCGCCATGCTGGCGTCGCGGGCGGGGGTGGCGTCCTGATGGCGCGTCTGAAGGTCACCCAGGTCCGATCCGAGATCGGGACCAAGAAGAACCAGCGTGACTCGCTGCGTTCGCTCGGTCTCAAGCGGATCAACGACGTGGTGGTCAAGGAGGATCGTCCGGAGATCCGGGGCATGATCTTCACGGTCAACCACCTCGTGAAGGTCGAGGAGGTCGAGTAATGACGATCAAGGTCCACCACCTGCGTCCGGCGCCCGGGGCCAAGACCGAGAAGACCCGCGTGGGTCGCGGTGAGGGCTCGAAGGGCAAGACCGCCGGTCGCGGTACCAAGGGTTCGAAGGCCCGGAAGAACATCTCGGCGGCGTTCGAGGGTGGGCAGATGCCCATCCACATGCGCCTGCCGAAGCTCAAGGGCTTCAAGAACAAGTTCAAGGTCGTCTTCCAGGTGGTCAACCTGGACCGGCTCGCCGAGCTCTTCCCGAACGGCGGCCAGGTCGGCCCGGTCGAGCTGGTCGAGGCCGGCGCGGTCCGCAAGGGCCAGCCGGTCAAGGTGCTCGGCACCGGCGACCTCGGCGGTGTGACGCTCCAGGTGTCGGCGCACGCGTTCAGCGCGTCGGCCAAGGAGAAGATCACTGCCGCCGGTGGCTCGGTCACCGAGCTGTAAGGCATGTCATGGCGCCCGCTCAGTTGTCCGCAACTGGGCGGGCGCCATGGTCTACCAGCCCGGTGTGCGCCGGGTAACATTGGATTCGGTTTATGTAGCCGGGCGCATCTGCCCCGACCGGGATCGGGCTGTTAGAGTCCCTTCCCAGCTATGGATATCGGGCGCTCGCCCGGCACCCACCCCGCCCCGCCAGGGACCACCACCGGCGGCCCGCCTCGCGCAGGAGGAAGAAGTTGCTGTCCGCCTTTCTCAGTGCGTTCCGTACGCCTGACCTGCGCAAGAAGCTGCTGTTCACAGTAGGCATCATCGCGGTCTACCGGCTCGGCGCCACGCTGCCCAGCCCCGGCGTCTCGTACGGCAACGTGCAGAAGTGCCTCGACGCCATCCAGGGGAACGGCACCGGCGTCCTCGGCCTGCTGGACCTCTTCTCCGGTGGCGCGCTGCTGCAGCTCTCGGTCTTCGCGCTGGGCATCATGCCCTACATCACCGCGTCGATCATCCTGCAGCTGCTGACGGTGGTCATCCCGCGGCTGGAGCAGCTCCGCAAGGAGGGCCAGGCCGGCCAGGCGAAGATCACCCAGTACACCCGGTACCTGACCCTGGGCCTGGGCATCCTCCAGTCCTCGGCGTTCGTGGCGCTGGCCCGCTCCGGGCAGCTCTTCCAGAACCGCTGCGACCAGTTCCCGATCGTGCCCGAGGGCACCGGCATCCCGAACTGGCTGACCCTGACGATCCTGGTCATGACGATGACCGCCGGCACCGGCGTGGTCATGTGGCTGGGCGAGCTGATCACCGACCGCGGCGTCGGCAACGGCATGTCCGTGCTGATCTTCACCTCGATCGCGGCCCGGCTCCCCAGCGAGGGCTGGAAGATCAAGACCACCAAGGGCTGGGGGATGTTCCTCCTCGTCATCGTCCTGGTCCTCGTGGTCATCACCGCGGTCACCTTCATCGAGCAGGCGCAGCGCCGCATCCCGGTGCAGTACGCCAAGCGCATGATCGGCCGGCGGATGTACGGCGGCACCTCCACCTACATCCCGCTCAAGGTGAACCAGGCCGGCGTCATCCCGGTCATCTTCGCCTCGTCGCTGCTCTACCTGCCGACGCTCATCCTTCAGTTCTTCGACCAGAACAACCCGGGGAAGACCCAGGCCTGGATCTCGAACCACATCGTGAAGGCGAGCGCGCCGGAGCACATCGCGATCTACTTCCTGCTGATCATCTTCTTCACGTACTTCTACGTGTCGATCACGTTCAACCCGACCGAGGTCGCGGACAACATGAAGAAGTACGGCGGTTTCGTGCCGGGCATCCGCCCCGGCAAGCCGACCGCCGAGTACCTCGACTTCATCCTCAGCCGGATCACCCTGCCGGGCGCGCTCTACCTGGGCATCGTCGCGATCCTGCCGAACTTCTTCTTCATCTGGCTCGACAACCAGCAGTTCCAGAACTTCCCGTTCGGCGGCACCGCTGTGCTCATCATGGTCGGCGTCGGTCTGGAGACCGTTAAGCAGATCGAGAGCCAACTCATGCAGCGGAACTACGAAGGGTTCCTGCGGTAGATGCGACTCGTTCTGGTTGGCCCGCCGGGCGCGGGCAAGGGCACACAGGCGGAGTTCATCGCCGCCCACCTCTCGGTGCCGAAGATCTCGACCGGTGACATCTTCCGGGCCAACGTCTCCCAGGGCACGCCCCTGGGGGTCGAGGCGAAGCGGTACATGGACGCGGGCAAGCTGGTCCCGGACGAGGTCACCATCAACATGGTGCGGGACCGGCTCGCCGAGCCGGACGCCAGCGAGGGCTTCCTCCTCGACGGCTTCCCGCGGACCACGCCGCAGGCCGCCGCGCTGGACAAGCTCCTCGCCGACCTGGGCACCGCGCTGGATCTGGTGCTGGAGCTGGTCGTCGACGACGACGAGGTGATCCGGCGGCTCTCCGGCCGGCGTACCTGCCGGGGCTGCGGCAAGATCTGGCACGTCGAGTTCGACGCCACGAAGCAGGACGGCGTCTGCGACCGCTGCGGCGCGGAGCTGTTCCAGCGGGACGACGACAAGCCGGAGACCATCGCGGCCCGGCTGCGCGAGTACGCCGACAAGACCGCGCCGCTGGTGGACTACTACGGCGCCCAGGGCAAGCTGGTCGGCATCGACGCGACCGGGCCGGTGGAGGACGTCACCGTCCGCGCCATCGACGCCCTGCGCTCGTACGGCGGCTGACGTCCCGCCGGCGGTCCGGCGGATAGAGTGCGAACAGCGGGGTACGTGCGACGTGCCCCGCTGTTCCGCGCGACGAAAGGTAACGGCTCCATGCGTCGTCCCCAGCTGGACATCCAGCTGAAGACCCCCGAGCAGATCGAGCTGATGCGGGCCGCCGGTCTGGTGGTCGCCCGCGCGCTGCGCCGGATGCGGGAGGCGGTCGCCCCCGGGGTCAGCACCGCCGACCTGGACGCGATCGCCGAGTCGACCATCCGGGAGGCCGGCGCCGTCCCCTCGTTCAAGGGCTACCACGGCTTCCCGGCGTCGATCTGCTCGTCCGTCAACGAGCAGGTGGTGCACGCGATCCCGTCGTCGGCACAGGTGCTCCGCGAGGGGGACCTGATCTCGATCGACTGCGGCGCGGTGCTGAACGGCTGGCACGGCGACGCGGCGATCACGGTCGGCGTCGGCGAGGTCGACCCGGCCCTGCTGAAGATGGCCGCGGTGGCCGAGGACGCCATGTGGGCCGGCATCGCCGCCGCCGCCCGGGGCGCCGCCAGCGGCAAGGGCCGGCTCACCGACATCTCCCACGCGGTGGAGAACGCGGTCCGCAAGGGTGGCCGGTACGGCATCGTCGACGGCTACGGCGGGCACGGCATCGGCACCGAGATGCACCAGGATCCGCACGTGCTCAACCACGGTCGTCCCGGCAAGGGTCCCCGGCTGGTGCCCGGCCTGGCGCTGGCCATCGAGCCGATGATCACGATGGGCTCGCCGCGCACCGTGGAGCTGGCCGACGGCTGGACCGTGGTGACCCGGGACAGGTCGATGGCGGCGCACGTCGAGCACTCGATGGCGTTGCTGGCCGACGGCGTCTGGGTGCTGACCGCCGAGGACGGCGGCCGGGCCCGGCTCGGCGACCTGGTCACCTCCCGCGAACCGGCGAACTCGCCAGCGGCCTGACCCCGGGGATCGCCCGAACAGGTCGGGTGCGCTGGCTGTCCGGTCCGCCGTCCGGTGCTGGCGCAGCCCGGGCGGCCCAGGGGTATCGCGGGCGGCCATCGGCCTGGCGGCGATTCGGGGCGACCGCGCGGACACCGACGTCTCGGCGGGGTGGGGGAGACCGGCGTTACCACGCGGTGGCGTACGGGTGGCATTCTTGCCGGCATGGAGCGGAGCGGGATGCGGGCGGCCGACGCCGACCGCGAGGCGACGGCGGAGCGGCTCCGGGTGGCCCTCGAGGAGGGGCGGCTGAGCCTGCACGAGTACGACGAGCGGCTGGGCCGGACGTACGGTGCGAAGACCTACGCCGAGCTGGACGAGGTGCTGGTCGACCTGCCCGGGACGACGCCGGTCGAGCGGTCCGCGGTGGTGCCCGCCCCGCCGGCGCCCAGCCCCACGGCGGCCGCCCCGCCGCACCCGGCCGCCGCGTCGGCGCCAGCGCCCACGCCACCGGACGCAGCGCCGGTGCGGCCGTCGGCCGGCCCACGGCGCGGGTCCCACCTGCTGGGGCTCTGGATGTCCTGGCTGCGGGTGGCGGCGGTGCTGGTGCCGATCTGGCTGTTGAGCTCACTCGGTGCCCGGGACTTCGGGAACTTCTGGCCCGCCTGGGTGCTCGGGCCGTGGGGAGCCCTGCTGCTGATGCAGTGGGTCGGCCTGATCGGCGGCGTGCACGGGTCCGGGCCGGGGCGGGATGCGCGGCGCTACCGGGGTCGGGACCGGCGCCGGCGGGGCCGGGCCTGAGCCGCTCGGCGGCGGTGGTCGACGTCACAGCGGCGCGTCCGGCTCGCCGAATTTCCTCCCGCGGGTGACTCGGCCCGCGGCCGGTTTGGCGACGGCGCGCAGGCGGGCGTACACTTTCAGATCGGCGCACAGCGTCCACTCCGGCATGCCCGCCCAGCGCTTCGGTGGGAGCTGGAGCCGCGGCTGGCGCGGATGTCCTGATCTTGATCAGTGCGTCCGTGTAAGACGTTGTGGGCCGCCCGGAGCAATCGACGTCAGGACAGCGGAGGACATGCCGAAAAAAGACGGAGCCATTGAGATCGAGGGTCGGGTCATCGAGCCCCTGCCGAACGCCATGTTCCGGGTGGAGCTCGCGAACGGCCACAAGGTGTTGGCTCACATCAGCGGCAAGATGCGGCAGCACTACATCCGCATCCTTCCGGAGGACCGGGTCGTCGTCGAACTCTCGCCGTACGACCTGACCCGCGGGCGCATCGTCTACCGCTACAAGTAGTCCTGACGACGGCCGGGAAGTCCCGTGTCCGTCTTCGACGTCCGGTGTCGCGTAGCGCGCGTCCCCGGGCCAGATGGGAAGTAAGGCAACCGTGAAGGTCAAGCCGAGCGTCAAGAGGATCTGCAACAAGTGCCGGGTTATCCGCCGGCACGGCCGGGTCATGGTCATCTGCACCGACCCGCGCCACAAGCAGCGCCAGGGCTGAACCAGTCCCACCGGCCGTGACGGCCGGTCGGATCGGTCCCGGTCGCGGATCCCTCGAACACATCATCAGCTCGTCCCAGCCGCGAGCGGTACGCAGCGCGTACTCCCTCGTGGTTGACCCCCGGTCGGAGGCCGGGGCCTGCTCGGGCAGCGACCGCTCCCGGTCGCCGGCATGACGCCGGAAGGACAGGGACGGTCGGTAGCGGGGTGGGACGGGTCCACACCTCCGTCACAACATCACGAGGAGTACGCCCGCACATGGCACGTCTAGTCGGCGTGGATCTCCCCCGCGAGAAGCGGATGGAGATCGCGCTCACCTACATCTTCGGGGTCGGTCGCACCCGCGCCCTGGAGACGCTCTCCGCGACCGGCATCTCGCCGGACAAGCGCGTTCGGGACCTCACGGACGAGGAGCTCGTCGAGCTCCGGAACCACATCGAGGCCAACTACAAGGTTGAAGGCGACCTGCGCCGCGAGGTCGCCGCTGACATCCGCCGCAAGGTCGAGATCGGCTGCTACGCCGGTATCCGGCACCGCCGCGGTCTGCCCGTGCGTGGTCAGCGCACCAAGACCAACGCGCGGACCCGGAAGGGCCCGAAGCGGACCGTCGCCGGCAAGAAGAAGCCCGGCAAGAAGTAGTTCTTAACCGGATGACGGGTCGGCCACCGCCGAGGTGGGCGAGGCCGCAACCCGGTCCGGAAAGTCAACTAGGAGCGCACAGACTTATGCCACCGAAGGCTCGTGCCGGAGCCGCCGTCAAGAAGGTCCGGCGCAAGGAACGCAAGAACGTCGCCCACGGGCAGGCGCACATCAAGAGCACCTTCAACAACACCATCGTGTCCATCACGGACCCGACCGGTGCGGTCATCTCCTGGGCCTCCTCCGGCCAGGTGGGCTTCAAGGGCTCCCGCAAGTCGACTCCGTTCGCCGCGCAGCTGGCCGCCGAGGCCGCCGCGCGTCGGGCGATGGAGCACGGCATGCGCAAGGTCGACGTGTTCGTCAAGGGTCCCGGCTCCGGCCGGGAGACCGCCATCCGTTCGTTGCAGGCCGCCGGTCTCGAGGTCGGGCAGATTTCCGACGTCACGCCGCAGCCGCACAACGGGTGCCGTCCGCCGAAGCGTCGCCGGGTCTGAGAGGTTAGAGAGAGATGGCTCGTTACACCGGTGCTGACTGCCGCCGTTGCCGGCGGGAGAAGATGAAGCTGTTCCTCAAGGGCAGCAAGTGCGATGGCCCGAAGTGCCCGTTCGAGTCCCGGCCGTTCCCGCCCGGGCAGCACGGCCGCGGCCGCACCAAGGAGACGGAGTACCTGCTCCAGCTCCGTGAGAAGCAGAAGGCCCGTCGTGTCTACGGCGTGCTGGAGAAGCAGTTCCGCGGCTACTACGAAGAGGCCGTGGGCAAGAAGGCCAAGACGGGCGAGGTTCTGCTCCAGATCCTCGAGTCGCGGCTGGACAACGTGGTCTACCGGGCCGGCTACGCCAAGTCCCGGGACATGGCCCGTCAGCTGGTCAAGCACGGTCACTTCACGGTGAACGGCAAGAAGGTCGACATCCCGTCGTACCGCGTCAAGGAGCACGACATCGTCGAGGTCCGGGGCAAGAGCAAGGAGCTCACCCCGTTCATCGTCGCGCAGGCCGAGGCCGGCTCCAAGACCGTTCCGGCGTGGCTCGAGGCCATCCCCAGCCAGATGAAGATCCTCGTGCACTCGCTCCCGGCCCGCCAGGTGATCGACACCCAGGTCCAGGAGCAGCTGATCGTCGAGCTCTACTCCAAGTAAGGGCTCGTTGCGGTGGCCCGCCCTCCGGGGCGGGCCACCGGAACAGTTTCGTCGGGCGTCATATGGCGGGCGCCCCGGAAGAGAAGAGAAAAAATGCTCATCAGCCAGCGACCGTCTCTCTCCGAAGAGTCGATCAACGAGACCCGGTCCCGGTTCACCATCGAGCCGCTGGAGCCCGGCTTCGGCTACACGCTCGGCAACTCGCTGCGGCGTACGCTGCTGTCCTCCATCCCGGGTGCGGCCGTCACCTCGATCAAGATCGACGGTGTCCTGCACGAGTTCACCACCATCCCCGGGGTCAAGGAGGACGTGGTCGAGCTCGTCATGAACATCAAGGAGCTGTGCGTCAGCTCCGAGCACGACGAGCCGGTCAGCATGTACCTGCGCAAGCAGGGCCCGGGCGACGTGACCGCCGGTGACATCCAGCCCCCGGCCGGCGTCTCGGTGCACAACCCGGACCTGAAGCTCGCCACCCTCAACGGCAAGGGCCGGCTCGACATGGAGCTGACCGTCGAGCGGGGTCGGGGCTACGTCACGGCGGCACAGAACAAGCAGGCGGGCGCCGAGATCGGCCGGATCCCGGTCGACTCGATCTACTCGCCGGTGCTCAAGGTCACCTACCGCGTCGAGGCGACCCGTGTCGAGCAGCGGACCGACTTCGACCGGCTGATCATCGACGTCGAGACCAAGCCGTCGATGGGCCCGCGTACCGCGCTGGCCTCCGCCGGTTCGACGCTGGTGGAGCTGTTCGGGCTGGCCCGTGAGCTGGACGAGACCGCCGAGGGCATCGACATCGGGCCGTCCCCGCAGGACGCCCAGCTGGCCGCGGACCTGGCTCTGCCGATCGAGGAGCTGGACCTGACCGTCCGCTCCTACAACTGCCTCAAGCGCGAGGGCATCAACTCCGTTGGTGAGCTGATCGGGCGTACCGAGGCCGACCTCCTCGACATCCGCAACTTCGGTCAGAAGTCGATCGACGAGGTCAAGATGAAGCTCGCCGGGATGGGCCTGGGGCTGAAGGACTCGGCTCCGAACTTCGACCCGGCGCACGTCGTGGACGCCTTCGGCGAGGCCGACTACGACACCGACGACTACCGCGAGACCGAGCAGCTCTAGTCCGCGCTGCCGCCACACCTGAGGAGCACCAAGCATGCCCACGCCCACCAAGGGCCCCCGCCTCGGCGGCAGCCCCGCGCACGAGCGGCTGATGCTGGCCAACCTGGCCACCGCGCTGTTCCAGCACGGCAAGATCCAGACCACCGAGACGAAGGCCCGGCGGCTGCGTCCGCTGGCCGAGCAGCTCATCACCAAGGCCAAGCGCGGCGACCTCGCCTCGCGCCGCCGGGTGCTGGGCGTCGTCAAGGACAAGGACGTGGTCTACGCCCTGTTCGACCAGATCGCGCCCCGGTACGCCAACCGCAACGGTGGCTACACCCGGATCGTGAAGACCGGTCCGCGCAAGGGTGACGCCGCTCCGATGGCGATCATCGAGCTGGTGGAGGAGCTTCAGGTCGCCGAGCCGAAGGCGAACAAGAAGACCGCCGCCCGCAAGTCCGCCCAGCAGGACAAGGTCGAGGCCCTGGCCCCGGCCGAGGAGACCCCGCGCTCCAGCGAGGTCGCCGACCAGGACGCCGAGGCGCCGGTCTCGGCCACTGGCGACACCGCCCAGGCGCGCGAGGACGACGACGAGGCCACCGAGAACGACAAGGCCTGAGCACAGGCAGCATCGTCGGGCCCGGCATCCCTTCCTGGGGTGCCGGGCCCGACGGCGTGAACGGGAGGTACGAGGTGGACGAGCGGACCCGGCTGCGGCTGGACGTCTCCTACGACGGCACCGACTTCTCCGGCTGGGCGCCCCAGCCCACCCGGCGCACCGTCGCCGGGGTGCTGATGGCGACCCTGGACCTGGTCCTCGGCACCGGCACCGCCACCGGGCTGACCGTGGCCGGCCGGACCGACGCCGGCGTGCACGCCACCGGGCAGGTCTGCCATCTCGACCTGCCCACCGAGGTGTGGCGGCAGCACGACGGGCGGCTGCTGCGCCGGCTGGCCCGGCTCCTCCCGCCCGACGTGCGGGTGCGCGCGATGACCGAGGTGCCGGCCGACTTCGACGCCCGTTTCTCGGCGACCTTCCGCCGCTACGAGTACCGGGTGACCGACGCCCCGTGGGGCGCCGAGCCGCTGCGCCGTACCGACACCCTCGCCTGGCCGAAGCCGCTCGATCTGGCGGCGCTGAACGCCGCCGCGGCCGGCCTGGTGGGGGAGCACGACTTCGCCGCGTACTGCCGGCGCAAGGAGAACGCCACCACGCTGCGCGAGGTGACCCGGCTGGACTGGCGGCGCGACCCGGACGGCATCCTGGTCGCCACCGTGCAGGCCGACGCGTTCTGCCAGAACATGGTGCGCAGCCTGGTCGGCGCCATGCTGGTGGCCGGGGACGGCCGCCGGCCGGTGGAGTGGCCGGCGGGCCTGCTGAGCCGCCGGGAGCGGTCCAGCGAGGTGACCGTGGCGCCCGCGCACGGGCTGGCTCTGGTGGCGGTCGGCTACCCCGACGACCCGGCCGAGTACGCCCGCCGCGCCGACCTCACCCGCCGGCTCCGCGTCCCCGTCGCCGAAGGCTGACACCCCACCCCGGCGCCGGGATCTTCTGGCCGCCGACCCCCCCCGGGAGCGAGCCCGGACGCCGGACGGCCCGCCGCCCCGGGACGGGGAAACGGCGGGCCGTCGGGTGGTCGGTCAGTTGTCCGAGGAGTTCCGGTCGTCGGTGCCGTCCTGGCCGGCGGGACCGTCCGAGGTGGTGTCGGTGGGCTGGTTGGCCACCCCGCCGTTGGCCCGGCGTTCCAGCACGCCCCGGTTCAGGTAGACCTCGATCATGTCGTACAGGATCTCGCGGGTCCGGCTGTCGGTGGCCGCGATCTTCTTCCCGTCGGCGCGGGTGACCAGGCAGTACGCGATGTAGTGGCCGCGTACCTGCCAGCCGATGCGGGCGGCGGCCTTCGCCACGGCCTCGGTGTCTTCGTCGGCGGCCATGCCTCGGAACCGGCCCTGCCGTTCGTCGAGCAGTTGCCGGATCCGGTCCCGGGCGCGCTGCGCGCTGGCCACGTCGGTGAGGTTGAACAGCCCGGCGGTGAGCAGGTGATCGCCGTCGGGGGAGCGCAGGGTCGCCCGGACCACCTGGTTGCAGCCGAGCCGGGTGAGCAGGTCGGCGATCTCCCCGGTCACCGCGACCCCGCAGCTGCCGCTGGAATGGGTCTTGAGCACCGGGTACGCGGGCTGACCGTCGGCGACCACCAGCTTCTTGCCGGGGAAGACCTCCTTGACGGTGAGCGCCAGCTGGTCGGTGTCCCGGGAGTCCAGGTCCGTCCCGTCGGCCGCGGCGGACTGCTCCACCACCGGCTGCCCGCTGGGCGTGCCGGCCTGCGGCGTGCCGGTGCGCTCGTCGAGCAGCGCGGCGACGGCCAGCCCGCCGAGGGCGAGCAGCATCAGGACGGCGGCGCCACCGATCAGGGCCTGCCAGGCCCGCCCCCCGCCGCGCCTGCGCTCCGCCCGGCTGGGGCGGGACAGGTCCAGCGGTTCGGTCGTCCGGAAGATCGCGGCCGGCGCCGGGCGTGGCACGGCGGCGGGCGGTGCGGTGGCCCGGGGGGCGTCCGGCTCGAGCCGGCCCGGCACGGGGGCCGGCGAGGGAGCCGGAACCGGTGGCGGGGCCGGCGCGGGCAGCGGAGCCGGGGCCGGGGCCGGGGCCGGCGCCGGGGCTGGGGCCGTGTCGACGGGCGGTCGGGCGACCCGGGCCGGCGGCAGCGACGGGGTGGGGAAGCGGGACGGCGAGGGGCCCGCCGGCGGCGGTGGCGCGGCGGCCGGCGCGGACGGGTCCGGCCCGGACCCCGGGTACTCCAGGAAGGCGTCCTCATCGGACTCGTACCGATACACCATGTGAGACACAGTAGGGGTCGATTGTCCCTTTCGAGGGTAATATCGGGAAATCTGGGCGGAGTGGCGTCCGACCCGGTTCAGCACACCGTCGCCGACGCCCATCCACGCCGGTGCGACAATTCCCGGCGTGACCGGCGACCACTACTTCACCGCGCAGCCCACGAGCGCCGTCCAGCCGCGCGAGGTCGAGTTCTCCGTGGCGGGGCGGGACTACACCCTCGCCTCCGCCAGCGGGGTCTTCTCCGCCGCCCGGCTCGACCCCGGCACCGCCGTCCTGCTGCGCAAGGCCCCGCTGCCGGCGCCCGACGTCACCGGTCCGCTGCTCGACATCGGCTCCGGCTTCGGCCCCATCACCTGCGTCCTGGCCGCCAGCGCGCCGGCCGCCACGGTCTGGGCGGTCGACGTCAACGAGCGGGCCCGGCAACTCACCGCCGCGAACGCCGCCCGGGTGGGCGCGGCCGAGCGGGTCCGGGCGGTCGCTCCGGACGACGTACCGGCCGAGGTCACCTTCGCCCAGATCTGGTCCAACCCGCCCATCCACATCGGCAAGTCCGAGCTGCACGACCTGCTCCGGCACTGGCTGCCCCGGCTCGCCCCGGACGGGGTGGCGTGGCTGGTCGTCGCGAAGAACCTCGGCGGCGACTCGCTGCACCGCTGGCTGACCGACCAGGGCTGGCAGGTGGCCCGGCACGCCAGCCAGAAGGGCTTCCGGGTGCTGCGGGTCACCCGGTAAACGAGTGTCGCCCGCCCCCGCCTCTCGGGCAGGATGCCGGCGTGGGATACGTGGACGTGGCAGGGGTCGGGCACACCCTCCCGGACGGCCGGGAGCTCTTCGCCGAGGTGTCGTTCCGGGTCGGTGAGGGCGCCAAGGTGGCCCTCGTCGGCCCCAACGGCGCCGGCAAGACCACCCTGCTGCGGATGGTCGCCGGCGACCTGCCGGTGCCTACCGGCGCCATCGCCCGCTCCGGCGGGCTCGGCGTGATGCGCCAGTTCATCGGCATGATCGGGGACGAGTCGACCCTCGCCGACCTGGCGCTGTCGCTCGCCCCGCCGGCGCTGCGCGACGCCGGCCGCCGGCTCGCCGAGACCGAGGCGGCCATGCGGGCGGCCGAGGTCCGCGGCAAGTACAGCAGCGCCGCCGGCAAGGCCCAACTGGCGTACGCGGACGCGCTGGCCGCCTGGGGCGAAGCCGGCGGGTACGACGTCGAGGTGCTCTTCGACACGGTGGCCACCATCGTGCTCGACCTGCCCTGGGACGCCGCCCGGGACCGCCCGGTGCGGACCCTCTCCGGCGGCCAGCAGAAGCGGTTCGCGCTGGAACTGCTGCTCCGCGGCCCCGACGAGGTGCTGCTGCTCGACGAGCCGGACAACTTCCTCGACGTGCCCGGCAAGCGCTGGCTGGAGGGCCGGCTGCGCGAGTCCGGCAAGTCCGTGCTCTACGTCTCGCACGACCGGGAACTGCTGGCACAGACCGCCGACCGGGTGGTCGCCGTCGAGGGCGGCAGCGCCTGGGTGCACCCGGGTGGCTTCGCGAGCTGGCACTCCGCGCGGGTCGCCCGGCACGCCCGCCTCGACGAGCTGCGTCGCCGCTGGGACGAGGAGCACCAGAAGCTGCGCGAGCTGATGCTCATGTACAAGCAGAAGGCCGCGTACAACGACGGCATGGCCTCCCGCTACCAGGCCGCGCAGACCCGGTTGCGCAAGTTCGAGGAGGCCGGGCCGCCGCCCGTACCCCCGAAGGACCAGGACATCCGGATGCGGCTGAGCGGCGGGCGGACCGGGAAGCGCGCGGTCATCGCCGAGCAGCTCGAACTCGACGGCCTGACCTACCCCTTCGACCTGGAACTCTGGTACGGCGACCGGGTGGCGGTGCTCGGCGCCAACGGGACCGGAAAGTCGCATTTCCTGCGGCTGCTGGCCCGCGGCGGCACCGACCCCGACCCGGCCAGCGTGCCGGCCGAGGCCGCGAAGCTGGCGCCCGTCGCGCACGACGGGATGATCCGCCTCGGCGCCCGGGTCCGGCCCGGCCACTTCTCCCAGACCCACGACCGGCCGGAGCTGATGGCCAGGACGCTGGTCGACATCCTGTGGCGGGGCGACGAGCACCGGGCCGGGATGGACCGGCACGCGGCCATGGCGGCGCTGTCCCGGTACGAGCTGGCCGGCCAGGGCGACCAGCGCTTCGGCACGCTCTCCGGCGGGCAGCAGGCGCGCTTCCTGGTGCTGCTGCTGGAGCTGTCCGGGGCGACCCTGCTGCTGCTCGACGAGCCGACCGACAACCTCGACCTGGCCTCCGCCGAGGCGCTCGAAGCCGGACTCGCGGCCTTCGACGGGACGGTGGTCGCGGTGACCCACGACCGCTGGTTCACCCGCTCGTTCGACCGGTTCGTGCTGTTCCGCGGCGACGGAGAGGTGGTCGAGACGCCCGAGCCGGTCTGGGACGTCCGCTGACCGACGGCGCGCTCGTCGACCGGTTCCGCGCCGGCGGCGGGTGGGGTTCTGGCGGCGGGGTCGGGTCCCGCCGGCGTTCGGTGCGCCTCCGCCGCGGCGTCGCCGCCGGGCGTGGCGCTGGTCGTCGCGGGGCGTGGCGCTGGTCGTCGCGGGGCGTGGCGCTGGTCGTCGTGGGGCGTGGTGCTGGTCGCCGCCGAGGCCCTGTCGGCGTCGCTACGGACCTGATGTCGGGGACGGCTCAGCCGGCGAGCCGGGCCGGCCCGCGGGCTCGAGCGGTGACCTGGTGGCGGGCGGCATAGGGTGGATCTCGTGACTGAGATGACCTATCGCCGGTTGGGCGACTCCGGGCTCGTGGTGTCCGTGGTCGGCATCGGCTGCAACAACTTCGGCCGCAAGCTCGACCGCGACGGGACCCGCGCGGTGGTCGACGCCGCGCTCGACGCCGGGATCAACTTCTTCGACACCGCCGACATCTACGGCGAGCCGCAGGGCGGCTCCGAGGAACTGCTGGGCGAGGCGCTGAAGGGGCGCCGGGACGACGTGGTGGTCGCCACCAAGTTCGGCATGGACATGCACGGCCTCAACGGCCCCGACCACGGCGCCCGGGGCGCCCGCCGGTACATCGCCCGCGCGGTCGAGGCGTCGCTGCGCCGCCTCGGCACCGATCACATCGACCTCTACCAGATGCACGAGCCGGACCCCGGTACGCCGATCGACGAGACCCTCGCCGCCCTGGACGACCTGGTCCGCGCCGGCAAGGTGCGCTACCTCGGCAACTCGAACTTCGCCGGCTGGCAGATCGCCGACGCCGACTGGACCGCGTCGTCCCAGGGCCGTACCCGCTTCGTCTCCGCGCAGAACCACTACTCGCTGCTGGAGCGGAGCGTGGAGACCGAGGTCATCCCCGCCTGCGAGCGGTTCGGCCTGGGCATGCTGCCGTTCTTCCCGCTCGCCAACGGGCTGCTCACCGGCAAGTACAAGCGGAACGAGACGCCCCCGGCCGGCAGCCGGCTCGCCGGTGGCGGCCGGTACGCCGAGCGGCTCGCCGCGGCCGACTGGGACACCATCGAGGCGGTTGAGGCGTACGCGGCCGAGCGCGGGCTCAGCATGCTCCAGGTGGCCATCGGCGGGTTGGCCGCCCGGCCGGCGGTGACCTCCGTGATCGCCGGCGCCACCACCCCCGAGCAGGTACGCGCCAACGCCGAGGCGGGCACCTGGCAGCCCACCGACGAGGACCTGGACGCCCTCGACGCCCTGCTCTGACCGGGCTCAGCGCTGCCCCGGTGCCGTCTCCGGCACCGGGGCAGCCTGCTTTCCACCCCCGGGCCACGCCGGCCGGGCCCGTTGCGCCCTGCGTGCCGGTTGCTCCTGGGCGGCCCGACCCTCGGCGTACGGGCTCACTGGCGCTGTGGGCGGGGTCGTCGGCCCTGCGGGCGGGTCTCTCGCTCTACCGAATGGGCGCTGGGCTCTGCGAGTTGGGTGCTGCTCTGCTGCGGGCGGGTCCTTCGCCCGACGGACCGGGCGTGGGCCCTGTCGCTGGCCTTTTCGTTCGACGGCCCGGGTGCTGACCCCGCGGCGGGGTCTTTCGCTCGACGGACCGGGCGCTGGGCTCTGCGAGTTGGGTGCTGGGCCGCCGCCGGCCGGGCACGCCGTCGAGTGACGGCCTCGGTGGAACACCATGGAGGTCAAAAGCGCTCTTTGACCTCCATGGTGTTCCACCGGTGGTCTCTGTTGGCCGGCCCGGTGGGTGCCGTGAGTGGCCGGGGGGGACCGGGCGGGCGGGTTGGGCGCTGATGGCGCCAAGGCGCGCTTGTGGCGTCCATGGTGATCCACCGATTGCCTCCGGTCGGCCCGTTGGGCCGGGCGCCGCGTGGGACGGGACGCTGAGCGGGTCGGCGGCCGAACGGCACGGGAGCGGGTGGAACGCTATGGAGGTCAAGAGCGTTCTTTGACCTCCATAGCGTTCCACCGACGACGTCCGGTTGGGCGCTGGACGGGGTACGGCGTGGGGCCGGACGCCTGAGTGGGCGGATGCCTGAACTGAGCGGGCGCAGAGCAGGGCGTGGGCGGGAGCCTGAGCAGAGCGGGTGGCTGAGCAGAGCGGGTGGCTGAGCAGAGCGGGTGGCTGAGCAGAGCGGGCGGGTGAGCAGCGCGGGCGGCTGAGCAGCGCGGCGGCTGAGCAGAGCGGGGCGCGAAGCGGCAGAGCGCAAACGCGGCGGGCGAGACGGGAGGTGTGAGCGCTGTGGACATCACAGCGGGCCGTGATGTCCATCGTGGTTGGTGGTCGGTGGTCGCACGCGCTGCCTGCGGTGACCGGCCAGATCGGCGTCATCGCCGAGCGGCCCGGGGTACGCACAGCGCGACACCGGCGGCGACGCTGTGCCGCTCAGCGGCGGCGCGCGGCGGGGCGGGCGGCCAGGGTCAGGGGTGGCGTGCGGTGGCGGCACGTTCGGCGAGGGCCTGGCGGACCAGGGCGACGGTGGCGCGCGGGTGGCGGAGCACGTCGTCGGCGGTGAAGCGGAGGACCAGCCAGCCGGCCGCCCGGAGCGCGTTGAGGCGGGCGACGTCCTGGCGGAAGTGGGCGCGTTCCCGGTGGTGGTCGCCGTCGTACTCGACCGCGACGCGGCGGGCCGGCCAGGCGAGGTCCACCCGTCCGACGAAGCGGCCCCGGGCGTCGAGCACGTCGTGCTGGGCGACGAGCGGCCCGAGCCCGGCGTCGAGCAGGAGCAGCCGGAGCCGGGTCTCCATCGGAGATTCGCTCAGCGGCTCCGCGAGCGCCAGCACCTCCCGGAGCAGCCTGGTGCCCGGCCAGCCGGACCGCGCCGCGGCGTACGCCCGGAGGTCGGTCAGTTTGACCACCCGCCGGTGCAGCAGCGCGTCGACGGCGACCAGCGCGTCCGTGCGTGGGGCCTGCCGGCCGAGGTCGAAGGCGGTGCGCAGGGCCGTGGTGACCGGTAGCCCGGCGAACCGGGTCCGGTCGCTGTCCGGCAGCACCGAGCGGACGACGCGTACCCGGGGATGCGGGCGCAGCCGGGCCGTCCGGGGCAGCAGCACGGTGACCGGGGCGGCTGGTTCGAGCAGGTCGACGCCCCACAGGTACGCGGCGCTGCGCCCGGCGACGGCGGCACCGGGCGGCAGGCGCAGGGCGACGGCCTCGCACCACATCCGGTGGTCGTCCGGGCGGTGGCCGTCGCGGTGCACGTAGACATCGGGCAGCAGCCGCCGCCAGGCCGGCCCGCGCACCATCGCCCAGGTCAGCTGGCCCTCGGCGACGGCGACGCTGCCGCGGAACGGCAGGAACGACAACCGGCGCGGAACGCGGGCAGGCGAGGGCATCCGGACAGCATGACGTGACCGGAAGGTCACTCGCCGTCCCCGCCCTCCACTCCGGACGGTGGGTGGGAAAAGTGTCACCCGCCCTTGGCGGATCGCCGGGGAACGCCGTACGGTAGGCCGCAAGTGACCCACGGGAGCCCGGTGCGGACCGGGCTGAGAGGGGGGCTGACAGCCCCCGACCGTTGAACCTGATCCGGGTAATGCCGGCGCAGGGAGGAGTGTTGCCGTGCCGTCCCTGGGGCGACTGCATCTGATCACCGACACCCGGCCCGGTCGGGACCCCCTCGGCGTGCTGCGGGCCGCGCTGCCGGTGGCCGGCGCCGAACTGGTGGTCCAGGTCCGGGTGGCCGACGACGCCACCGACCGGGAGGCGTACGAGCTGGCCCGGCGGGTGGCCGGGCTGTGCCGGCCGTACGGGGCGACCTGCCTGGTCAACGACCGGCTGCACGTGGCGCTGGCGGTGGCCGCCGACGGCGGGCACGTGGGCGCGGACGATCTGCCGGTGCCCGCCGCCCGCCGGGTGCTCGGTGCCGCCGCCGTGCTCGGCGCGACAGCCCGGGAGCCGGTCACCGCCGCCGCGGCGGTCGCCGCCGGGGCCAGCTACCTCGGCGTGGGGCCGTGCTACGCCACCACGACCAAGTCCGGGCTGCCCGACCCGATCGGCCCCGCGGGGATCCGCGCGGTCGCCGGGGCCGTGAGCGTGCCGGTGATCGCGATCGGCGGGGTGACCGCCGCGTCGGTGCCGGCGCTGCGGGCCGCCGGGGCGTACGGGGTGGCGGTGGTCGGGGCGCTGTCGGCCGCCGCCGATCCGGCCGGGGCGACGGCCGAGCTGCTCCGGGCGTTGACGTGCTGAGCGGGGGCGCGGGCAGCACCGGCGACGTCGGCCGGGGCACCGTCGAGGCCGACGTGGCGGTGGTCGGGGCGGGGCCGGTGGGGCTGGCGATCGCGTGGCGGTGCGCGCAGCGCGGGCTGCGGGTGAGCGTGCACGACCCGGCGCCGGGCTCCGGCGCGTCGCGGGTGGCGGCCGGGATGCTGGCGCCGGTCGCCGAGGCGTACTTCGGGGAGCGGGAGCTGACCGGGCTGCTCACCGAGTCCGCCGCCCGCTGGCCCGGCTTCGCCGCCGAGCTGGCCGGGGCCGCCGGCGCCGACCTCGGGTACCGCACCGACGGCACCCTGGTGGTCGGGCTCACCGCCGACGACCTGGCCGAGGCGGGCCGGCTCTGGTCGTACCAGCAGGGTCTGGGGCTGCCGATCAGGCCGCTGCGCCCCTCGGAGCTGCGGGACCGCGAGCCGGCGCTGGCGCCCCGGGTGCGCGGCGGCGCGCTCGCACCCGGCGACCACCAGGTCGACCCGCGCCGGCTGGTCGCCGCGCTGCGCACGGCGGCCGAGCGGGCCGGCGCGGTGCTGCGACCGGCGGCGGTCGGCGCGCTGTCCGAGCTGGCCGCCCGGGTCGTCGTGGTGGCGGCCGGCTGCGGCGCGGCGGCGCTCACCGGCCTCCCGGTCCGGCCGGTGAAGGGGCAGGTGCTCCGGCTCCGCGCGCCCGGTGGCGGTCCGCCCGGCTTCCGGCACGTGATCCGGGGGTACGCCGACGGCGAGCCGGTCTACCTGGTGCCCCGGGACAGCGGCGAGGTGGTGGTCGGGGCGACCGTCGAGGAGCGCGCCGACACCGTGGTGACCGCGGGGGCGGTGCTGCGGCTGCTCCGCGCCGCCGTCGACCTGGTCCCCGAACTGGCCGAGTACGAGCTGGTGGAGGCGGCGGCCGGGTGGCGGCCCGGCACGCCGGACAACGCGCCGATCATCGGGGCGCTGCCCGGCCGCCCCGGCGTGCTCGTCGCCACCGGGCACCACCGGCACGGCATCGTGCTCACCCCGGTCACCGCCGACCTGGTCGCCGAGCTGGTCGTCACCGGCGAGCCGGACCCGCTGCTCGCGCCCTTCGGCGCGGCCCGGTTCGCCGGCCGGACCGGACCGGTCCGGGCCCCATCCGACACCGAGGAGGAGACGTGCGACTGATCGTCAACGGCGCGGGGCGGGACCTGCCGGTCGGCGTCACCGTCGCCGAGCTGGTCCGCGCGGTCACCACCCAGGAGCGTGGCCTCGCGGTCGCGGTCAACGGCGAGGTGGTACCCCGCGGCGGCTGGCCGGCCACCGTGCTGCGCGACGGTGACCGGGTCGAGGTGCTCAGCGCCGCGCAGGGCGGGTGAGCGGCATGCCCCTGGAGATCGGCGGGGTCACCCTCGGCTCCCGGCTCGTCCTCGGCACCGGCGGCGCGGCCAACCTGCACGTGCTGGAACAGGCGATCCGGGCCTCCGGCACCGAACTGGTCACCCTGGCGCTGCGCCGGGTCGACACCGCGCCGGGCAGCGCCGGTGGCCTGCTCGACCTGCTGGAACGGTGCGGGGTACGGCTGCTGCCGAACACGGCGGGCTGCCACACCGCGGCCGAGGCGGTGAAGGTGGCCCGGCTGGCCCGCGACGCGTTCGCGACCGACTGGGTGAAACTCGAGGTCATCGGCGACGAGCGCACGCTGCTGCCGGACGGGGTGGAGCTGCTGCGCGCCGCCGAGGAGCTGGTGGCGGACGGGTTCACCGTGCTGCCGTACACGTCGGACGATCCGGTCCTGGCCCGGCGGCTGGCCGACGTGGGCTGCGCGGCGGTGATGCCGGCGGGGGCGCCGATCGGCTCCGGGCTGGGCGTGGGCAACCCGCATCACATCCGGCTGATCCGGCAGGCCGTGGCCGTGCCGGTGATCCTCGACGCCGGCATCGGCACCGCCTCCGACGCGGCGCTCGCCATGGAGCTGGGCTGTGACGGGGTGCTGCTGGCCAGCGCGGTGACCCGGGCCGCCGACCCGGTGGCGATGGCCACCGCGATGCGGCACGCCGTGCGGGCCGGGCGGCTGGCGTACGGGGCCGGGCGGATCCCCCGTCGTTTCCACGCCCTGGCCTCCACCCCCGACGACGGACGGCCCGAGCTGTGACGGCGCCGCCCGGCATGGCCGCCCGCGCGACGGGCGGAGCCGCCGGCCGGGTACGGCCGGCGGGGCCGGCCTCCGCCACGATCTCGTCGGGCGCTCGCGAGCTGCCGTCGGGCGTGGTGCTGCTGACCGACCGGCGGATGGCCCGGCGACCCCTGGCCGAGGTCGTCGAGGCGGCCGTGGCCGGGGGAGTGCGCTGGGTGGTGCTGCGGGACAAGGACCTGCCGCGGGCCGAGCGGGCCGCCCTCGCCGGCGAACTGCGCGCGATCCTCACCGGGGCCGGCGGCCGGCTGATCGTCGCCGGCCCGGACCCGCTCGGCGGCGACGCCGTGCACCTGCCCGCCGCCGGCCCGTACCCGCCGCCGCCCGTCGCCCTGGTCGGCCGGTCCTGCCACGACACCACCGAGCTGGCCCGCCTCAGCACCGAGGACTACGTGACCCTGTCGCCGGTCTTCCCGACGAGAACGAAACCCGGCTACGGCCCACCCCTGCACCCGGCCGGGCTGCGCGAGCTGATCCGGGTCTGTCCGGTACCGGTGCTCGCCCTGGGCGGCATCGAGACCCCGGACCAGGTCCGGGCGTGCGTCGCGGCCGGCGCCAGCGGGGTCGCCGTGCTCGGCGCGATCATGCGCGCCGAGCGGCCCACCGCGGCCGCCGCCACCCTCAGCGCGGCGGCCCACGACCGGCCGCGGCCCACCACCACAGCCCAGGGAGCGACGTGACCCCGAGGACAGTCCTCACCATCGCCGGATCAGACTCCGGCGGCGGCGCCGGCATCCAGGCCGATCTCAAGGTCTTCGCCGCCCTCGGCGCGTACGGCGCCAGCGTGCTCACCGCCGTCACCGCCCAGAACACCCGGGGCGTGGACGCCGTCCTGCCGCTGCCCCCGCAGACCGTGCGCGACCAGCTCGACAGCGTGCTCGGCGACTTCGACGTCCGGGCGGTGAAGACCGGCATGCTCGGCAGCCCGGCGGTCGCCGGCGCGGTGGCCGAGGCGGCGCGGGCCGGGCGGCTGCCCCGGCTGGTCGTCGACCCGGTGCTGGTCGCCACCAGTGGACACCGGCTCGGCGTGGTGGAGGCGGTCGAGCGGCTGCTGCCGTACGCCGAGGTGGCGACGCCGAACCGCGCGGAGGCCGCGGCCCTCACCGGACGCCCGGTGGGCACGGTCGAGGAGATGGTCGCGGCGGCCGAGACGCTGGCGGCCGCGGGCCCGGCGCACGTGGTGGTGACCGGCGGTGACGTGGACGCCGGCGGCGAGTCGGTGGACGTGCTGGCCGGCGCGGGCCGGACCACGCTGCTGCGCGCGCCCCGGGTGGCGACCCGGCACAACCACGGCACCGGCTGCTCGTTCTCGGCGGCGATCGCGGTCCGGCTGGCGGCGGGCGATCCGGTGCCGGTCGCGGTCGCCGCCGCGAAGGAGTACGTGACCCGCGCGCTGACCGGCGCGCGCGACTGGGCGCTGGGCGCGGGACGCGGCCCGCTGGACCACTTCGGCTGGTCCGCATGAGCGACAGGGAGGCTGTCATGCAGGCACGACGCAAGGTCTACGTGGAGGGGTCGCGGCCGGACCTCCGGGTGCCGTTCGCCGAGGTGGAACTGGCCGGGGACAACCCCCCGGTGCGGCTCTACGACACCTCGGGCCCGGGCTCGGACCCGGCGGTCGGGCTGCCGCCGCTGCGCGGGCCGTGGATCGCCGCCCGGGGCGACGTCGCCCCCGTGCGGGGCGCGGGCACCCCGCTGGCCGGCGTCGACGGGAAGCGCCCGACGCAGCTCGGCTACGCCCGGGCCGGGATCGTCACCCCGGAGATGGAGTTCGTGGCGATCCGGGAGGGCGTCGCGCCGGAGTTCGTCCGGGACGAGATCGCCGCCGGGCGGGCGGTGCTGCCGCTCAACGTCAACCACCCGGAGTGCGAGCCGGCGATCATCGGGCGGGCGTTCCTGGTCAAGGTGAACGCCAACATCGGCACCTCGGCGGTCAGCTCGTCGGTCGCCGAGGAGGTGGAGAAGCTGACCTGGGCCACCCGGTGGGGCGCGGACACCGTGATGGACCTCTCCACCGGCAAGCGGATCCACGAGACCCGCGAGGCGATCGTGCGCAACTCGCCGGTGCCGATCGGCACCGTGCCGATCTACCAGGCGCTGGAGAAGGTCGGCGGCGACCCGGTGAAGTTGAGCTGGGCGGTGTTCCGGGACACCGTGATCGAGCAGGCCGAGCAGGGCGTCGACTACATGACCGTGCACGCCGGGGTGCTGCTGCCGTACGTGCCGCTGGCCGTGGACCGGGTCACCGGGATCGTGTCCCGGGGCGGCTCGATCATGGCGGCCTGGTGCCTGGCGCACCACGAGGAGAACTTCCTCTACACCAACTTCGAGGAGCTGTGTGCGCTGCTCGCGAAGTACGACGTGACGTTCTCCCTCGGCGACGGGCTGCGCCCCGGCTCCATCGCGGACGCCAACGACGAGGCGCAGTTCGCCGAGCTACGCACGCTCGGTGAGCTGACGAAGGTCGCCTGGGCCCACGACGTCCAGGTGATGATCGAGGGTCCGGGGCACGTGCCGATGCACAAGATCAAGGAGAACGTGGACCGCCAGCAGGAGTGGTGCCACGAGGCGCCGTTCTACACGCTCGGGCCGCTGACCACCGACATCGCGCCCGCGTACGACCACATCACCTCGGCCATCGGCGCCGCGATGATCGGCATGGTCGGCACCGCCATGCTCTGCTACGTCACCCCGAAGGAACACCTCGGGCTGCCGGACCGGGACGACGTGAAGGCGGGCGTGATCGCGTACAAGATCGCCGCGCACGCGGCCGACCTGGCCAAGGGGCACCCCGGGGCGCAGGCCTGGGACGACGCGCTCTCCAAGGCCCGGTTCGAGTTCCGCTGGGAGGACCAGTTCAACCTCTCGCTCGACCCGGAGACCGCCCGGTCGTACCACGACGCCACGCTGCCCGCCGAGCCGGCGAAGACCGCGCACTTCTGCTCGATGTGCGGGCCGAAGTTCTGCTCCATGAAGATCACCCAGGAGCTGAAGGAGTACGCGGCGCGCGGCATGCGGGACAAGTCCGAGGAGTTCCTCAACGCCGGCGGGCGGGTCTACCTGCCGCTGGCCTGACCGCTGCCCGGACCGCTGCACGGGGGCCGGGCGGTGGGGTGGGACCGCGCGGGTCGGATGGGTACCGGGCCGCTGGTCGGCCCGGTACCACCCGGCGGGTCAGTCGCGGTGGTGCCGGCCGGTACGCAGCGAACGGGCGTCGTCGGCGTTGTCGTCGGAGGCGAGGCCGGCGACCCAGTCGACGAACTCCTCGTCCTGGGCCGGCAGCGGCTCCGCCTCGCGGTCGGCCTCCACCGGCTCGGCCGCCTTGCCCCGGTTACGCCGGAACAGCCCTCGGCGGGACTTGGTTTTCCCGCCCGCCGTCTCCTCGCCCGCCGTCTCCTCGACCGCCCCGGGCGGCTCAGCCGTCCCGGCGCCCTCGGCCGGCTCGACCGGTCCGGGCTCCGGGCCGGCCGGCGGCGGATCGGCGTGCCGGCCACCGGGCCCCGCCGCCGGGGCGGGCCGGGCGTTGGCGAGGGCCTCCCAGTTGGACGCGCGCAGGTCCGGCAGCGCCCGGTGCCGGGGGCGTGGTGCGGACGCCGGGTCGGGCTCGGCGGCCGGGCCGGCCTCCGGAACACCGGCCGGGCCGGGGGTGGTGGTGCCGCGCGGGGCGGCCGACCAGCCCGGCGCGGGCGCGATCGGCCACGCCGGCCGGACCTCGCCCGGTCGCTCCGTCACGTCCTCGAAGATCGGGAAGCGTGGCCGGGGCGACGCGGGCGGACCCTCGCCGCCGGCCGGCTCGTCGAAGAAGAAGCGGCGACTGGGCTGCTCCACCTCCTCGGCGCCCGGGCCGCCGCCGGCGACGGGTGTCCGCTCGTGGCCCGCCCGGCCGGCGGTCGGTGTCTGCTCGTGATCCGCGCGGCCGGCGGCCGGTGTCCGTTCGTGGTCCGTGTCGGCAGCGGCGGCTGTCCGGTCGTGGTCCGCCTGCGCGGTGGGCCGGGTCTGGTCGTGGTCCGCGTGCGCGGTGGGCCGGGTCTGGTCGTGGTCCTCGTGGCCCGGGCCGGTGACGGTTGTGCGGTCCTGCTCCGCGCGGCTCGGGTCGGTGGTGGCCGGGGGTGGGGTCGCCGGCTGGTCGGCTCCGGCGACGGGCACGGCCGCCGCCGACGGTCCGCTGGTGGCCGTCGCCGGCTTGCGGCCCCGCCGGGCCCGCCCGCCGCGTGCGGGCTTCGTCGTGCCCTCCGCCGGGGCGGCGCCGTCGTCCGCCGGCCGTCCTGCGGCGGTGCTGGTCGGCGCCGTGGTCAGCACGGCGTCGCCCGGGCCGTCGGCCGCAGCGGCCGGCTCGGCGCGGCGGGCCGGATCGGCGTCCCGCCCGGCCGGGCCGGCGTGCTGCGGTAGCTGGGTGGCGGCCGTGCGCTGTGGTCGCTCGGGGGCGTCCGCCTGCTGCTGCGGTCGCCCGGCCGGGTCGGTGTGCTGCGGTCGCTCCGGCGCGGCGCCGTGGTGCGGTAGCGGGGTCGGGTCCGGGTGTTGCGGTCCCTCGTCGGCCGACGAGGTCGGGGCCGCCGGGGCGAGCGGTCGCGCCCCGGCCGCCGGTGCCGGCCCGGCCGGCACCGGTTCCGGCGCATCGGCGCTCGGCGGTGCCGCGGCATCCGCGGCCGGCGGTGCCGGGGCGAGGGACGACGCCGGGGCCGGGCTGGGGGCGGCCGGCTCCGGGCCGGATCGCGCGGCCGGGCGGCCGGCGGCGAGCACGTCGATCGCGGAGGTCCGCCGGGCCGGCGGCAGCAGCCCGGAGCCCGGCAGGTTCCGGGCCAGGTCATCGAGGTGGCGGTCGCCCGCGTCGCTCGGGGACCCGCCCGCGGGTGCCGACTCCGTGCCGGCCAAGGGAGCCGTGCCGGTCGGAGGAGGCGTGCCGGTCGGGGGAGCGGTGCCGGTCGGGGGAGCCGTGCCGGCCGCGCCGGCCGAATCCGCGGCGGCCGTCCCGCCCGTGAGGTCCGGGCCCGCCGCTTCGACCGGGGCCGGCGGCCGGTCCGCGCCCGTCCCGTCCGGTACGCCGGGAGCGGCCGGACCGGCGGCGCGGTCGGCGAGGGTCTGCCGGGGCGTGCTCCGGCCGGCGGGGGTGAGGCCGGGCGCCTCCGGCCAGTCCCAGTGCGCGGGGGTGGGCGAGCCGTCGGCCCGGCCGGCGCGACCCGGTTCGGCGGCCGTACCCAGGTGAGCGGCCGTACCCAGGTAGGCGGCCGTGCCCGGGCCGGCGCCGGCCGGAGCGGCGAGCGCTGAGCCGCCCGGTGCGGCGAGCGGCGCGCCGGCCGGCGCGGCCGGGAGCGGCTGGAGGATGTCGGTGGGCGCGATCGCCTCGCCGTCGGCGGCCGGCGCGGGCCGGCGCAGCACCGTGGCGGCGGTCGAGCCGAGCGCGCCGGCGGCGACCGCGAGGAGCGCGCCGTAGTAGGGGGCGAGCTGGTACCGGTCGGCGGCGTCGCCGGGTCCGGCGGTCAGGTAGGCGAAGGCCAGCAGGATCGGCCCGGCCGCGCCGGCCGCGCCACTGATCAGCGGCAGCTGGCCGTGCCGCCGGGCCAGCGCACCGATCGCCGCGCCGGCCAGTAGGGACAGCGCGGGCAGGACCAGCATGGCGAGGCGCTGCGCCGCCGCGGCGTCCAGCCAGGAGGGTTCGAGGACCCCGAGGCGTACGGTGCGCAGCGGCCCGGTCGACGCGACCGTCGGCGCCGCGGAGATCAACGCGAGCACCCAGACGAGCCCGGCGGTCAGCGCGATGCTCCACCCGAACGCGGGCCTGAGCAGGACGGCGATGGCCGCGCCCGCCCCGATCAGCGCGCCGAGGACGGCGCAGATGCCGACCGCCCAGACCGGGTCGACGGTGCCGTCGAGTTCGGCGGCGCGGGCCGGCTGCATGCAGAGCGGTGCGACCACAGTCGCACCCAGCGCCGCGACGCCGGCGATGGCGAGCTGCTCGGCGGTGCCGCCGGCCGGGGATCCGTCCCGGCGGGCGAGGCGTTCGGTCACCACCGCGCCCGCCACCGCGGCGATCGCCGCGAACCAGCCGACCCAGGCGAGCTGGGCGGGCCACCGGTTGACCGTGCCGTCGGCGAACGCGCCGTCGAGGCGTACGACGCCGAAGCCGTACGCGATGCCGAGCTGGCCGGCTCCGGCCAGCATGCTCACGCCGAGCGCCGTGAGCAGCAGCCTGCCCCACGTCCGAAAGGCCATGTCGGGCACGTTACGGCCCGGTGCCCCCGATCGCCACCAAGGAGGCCACCTGGCGCGCTGGTGTCGGCGTCGTTACTTCAGCTCGACCAACCGGGCCAGGTAGGTGGTGTCGCCGACGTTGGTCAGCATGTGCACGGCGCCCGGGTCGCGGTAG
This sequence comes from Micromonospora sp. NPDC049836, assembly GCF_044465125.1. Lineage (NCBI taxonomy): Bacteria > Bacillati > Actinomycetota > Actinomycetes > Micromonosporales > Micromonosporaceae > Micromonospora > Micromonospora sp. NPDC049836. Next base: position 362,556 of record NZ_JBITLH010000005.1, read on the forward strand.
ACCACGCCGCCGGTCGGCTCATCGGCGTCGATCGTGGTGCCGTCGACCGTCTGCACCACGTTCTTGGCGCCCTGGATCGCCACCACCAGGTACGGGTGGTCGTGCCGGTGCAGCGGCTGCCGCTCGCCCGGCTCGAGGCGGATGTGCCAGACCCGGACCCGGTCGTTCTCGTACACGATCTCCTGGCCCACCGGGCCGAGCTCGGTGTGGGTGCCGGTCATCGTGGTCCGTCCAGTTGGGGGAGGACCTCGGCGGCGATGAGCTCCAGGTGGTCGAGGTCGGCGAAGTCGATCAGGCGCAGGTGCACCCGGCTGGCGCCGATCGCGGCGAACTCGCCGAGCCGGTCGACGAGCTGGGCGGGGGAGCCGACCACCGGGTCCTCCGGCGGCAGGGCGCTCTTGACGTGCAGCGGCGCGGCCCGGCGCTGCGCCTCGGCGTCGGTACGCCCGATGGCCACCACCACCCCGGCGGAGAGCACCAGCGGCGGCCGGCCGCTGGCGGCCCGCCCGGTGCGCTCGCACGCCTCGCGGACCCGCTGGTAGGCGGCGGCGGTCTCGGCGACGGTCTTGAACGGCATGTTGAACTCGTCGGCGTACCGGGCGGCCAGGTCGGGGGTGCGGCGTGGGCCGCGACCGCCGACGATCACCGGCGGGCCGGGGCGCTGCACCGGCTTGGGCAGCGCGGGCGCGTCCACGAGCTGGTAGTGCTCGCCCTTGAAGCTGTACGTCTCGCCGGTCGGGGTGCGCCAGAGCCCGGTGATGACCTCGAGCTGCTCGGCGAGGCGGTCGAACCGCTCGGCGACCCCGGGGAACGGGATGCCGTACGCGGTGTGCTCCCGCTCGTACCAGCCGGCGCCGATGCCCAGCTCGACCCGGCCGCCGCTCATCTGGTCGACCTGCGCGACCATCACCGCGAGCGGCCCGGGCGGCCGGAAGGTGGCCGAGGTGACCAGGGTGCCGAGCCGGATCCGGGAGGTCGCCCGGGCCAGCGCGGCCAGGGTCAGCCAGGCGTCGGTGGGGCCGGGCAGCCCCGGCTCGTCGCCCATCGCCTGGTAGTGATCGGCCCGGAAGAAGCCGTCGAAGCCCGTCTCCTCCACCCGCCGGGCGAACCGGAGCTGGTCGTCGTAGCTGGCACCCCGGTGCGGCTCGGTGAAGACCGTCACCCGCATGCTCACTGCCCTCCCGCGCCGGCGGCCGTCGGTGTCCCGGTCCCGTCGGCCGGCGCGACCGGGCCGGCCGGTGCGGGCCCGGTCGGCCCGTCCCGTTCCATCAGCAGTTCGTGCAGCTCGGCGCTGATCCGGGCCACCTCGGCCAGGTGCGCGTTGCGGCCCAGCGTGCGCGGCCGGGGCACCTTGACCTCGACCACCTCGCGGATCCGGCCGGGACGCGGGCTGAGCACGACGACCCGGTCGGCGAGCAGCACCGCCTCGTCGATCGAGTGGGTGACGAAGACGATGGTCGCCTTCGTCTCCATGTGCACCCGCTGGAGTTCGCCGGAGAGTTCCTCGCGGGTGAGCGCGTCGAGCGCCGAGAAGGGCTCGTCCATCAACATCACCCGGGGCTCGCCGATCAGCGACCGGCAGAGCGAGACCCGCTGCTGCATGCCGCCGGATAGCTCGTGCGGCAGGCGCTTCTCGAACCCGCCCAGCCCGGTCATCTCCAGCAGCTGGCGGGCCCGGTCCCGGTGCTTGGCCCGGCGCCAGCCGAAGATCTCCACCGGGAGCAGGACGTTGTCCAGCACGGAGCGCCAGGGGAGCAGGGCGGGCCGCTGGAACAGCATGGCGATGTCCCGGCGGGGCCGGGTGATCGGCGTACCGGCCACGGTGATCTCGCCGGCGGTCACCGGCAGCAGGCCGGCGATCATGCGCAGCAGGGTGGACTTGCCGCACCCCGAGCGGCCGACCACGGCGACGAACTCACCCTCGGCGACGTCGAGGTCGATGTCGCGCAGCGCCTCCACCCGCCCTGAGCGGCCGTCGAAGGTGCGGGACACCCCGGACAGTCGGATCATCTCCCGCCGGCTCCCTTCCACGTCGCGAACGCGAGCCGGGCTAGCGTAGCGGGATGCGCTCCCTATAGCACCGTCCGGGGTGGACGTCAGTCCACTTTCCGTCAGGCAACTTCGTTTCCGTTCCGCAACCGAGCGCCGGACGTCGGTGCAGGGAGCTTCTCGTACGCTGTTGCGCGCGAAGAGTCCCCTCACGACGATCCCGTCGGCTGCCCCTCCCGCCGACACCGTCGGAACCACGACCCGTCCGGGCGAGCATGCCCTGGTCGGAAAGGACATGGTGCACTGATGAGAAGGCTGACCCGTACGGTCGCCGCCGCCGCGCTGGCGACCGCACTCGCCCTGGTTTCCGGGTGCAGCAGCGACTCGGACAAGTCCGAGGACAAGGCCGCCGGTGGCAAGGCGCTGGAGAAAGTGACCTACCTCACTTCGTTCGGCAACTTCGGGCGTGACTCGTACGCCTGGGTCGCGAAGGAGAAGGGCTTCTTCAAGGAGGCCGGCTTCGACGTCGACATCAAGCCCGGCCAGGGCACCGGCGGCGTCATCCAGGTCGCCACCGGGCAGGCCGACTTCGCCCCGATCGACCTGACCGGTGCCATCCTCGTGCTCGCCAACGGTCAGGCCAAGGACTTCGTCGCGGTGGCGGCGGTCCAGCAGCGGACCATGGCCGCCATCGCCTCGGTCGAGGGCAAGAACATCGCCACCCCGAAGGACCTCGAGGGCAAGAAGCTCGCCGACAGCCCGGCCTCCGTCGTGCGCATGCTCTTCCCGACGTACGCCAAGCTGGCCGGCGTCGACGCCAGCAAGGTGACCTGGGTCAACGGTGAGGCGCAGACGCTGATCGGCACGCTCGCCTCCGGCTCGGTCGACGGCATCGGCCAGTTCGTCGTCGGTCAGCCCACCATCGCGGCGGTCACCAAGAAGAAGCCGGTCATGCTGCCCTACAGCAACGTGATGCAGGACCTCTACGGCAACGTGCTGGTCACCTCCACCAAGCTCGCCAAGGAGAAGCCGGAGATGGTCAAGCGCTTCACCGCGGCGCTGCTCAAGGGCCTGGAGTACGCGCTGGCCAACCCGGACGAGGCGGGGACGATCCTGAAGAAGAACGTCCCGGCGGCCGTCCCGGCGGCGGCCTCCGCCGAGCTCCAGCTGATGGCCGCGTACGTCCGGTCCAGCAACACCGGCACCGCGATCGGCACCGTGGACAGCGGCCGGGTGGCCAAGACCATCGCCCTGCTCCAGGGCGCGGGCGCGCTCAAGCAGAACCTCACCCCCGACCAGATCATCGACTTCAACCTGGTGCCGAAGGCCTGACCGGTCGGCTCGGACAACGGGGGTGCGCGCCCGCCGGGGTTCCGGCGGGGCGCACCCCTTCGCGTGCCGGCCGTGCGGGCCGGCCGAGAGAGGAGGACACGTTGGCACAGGTGACCGGAGTCCGGCCCGATCCGTCGGCGCCGGAGGCGTCCCCGCCGCCCGCCGCCGTTCCGGCTCGGCTGGCCGTACGCCCGGCCGCGGTGGGGCTGCCGGCGCTCGGCCTGCTGATCGCGGTGGCCGCGTGGTGGCTGGTGACCTCGGGGCTGCATCTGGTCCACCCGGCGGCGCTGCCGCCGCCGCTGGCGGTCTGGCGAGGTCTCACCGCCGCCACGGACGTGCTGCTGCCGGCGCTGGGGATCACCACCGGGGTCACCGTGCTGGGCTTCCTGCTCTCGTCGGTGGCCGGCGTGCTGATCGGGATGGCGCTGGCCGCGTCCGGCCGGGTGGAGCGGATGTTCTCGCCGCTGCTGGTGGCCGTCAACGCGGTACCGAAGATCGCGTTCGGTCCGCTGCTGGTGGTCGCGGTCGGCTGGGGGCAGAAGCCCATCCTGACCATGGTGTTCCTGCTCTGCTTCTTCCCGATCGTGCTGTCCACCGCGACCGGGCTGACCACCACCCCGGCCGACCTGGCGGAGCTGGGCCGTTCGCTGAACGCGTCCTGGTGGCAGGCCTTCCGCAAGGTGCGTTTCCCGGCCGCGCTGCCGCAGATCTTCGTCGGGCTGAAGGTGGCCATGCCGCTGGCCGCGATCGGTGCGGTGATCGGTGAGTTCTACTCGGACAAGCCCGGCCTGGGCTACCAGATCCTGCAGTACAACGGCGCCGGCGACACCCCCACCGCCTGGGCCGCCATCGTCCTGGTCGGGCTGATGAGCATCGTCCTGTACGCCGCCCTCAGCCTCCTCGAACGCCTGGCCCTGCCCTGGGTCCGAGCCACCACCTCCGCCCGCTGACCCGGCCGGCCTCCCCAGGGAGGCCGGCCGCGGCCGCCGAATCCGCCCCACCCCGACCGAAGACCCGACGTCGACCGAGCATCCTCCGGGGCCACACCCACAACTTGCGCCGGGGCCACACCCACAACAGCGACCACTACCCGGCGAGCCGCCACCGTCCACCCCGCGCCACCAGCGTGGTCAACGCCTGCGGCATCAACCCCGAGTGGTTGTCCGGGGTCATCCGGATCGGCCCGGAGAGCCCGTCGAGCTGCGAGGTTTCCAGGAAGTCCCGCAGCGCCTCCCGGTCGACGGTGCCCTGCTTCGTCCCGGCCCGCAGCTCGCCGTTGGTGATGAGCTGGACCGCGTCGGCGGCGAACGAGGAGAAGCCGTTGTAGCCGCCGAAGCGGGCCGTGTACTCCTGGAACCACTGCCGCCGGGCGGCCTTGGCCGGCGTGGTGGCGATGACGTCGTCGATCACCATGGTCTGGGTGAAGATCAGGGTGGCCTTCTCGGTGGACCGGGCGGAGGCGCCCAGGAAAAGGTCGCCGGCCGCCGAGGCGTCGAAGAACAGGTGGCCGGTGAACCGGTTCTGCCGGGCGCTGGCCGCCGCGAGCGCCGCCTGCTCCGGGGGCGTCCAGAGGACCATGGCCTGCGGTCTGCTGCCGACGAGGTCCTCGACCTGGCCGCTCACGTCGGTGTCGGTGACGCGTACCGACTCGGTGCCGACCAGCCGGATGCCGGTCTTGTCGAACTGGCGGCGCAGCGCGGCCATGCCTTCCTGGCCGTAGCTGTCGTCGCTGCGCAGCAGGGCGACCTTCTTGACGCCGCGCCGGCCCAACTCGACGGTGATGGCCGCGGCACTGTCGGTCGCGTTCGGGGCGAGCTTGAACACGTACCGGCGTTCGGCGACCGGTTCGGTGATCGCGCCGGCGGACGCCAGGGCGATGGTCGGAATGTGCTTCTCGCCGATGGTGCGGACGGCGCCGACGGCGCATTCGTTGCAGCCGCCCATGATGATGGCGCTGACCCGGGAGTCACTGCTGAAATCGTTGATGTTGCGCAAGGATTCGGCGGCGTCGGAGCGGTTGTCCTTCACCTTGAGGTCGATCCTCCGGGCGCCGAGTGCGCCGGACGCGTTCAACTGCTCGACCTTCAGTTCGAGGGCCCGTTGGTACACCTTGCCGAGGGCAGCGGAGGCGCCCGACAGTTCGAGGTCCGCGGCGATCACGATGGGGCTGTCGTCCTGCTGCTCCCCGCCGAACTGGCAGCCGGTGAGCGTGGTGGCCAGCACGGCCGAAGCGAGCGCCGCGATGCTCGCGGAGCGGATGGGGCTCAACTCAGTCCTCCAGGTGCGGCGCGGGCGGGGGGCCCGATCACCGCCGCTCATCCGTCCTCAGTAGAGGAACGGGATTGGTGTGCCGTACGGTGTGCGCGAAGCCTGCAAAACCTTGCCAATGCCGGGGCCTGTGGTCAAGCGGCGATGCCAGGAGCGGTTTCGGGACACCCATCCCACATGGTGGGGACACGAAACGTTAACCGGCAATTACTGCACAGATACGACCGACCACTCTGGAGTTACATGCCCTGTTCAGGGGCCTGCGGAAATGAAGGTATTAGTTGACCGCTGCACGGGTTGAGTCCCCGCCAACCGTTTTCGGCCCCACTGCGGCTTCCCAAACTGCATCTCGTCTGATGAAATCGCGGCCGTGCCGCGCGCGGCGCCGCCCGCCGCTCCAGGCACGGGTCGGCGGGTCAGGCGTGGAAGAAACGACGGAGGCGATGTCGTGAGCACCGGACCTACGACCCTGCCCGAGAGCGCCGGATCCGACCACCGGAACCGGCGACGGCGGCTGCCTCGGCTGCGTGACGCGCGGATCCGGTCGAAGCTCGCTCTCATCCTGGTCGTCCCGGTCGCCGCTGTCATGGCACTGGCAACTATCCGACTCGTCTCGACCGGCCAGGGCGCGTACGAGGCGACCCGGATCCGGTCGCTCACCGCGCTGTCGATCGACGTCTCGGCGCTCACCCAGGACCTGCACAAGGAGCGGATGGCGGCGGCGGCCTACCTGGTCGCGCCGGACCAGAAGCCGGACGACTACAACCTGCGGGTCCGCCGCACCGACGAGCGGATCGCCGCGTACCGCGAGGAGCGGGGACGGATCGGCGAGGTGCCGGCGTCCGTGCGGACCCGGCTGAAGGTCATCGAGGACCACCTGGGCACGCTGAACGGCACCCGGCAGGAGGTGCTGGACCGGCAGCAGATGCCGGTGGCCGAGGCCAGCCTGCGCTACGGCATCATCCTCAGCGACCTCGTCGCGTACGGCGACACCCTGGCCCAGCAGCCCGGCGCCGAGCGCATCGCCGACGCCCGGCGCGCGGTGGCCGCGTTCTCCCACGCGAAGGCGCAGGTCGCCCAGGAGCAGGCGGTCGCGTTCACCGCCCTCGCCGCCGGCCAGCTCGACGAGGAACAGTTCTCCTCCCTGGTGGCCACCCTGACCGGCCAGCAGGAGGCGCTGCTGACGTTCTCCCGGGCCGCCGAGCCGGCGCAGCGGTCCCTGGTGGATGGCACCGTCTCCGGTGACGCCGTGCAGCTCGCCGACCGGGTCGCCAACGACCTGTCCCGCTCGGTCAACCAGGCCCCGCTGGTGAACCGGAACGACGCCGCCGAGGCGATCGGCGCGGTCAACGACCTCATGCGCTGGGCGGAGATCCAGCTCCAGGACCAGCTGCTCGCCGACGCCGACGACGTCCGCAGCGACGTCATCCGGCAGGCCGTGGTGGAGAGCCTGCTGGTCCTGCTCACCCTGATCGTCGCGGTCACCCTGGCGGTCGTGCTGGCCCGCTCGCTCAACGAGTCGCTGCGCCGGCTGCGCGAGGGCGCGCTGGCGGTGGCGAACCACGACCTGCCCGACGCGGTGGGCCGGCTGCAGAACGTCAACGCGATCGGCGACGGCGGCGTGGACGAGATCGTCCAGCAGGTCCGCGACCCGATCAAGCTGACCAACCGCGACGAGATCGGCCAGGTGGCGGCGGCCTTCAACGTGGTCCACCGGGAGGCGGTCCGGGTGGCCGCCGAGCAGGCCGCGCTGCGGACCAGCGTCTCGGCGATGTTCCTCAACCTGGCCCGCCGCTCGCAGAGCCTGGTCGACCGGATGATCGGCGAGCTGGACGCGATCGAGCGCGGCGAGGAGGACCCGAAGCGCCTCGCCCAGCTCTTCGAGCTCGACCACCTGGCCACCCGGATGCGCCGCAACGACGAGAACCTGCTGGTGCTGGCCGGCGCCGACTCGGCCGTGCCGCGCCGCGAGGACGCGCTCCTGGTGGACGTGCTGCGCGCCGCCCAGTCCGAGGTCGAGCTCTACAACCGGATCGAGTTCGGCACCGTCGACACCGACATCTCGGTCGCCGCGCACGCGGTCAACGACGTGGTCCGGCTGGTCGCCGAGCTGCTGGACAACGCCACCCGGTTCTCCCCGCCGAACACCACCGTGGTCGCCGACGGCCGGCGGATCCGCGACTACGTGCTGATCCAGGTGGAGGACCGCGGCCTGGGGCTCAGCGACGAGCAGCTGGACTCGCTGAACCGCCGGCTGGCCGCGCCGCCCACGGTCGACGTGGCCGCGTTCCGGCTGATGGGTCTGGCCGTGGTGAGCCGGTTGGCGTCCCGCTACGGCATCCGGGTGGAGCTGCGGCGCAATGTCGAGGGTGGCACCGTCGCCCAGGTGACCCTGCCGAACTCCGCGGTGGTGCTGCCGGCCAACCGGGGTCCGGCCCCGCTGAGCCGGTCGCGCCAGCCGCTCGCCGTCGAGCCGTCGCCGCTGAGCCAGCTGGGCGCCGGGCCGGAGTCGCTGGCCGGCGCCGGGCGCGGCGGCACGGCGACCCTGACCGACCAGTGGCGCAGCGCGGCCCCGCCGGCCCGTTGGCAGGCCGGCGCCGAGGCGCGGGACACCGGCTCGGCCGTACAGCTGGGCGGCGCGACCGGGGCGATGCCCAGCCTGCCGACGATGCCGTCGGCCGTGCCGGTGGCGTCCGCGCCGCCCGCCGCGGCGCCCCCCGTCTCCGGGGCCGGCTACGCGGCCGGCGGGTCGGGCCACGGGTACCCGGCGCGGGACCCGCTGCCGAAGCGGAGCCCCGGGGACCTGGCGGACCAGGCCTCGCTGGCCCCGTCGACCTACCAGCCGGCGGGCTACCCGCCCGCCCCGGCGTACCAGCCGGCCGCCATGGCGCCCGCCGTCGAGACGGCCCCGGCCACCCCGACGGTGTCCCGCCCGGAGCAGCGGGCCGAGGCGCCGATATTCCGGGAGATGGAGGCCGTCTGGTTCCGCTCGCACGGCGAGGACGAGACGACCATCTTCGCCCGTCCGGCCTTCGACGAGCCGCCCGCCGGGCCGGCCCAGCCGGCCGCCGCGGCGACGCCGCCGCCGCTGCCGACGCGTACCCCCGGGGCCCAGGCCGCGGGGTTGACGACGCCACCGCCGTACACCCCGCCGCCGGCGCCGGCCGTGCCCGCCGCCGCGGCGCCGCCGCCCGTGCCGGCCGCCGCCGCGCCACCGCCGGCGCCGCCGGCCACCGACCCGGGAGCGTGGCGGACCGCGGCCGACGAAGGCTGGTCGCGGGCCAGCCGGGCGGCGGAGCCCGCCGCCGGCGGCACCACCCGCTCCGGCCTGCCCAAGCGGGTGCCGCAGGCCCAGCTCGTGCCCGGCGGCATCGAACCCAAGGGTGGCCGGGCCCAGGCCCGGCGCACGCCGGACGAAGTACGCGGCCTGCTGTCCGCCTACCACCGCGGTGTTCAGCGGGGTCGGACGGCCGGCGCGGACCTGAACAGCACCTCGACCAAGGAGACGAACCGATGAACAGGCCAGCGGCCATGCAGGACATGGGTTGGCTGCTCACCAACTTCGCCGACAGCGTGGCGGGCATCGCCCACGTGGTGGCGGTGTCGGCGGACGGGCTGCTGCTCGCCTCCTCCCGGGACCTGCCGGCCGACCGGGCCGACCAGCTCGCCGCGATCACCTCCGGCGTGGTGAGCCTGACCGAGGGTGCCGCCCGGATGTTCAGCGCCGGGGGGGTGCTCCAGACGGTCATCGAGATGGACAGCGGATACCTCTTCCTCATGTCCATCAGCGACGGCTCGTCGATGGCGGTGCTGGCGGCCCGCAGCTGCGACGTCGGCCAGGTGGGCTACGAGATGGCGCTGCTGGTGGAGCGGGTCGGCCAGGCGCTGTCCCCGCTGCCGAGGGACGCCGTCCGGTCCTGACCGGCGCGTCCGTGTGACTGGGTGATCCGGAGCCGGCCGGCTCCGTACGGAGGGAGGTGATCGCGAGATGGAACCACGGCGGGATCCACGTGGGGCGCTGGTGCGTCCGTACGCGGTCACCCGGGGCCGGACCGAACCGTTGCAGAACATCGCGCTGGAGGCGGTGCTCTCCGGCTCCGCCACCCAGGTGGCCGAGGCGCGGTTCGCCGGCCACGACAAGTACCGCATCGCCTCGGTCTGCGAGGGCCGACCGCAGTCGCTCGCCGAGATCGCCGCGTATACCCGGATGCCGCTGGGCGTCACCCGGGTGCTGGTCGCCGACATGGTGGCCGAGGGCCTGTTGACGCTACACACTGCCGCTCCCGCCACGGGGTTCGCGGCGCGGATGAACCTGCTTGGAAGGGTGCTAAGTGGACTTCGCGAACTATGACCCCGCCGGGGCGAACCGCAGCCGGGAGATCATCTCCGCGAAGATCGTGATCGCGGGCGGCTTCGGCGTGGGCAAGACGACCATGGTCGGTGCGATCTCCGAGATCCAGCCGCTGACCACCGAGGCGCTGATGACCGCGGCCGGCGTGGGCATCGACGACCCGTCGAAGGTGCCCGGCAAGGAGACCACCACGGTCGCCATGGACTTCGGCCGGATCACCATGGCCGAGGACCTGATCCTGTATCTCTTCGGCACGCCCGGCCAGACCCGCTTCTGGTTCATGTGGGACGAGATCATCCGGGGTGCGGTGGGCGCGGCCGTCCTGGTCGACACCCGCCGGATCACCGACGCGTTCGCCCCGCTGGACTACTTCGAGAACCGCAACCTGCCGTACGTGGTGGCGTTGAACCGGTTCGACGGTGCCCCGCACTACGAGGTGGAAGAGGTCCGCGAGGCGCTGGCCATCTCGCCGGACGTGCCGCTGGTGATGTGCGACGCGCGGCAGCGCGAATCGGTCAAGCAGGTGCTGGTGACCGTCGTCGAGCACGCCATGCTCCGCCTCCAGGCCGAGCACGGCTTCGCGACCCCGGTCGGCTGAGCGGCCGGCCGGGCGGGCCCCGCCCGCTCAGTCGACGCGGAGCCGGTAGCCCCGCTTGACCACCGTCTGGACCACCCGGGGGGCGGCCAGCCCGACCCGCAGCCGGGCGACCGCCATCTCCACGGCGTGCTCGTCGGCGCCCCGGGGGAGCGTACGCAGCAACGCGGTGCGGGACAGCACCTTCCCGGGCGACGCGGCCAGCGCCCGCAGCACCGCCATCGGGGCCGGGGCGAGCGGCCGCAGCTCGCCGTCGACCACGGCCGCGTGCCCGCGCAGGGTCAGCAGGTGCCCGCCGGCCTTCACGGTGACCGTGCGCCGGGGCAGTTCGTCGACGATCGTCCGGACCAGGGCGCCGAGGCGGGCCCGGTTCGGCGCGCTGACCGGCACCCCCCGCCGCACCAGCGGCTCGGCGGTGACCGCGCCGACACAACTGGCCAGCACATCCCCGCGCAGCGCCGCCAGCACCGTCTCGGTGCGGTCCCCGGCCGCCCGCAGCAGCGCCTCCGCGGCCGGCGCCGAGGTGAAGGTGACCGCGTCCACCAGCCGCCCGGCGACCAGGTCGATGAGCCGGTGCAGCGGGGCCGGGTCGGTCGGCGGGGCCCACCGGTAGACCGGCACCTCGATCACCGTGGCGCCCGCCGCCTCCAGCGCCTCGGTGCACTCCGGCTGCCGCTCGCCGTGCAGTTGCATGGCCACCACCTTGCCGGCCACCCCCCGCCGGACCAGGTGGTCGATCACCTCCTCGCAACTCTCCGAGGCCGGGGACCAGTGCTCGCGCAGGCCGGCGGCGCGGATCGCGCCGGTCGCCTTCGGGCCGCGGGCCACCACGTACGACCGGCCGAGCACGCCCCGCAGCGGCTCGGCCAGCCCCCACCCCTCGGCCGCCTCCAACCAGCCGCGCATGCCGATGCCGGTGTTCGCCATCAGCACGTCCGGCGGCTGGTCGAGGCAGGCCCGGGTGGCCTCGCGCAGCTCGGTGTCGTCGGTGAGCGGCACGATCCGCAGCGCCGGGGCGAGCACCACCCGCGCGCCGCGCCGTTGCAGCAGCGCGGCCAGCTCGTCGCGCCGCCGGTCGGCGGTCACCCCGATGGTGAAGCCGGCCAGTTCGTCCCGCATCACTCCTCCGGTCGCAGCCGCACCTCGACCAGCCCGTCGCGGCAGCGCGCCTCGTGCCGCCGCAGCGTCACCCCGGTCAGGTCGAGGCAGCGCCCGGTGGTCAGGTCGTAGACCTGCTTGTGCAGCGGCGAGGCGAGCGTGGGCAGCCCGCCCCGGCTGCCCACGATGCCCCGGGACATCACGTACGCGCCGCCCACCGGGTCCAGGTTGTCCACCGCGTACAGCTCGCCGCCGGTCCGGAAGAGGGCCACCTGCACCCCGTCCACCAGCGCGGCCACCCCACGGTCGGGGTCCAGCCGGTCCAGCGGGCAGACCGCCGTCCAGCCCCGGGTCGCCGTCCGGCTCATCGTCGCCACGGTCATCGCGTCACCTCGCTCCGTTCCACGCCGCGGCCGGCCGCCGCGGCGTACGTCTGGCTGATCGCGCGGCTCACCGGCGTACCTCCGGCAGGCCGAGCGCGACGGGCTGGGGGCGGCGGTCGGCGGCGGGGCCCGACGGCGTTCCGCGCGCCGGCACCGGCTGGCCGCGCTCGACCGCGAAGGTGATGGACGGGTCGGGCACCTCGGGCGCGTTGACGAACGAGGTGAAGCGGCGCAGCCGCTCCGGGTCCTCCAGCACGTCCCGCCACTCGTCGGAGTACGACGCCACGTGCCGGGCCATCGCCGCGTCGAGTTCGGCGCAGAGCCCGAGCGAGTCGTCCACGATCACCGCCCGCAGGTGGTCCAGGCCGCCGTCCATGGCCTCGATCCAGGCGGCGGTGCGCTGCAGCCGGTCGGCGGTGCGGATGTAGTACATGAGGAACCGGTCGATCAGCGTGACCAGCGCCTCGGTGGACAGGTCGGTGGCGAACAGGTCGGCGTGCCGGGGACGGAAGCCGCCGTTGCCGCCCACGTAGAGGTTCCAGCCGGTCTCGGTGGCGATGATGCCGAAGTCCTTGCTGCGCGCCTCGGCGCACTCCCGGGCGCAGCCGGAGACCGCCGACTTGAGCTTGTGCGGCGCGCGCAGCCCCCGGTAGCGCAGCTCCAGCGCGACGGCCAGCCCGACCGAGTCCTGCACCCCGTACCGGCACCAGGTCTCGCCGACGCAGGACTTCACCGTGCGCAGCGCCTTGCCGTACGCGTGGCCGGACTCGAAGCCGGCGTCGACCAGCCGCCGCCAGATCTGCGGGAGCTGCTCGACCCGGGCCCCGAACAGGTCGATCCGCTGCCCACCGGTGATCTTGGTGTAGAGCTGGAAGTCCCGGGCCACCTCCCCGATCACGATCAGCTTCTCCGGGGTGATCTCGCCGCCGGGGATCCGGGGCACCACCGAGTAGCTGCCGTCGCGTTGCAGGTTGGCCAGGAAGTGGTCGTTGGTGTCCTGCAACGAGGCCTGCTCGCCGTCGAGCACGTGCCCGCTGCCCAGCGAGGCCAGGATCGAGGCCACCACCGGCTTGCAGATGTCGCAGCCGCGGCCCCGGCCGTGCTCGGCGATGAGCCGGGAGAAGGTCCGGATGCCGCGGACCCGGACGAGGTCGAACAGCTCCTGCCGGCTGGCGTCGAAGTGCTCGCAGAGCGCGGTCGACTGCTTGACCCCGGCGGCGTCGAGGAGCTGCTTGAGCATCGGCACGCAGGAGCCGCAGCTGGTCCCGGCCCGGGTGCAGGCCTTGAGCGCCGGCACGTCGCCCGCCCCGCCCGCGATGGCCGCGTCGATGTCGGCGCGGGTCACCGCGTTGCAGGAGCAGACCTGCGCGGCGGCCGGCAGCGCGCCGGCCCCGGCGCCGGGACCGCCGGCCGGGGCCAGCAGCGCCAGCGGCGGCGCCGGCAGCGGTCCGCCGACACTGGCCCGCAGCGTCGGGTACGCGCTCGCGTCCCCGACCAGCACCCCGCCGAGCAGCGTCCGCGCGTCGTCGGAGAGGACCAGCTTGGCGTACGCGCGAGTGGCCGGGTCGGTGAACGTCACGTCGAGGCAGCCCGGGGTGGTGCCGTGCGCGTCACCGAACGAGGCCACGTCCACGCCGAGCAGCTTCAGCTTGGCGGCGGTGTCCGCGCCCGGGAAGGTGGCCGCGCCGCCGAGCAGCCGGTCGGCGACCACCTCGGCGGTCGCGTACCCGGGGGCGACCAGGCCGTGGCAGGTGCCGTCCACCGCCGCGCACTCGCCGACCGCCCAGATCCGCTCGTCGGCGCTGCGGCAGGTCGCGTCGACCAGCACCCCGCCGCGCGGGCCGAGCGGCAGCCCGGCCGCCCGGGCCAGCTGGTCCCGGGGCCGGATGCCGGCGGCGACCACCACCAGGTCCGCCTCGACGGTCCGGCCGTCGGCGAGCACCAGCGCGCCGACCGTGCCGTCCGGGCCGGGGCGCAGCGCGCTGGTGGCCACCCCGAGGTACGGGGTGACGCCCAGCTCCTCGACGTAGCGGCGCAGCATCGCCCCGCCGGCCTCGTCCACCTGCACCGGCATCAGCCGGGGCGCGAACTCCACCACGCTGGTCGCCAGGCCGAGCAGGCGCAGCGCGTTGGCCGCCTCCAGGCCGAGCAGCCCGCCCCCGATCACCGCGCCGGTGCGCCGGCCCGCGGCGTGCGCCCGGATCGCGGCCAGGTCGTCCAGGGTGCGGTAGACGAACACGCCCGGCAGGTCGGTGCCGTCGACCGGCGGCACGAACGCGGACGAGCCGGTGGCCAGCACCAGCGCGTCGTACGGGTGCTCGCCGGTCGCGGTGACCACCACCCGCCGCTCCCGGTCGACGGCCAGCGCCGGCTCGCCCAGCCGCAGCTCCACCCCGTCGTCCGGGGTGTGCAGGTTCAGCTCCTCGGCGCTCACCCCGTCGAAGAAGGCGGAGAGCCGCACCCGGTCGTACGCCGGTCGCCGCTCCTCGGCGAGCACCGTCACCCGCCACCGCCGGTCGTGGTCCCGGGCGCGCAGCGCCTCGACGAAACGCTGCCCGACCATGCCGTTGCCGACGACCACCAGCCGCCCGCCACCGGCGCCGGCATCCCGCTCGCTCATCGCGTCACCTCCACTCGTGTGCCCTGCCCGGCCGGCGGTGTGCCGTCGCCGCCGGCCCGATCCGGGCCCGCGCCGTGGTCGCCGGCCGCGCGTCGTCGCGCCACCGGCTCCGCCCGCCCGCACGGCCCGTCGGAGCCGGCCGTGCGCTGTCGCGCCACCGGCGCTGCCCGTCCGCGCGGCCCGTTCATCGCGCCGCCACCGGATCCGCCTCGGCGAGCCAGCCGGCGATGCCGGCCACCGCGTCCCGGCAGCCGCCGCAGCCGGTGGTGGCGCGGGTGGCCGCCGCCAGCTGCGCGACCGTCCGGGCGCCGGAGCGCCAGCACGCCACCAGCGCGCCCTTGCTGACGTCGTTGCACTGGCACACCGTGGCCGCGTCCGGCATCAGCGCCGGGGACGTGGCCGGGCTGGCCGCGGCGGCCCCGAACGCGCGCCCGAGCAGCAGCGACCGCCGGTCCGCCGGCACCGGGGCGCCCCGGTCGAAGAGCTGCACCACCGTGCCCACGGCCGGGTTGTCGCCGAGCAGGATCGCGCCGGTCAACCGCTCGTCGCGGATGCGCAGCCGGGCGTACGTGCCGCGGGCCGGGTCGGCGAAGGTCAGCTCCTCGACCGGCCCGCCGTCGGCCGGGGCGTCGGCGGCGTCGCCCATCGCGGCGAGGTCGATGCCGGCCGCCTTGAGCCGGGTCACCACCGGCCGGGGTCGGTACCGGGCGAGCGGGTCACCGCCGGCGAGCACCTCGGCCACCACCCGGGCCTGCGCCCAGGCCGGGGCGACCAGCCCGGTCAGCGTCCCGCCGTGCTGGGCGCAGTCGCCGATCGCCGAGATCCGCGGGTCGCTGGTCCGCATCCGGTCGTCCACCACCACGCCCCGCTCCACGGTCAGCCCGGCGGCCGTGGCCAGCCCGGTGTCCGGGCGCACGCCGCAGGAGAGGACCAGCAGGTCGGCGGCGAGCGGGTCGCCGTCGGTGAGGTCGAGGCGGACGCCGTCGGCGTCGGCGGCCACCCCGGTCGCCAGCACCCCCAGCCGGGTACGCACGCCGAGGGCGGCGAGGGTGCCGGCGAGCACCGCCCCCGCCGACGGGTCGAGCTGCCGTTCCATCAGGTGCCCGACGGGGTGGACCACGGTCACCGCCAGGCCCCGGGCGGCGAGCCCGCGGGCCGCCTCCAGCCCGAGCAGCCCGCCGCCGAGCACCAGGGCGCTGCGGGCGCCCCGGGCGGCGGCGAGGATCCGCCGGCAGTCGTCCAGGGTGCGGAACGGGACCACCCGTTCGGGCAGCGGGTCGAGCCCGGGCAGCGGCGGCACCAGCGCCCGGCTGCCGGTGGCCAGCACCAGGTGGTCGTAGCCGATCCGTTCGCCGTCGGCGGTGCGTACCTCCCGGGCGGCCCGGTCGATCGCGGTGACCGCGGCGCCGGTCCGGACGTCCACGCCCTGCCCGGCGACCTCGGCCAGCTCCACGTCCGGCTCGTCGATCTTCCCGGCGAGCAACGTGGAGAGCATGATCCGGTTGTACGCCCGGTGCGGCTCCGCGCCGAGCACGGTGACCTTCCGGTCCCCGTCCCGGGCGTGCAGCTCGGCGGCGAGCCGCGCGCCCGCCATCCCGTACCCGACGATCACGACCTTCATGGCTTCTCCACCCTGACCGCGCAGATCTTGAATTCCGGCATGCCGGAGACCGGGTCGACGGCGTCGTTGGTCACCGAGTTGGCCCGGGCCGCGCCCGGCCAGTGGAACGGGGCGAACACCGTGTCCGGCCGGATCGCCGCGCTGAGCCGGGCCGGGGCCCGCAGCTCGCCCCGGCGGGAGACCACCCGCACCTCCTCGCCGTCGGCCACGCCCAGCCGCTCGGCCAGGTCCGGGTGCAGCTCGACGAAGCCGCCCGGGGCGGCCCGGCGCAGCGCGGCCACCCGCCGGGTCTGCGCGCCGGACTGGTACTGGGCGAGCACCCGGCCGGTGGTGAAGTGCAGCGGGTAGTCGCCGCAGACCGGTTCGGCGGCCGGCCGGTGGGTGACCGCCCGGAACCGGGCCCGCCCGTCCGGGGTGGGGAACCGGTCGGCGAAGAGCCGGGGCGTGTCCGGGGCGTCGAGATCCGGGCAGGGCCAGAAGACGCCGGTGTCGGCGTCGATCCGGTCCCAGCTGATGCCGGCGTAGTCGGCCGGACCGCCGGCGGACGCCCGGCGCAGCTCCGCGAAGACCAGGCGCGGGTCGGTCGGGAAGGCCGTCTTCGGCGCGTCCAGCCGGTCGGCGAGGGCGGCGAGCACGGCCAGGTCGGTGCGGACCCCGGGCGGTGGTTCGCGCAGCGCCCGGCGGCGCAGCACCCGTCCCTCCAGGTTGGTCATCGTGCCGTCCTCCTCGGCCCACTGGGCCACCGGCAGCACCACGTCGGCCAGCTCGGCCGTCTCCGAGCGCAGGAAGTCGGCGACCACCAGCAGGTCCAGATCGCGCAGCCGGGACTCGACGCGGGCCGCGCGGGGCGCCGAGACCACCGGGTTGGAGCCGAAGACCAGCAGCGCCCGGGGACCGTCCGCGGTGCCCAGCGAATCGAGCAGCTGGTAGGCCGGCACGCCGGGCCCGGGCAGCGTCGCGGGATCCACCCCCCAGACCCCGGCGACGTGCTCCCGGGCCGCCGGGTCGTCGATCCGCCGGTAGCCGGGGAGCTGGTCGGCCTTCTGCCCGTGCTCCCGGCCGCCCTGCCCGTTGCCCTGCCCGGTGAGGCAGCCGTACCCGGAGCCGGGTCGGCCGGGCAGGCCCAGGGCGAGCGCCAGGTTGATGAAGGCGGTGACCGTGTCCACCCCCTTGGCGTGCTGTTCGGCGCCCCGGGCGGTGAGGATGATCGCGCGGTCCACGGTGGCCAGGGCCCGGGCGGTCGCCTCCAGGTCGGCCACCGGTATCCCGGAGAGGCGCTCCACCTCGGCCGGCCAGTAGCCGGCCACGGTCCGCCGGACCTCGTCGAAGCCGGTCGTCCGGTCGGCCACGTACGCCCGGTCGAGCCAGCCCTCGGTGAGCGCGATGTGCAGCAGCGCGTTGGCCACCGCCAGGTCGGTGCCGGGCAGGGGTTGCAGGTGCAGGTCGGCCTGGCGGGCGGTGGCGGTGAGCCGGGGGTCGACCACGATCAGCCGGCCGCCCCGCTCGCGCTGCTCGGCGAGGTGGCGCAGCAGCGGCGGCATGGTCTCGGCCGGGTTCGCGCCGACCAGCAGGAGGGTGTCCGCCCGGCCGAGGTCGGCCAGCGGGAAGGGCAGGCCCCGGTCGACGCCGAAGGCGCGCAGTCCGGCCGCGGCGGCCGAGGACATGCACCACCGTCCGTTGTAGTCGATGTGCCGGGTCCGCAGCGCCACCCGGGCGAACTTGCCGAGGGCGTACGCCTTCTCGTTGGTCAGCCCGCCGCCGCCGAAGACCGCCACCGCGTCGGGCCCGTGCCGGTGCTGGATCGACCGCAGCCCGGCGGCGATCCGGTCCAGCGCCTCGTCCCAGCTCGCCGGCCGCAGCCCGGCGCCGGGCCGGTCGCGCAGCAGCGGGGTGGTCAGCCGGTCCGGGTGGTCGAGCAGTTCGGCGGCGGTCCAGCCCTTCTGGCAGAGGCCGCCCCGGTTGGTGGGGAACTGCCGGGGGGTCACCTCGATCCGGCGGCCGGTCTGGCGCAGCACCATGCCGCACTGGAGGGCGCAGTACGGGCAGTGGGTGGCCGCCTCCCGGGGCTGCGCCTCCGGTCGCGTTGCCACGCGTGCACCCTCCGTCATGTCCGAAGAGCGTGCCGGGGGGCGGTTTCCGGTCCGGGTCCCTTCTGTTTCGGTCCTGTCAAGAGCGGCTCACACCGCACGGGAGTGACGGACCGGCCCGTCGGGTTTAGAATGTGGGAAATCTGTCTCGGAATATGGGAGGCGTGCGATGGATGTGGCTGACGCGTTCGACGCGGTGGCGGGCAGCTACGACGAGGCGCGGCGGCGGCTGGTGCCCTGCTTCGACGCCTTCTACGGCACGGCGGTCGAGGTGGCCGCGCCGCCGCTGCGGGCGGCGCTCGCCGCCGGGCGTACCCCCGAGGTGCTGGACCTGGGCGCGGGCACCGGGCTGCTCTCCCTGCTGCTCACCGCGGCGGTCCCGGGGGTGCGGCTGACCCTGCTCGACGCCGCGCCCGGGATGCTGGCGGTGGCCACCGGTCACCTGGCCGCCCGGGGCGTGCCGCACCGGACCGTGCGCGCCGACCTGACCGACCCGCTGCCCGCCGGCCGCTACGACGCGGTGGTCTCCGCGCTGGCCATCCACCACCTCGACGACGACGGCAAGCGGGCGCTCTACCGGCGGGCGGCGCAGGCGCTGCGACCCGGCGGGGTCTTCGTCAACGCCGAGCAGGTGGCCGGCCCGACCCCGGCGCTCGACCGCCGGTACGACGAGGTGTGGACCGCCCAGATCACCGCGCTCGGCTCGGACGCCGAGGAGATCGCCGGCGCCCGCAAGCGGATGCGGCACGACCGCCCGGCGTCGGTGCCGGACCAGCTCGACTGGCTCCGCGAGGCCGGCCTGGCCGACGTGGACTGCTTCTTCAAGGCCTGGCGCTTCGCGGTCCTCGGCGGCCGCCGCCCCTGACGGCGCCCGGCTCCGGCCCCAGCCCCGGCTCCGGCCCCGGCCCCAGCCCAGCCCCGGCCGCGGTGTCCGGTTCGGCGACGGGTGCGAGCGGGGATGACTGGCGGTCATACCGATGGGTAATCTGTCCGGCATGACCGCCAAGGTGACGTTGTCGTTCTCCGACGAGACGATCGAGGAGGCGCGCCGGTTCGCCAAGCGGGAAGGGCTCTCCCTCTCCGCCTGGATGGACCAGGCCGCCCGGGAGAAGGCGCTGCGCGAGGTGTTCACCGCGCACGCCGCGGCGCTCGGCCGCGCCGGCCTGGACCTGGAGTCCGCCGCGCTGGCCGACGCCCGGGAGGCTGCCATGGTCGACGACGCGCTCTTCGGCGGCGGGGGACCGCGTGCTGCGTAGGGGCGAGATCTGGCGCATCTCCGGCGCCCGGGAACGGCTCGGACTGGTGATCAGCTCCGACGTCTACAACTCCACCGAGGTGCCGATCGTGATCGTGGCCGAGGTGGTCGAGGAGTCACTGCTGCGCGACTCGCCGCTCGCCGTGGCGATGGGCAGCTACGTGGTGATGCCCGACCGGCTCTCGTCCCCGATGAAGAAGTGGTTCACCGAGTGCGTGGACGTGGCCGACACCGAGACCATGCGGCGGGTCGGCCGGGCGCTGCGCATCCTCCAGGAGATCTGAGCCGCTTCACGACCGCCCCACGGCGGACGTGCGATCTCCGTTTCCGTCCCGACGCCCGGCGGGCACGGCCGGGAAACGGCCGGTTCCTAGCGTCCCCCTCGTCGCCGACGAGGAGGAGCCGCCGTGAGCACGCTCGTGTCCCCCCGCACCCCGGCCCCGGCCGCCGCCGGCCGCCGGGTCCCGATCACCGAATGGCACCCCGAGGACCCCGAGTTCTGGGCGACGACCGGCGCGCCGGTCGCCCGCCGCA
This sequence comes from Micromonospora sp. NPDC049836, assembly GCF_044465125.1. Taxonomy (NCBI): domain Bacteria; kingdom Bacillati; phylum Actinomycetota; class Actinomycetes; order Micromonosporales; family Micromonosporaceae; genus Micromonospora; species Micromonospora sp. NPDC049836. The sequence continues at coordinate 382,689 of NZ_JBITLH010000005.1, forward strand.
ACCTGTACGTCTCGATCTTCGTCGAGCACGTCGGCTTCTCCGTGTGGAGCCTCTGGTCGGTGATGGTGCTCTTCCTCGGCCCGCAGTACGGCATCGACCCGGCCGGGAAGTTCCTGCTCACCGCCGTGCCGGCCGCGCTCGGGGCGGTGCTGCGGCTGCCGTACACGCTGGCCGTGGCCCGCTTCGGCGGGCGGAACTGGACCATCGTGAGCGCCCTGCTGCTGCTGGCGCCGGCGGTGCCCATGGCGGTGCTGATCGAGCCCGGGGTGTCGTACGCCACGCTCATGGTGCTGGCCTGCCTCACCGGGGTGGGCGGGGGCAACTTCGCCTCCTCGATGGCCAACATCAACCTGTTCTTCCCGGAGCGGCTCAAGGGCCGGGCGCTCGGGCTCAACGCCGGCGGCGGGAACCTCGGCGTGCCGGCCGTGCAGCTCGTCGGGCTGGCGGTGCTGGCCACCGCGGGCGCCGCGTACCCCCGGCTGGTGCCGGCGGTCTACCTGCCGCTGATCGTGCTCGCGGCGCTCGCCGCGGCGCGCTGGCTGGACAACGTCCCCGGGGCGCGCAACGAGCCGGGCGCGCTGCGCGCGGCCGCCCGCGACCCGCACACCTGGGTGATGTCGCTGCTCTACATCGGCACCTTCGGCTCGTTCATCGGCTTCGGGTTCGCCTTCGGGCAGGTGCTCCAGCTCCAGTTCCACGACCGGTTCCCGACCCCGGTCGACGCCGCCTGGCTGACCTTCCTCGGGCCGCTGATCGGCTCGCTGATCCGGCCGCTCGGCGGCCAGCTCGCCGACCGGCTCGGCGGGGCCCGGATCACCTTCTGGAACTTCGTGGCGATGGCCGCCGGCGCCGGGCTGGTGCTCTACGCCGCCCGGGACCGCTCCTTCCCGCTCTACCTGACCGGGTTCCTGGCGCTCTTCGTCTTCTCCGGGATCGGCAACGGGTCGACCTACAAGATGATCCCGGCGATCTTCCGGGCCCGGGCGACGATCGAGGCGGAGCTGACCGGGGACCGGGCGGCGGCGGACCGGCGGGCCCGGCGGCTCTCCGGGGCGCTGATCGGCATCGCCGGTGCGGTCGGCGCGTCGGGCGGGGTGCTGGTGAACGTGGCCTTCCGGCAGTCCTTCCTCGCCGCCGGCACCGCCGACGCCGCCTACCTGGCCTTCATCGGCTGGTACGCGCTCTGTTTCCTGGTGACCTGGGCGATGTACCTGCGGCCGGGACGGCGTAAGCTGGCCGGCGTGTGACCTCCGCCATGGGAAAGGCGCAGGCCACGCGGGGTGACACCCCGTTTTGACCTGCCGCCCGGCGGCCGGGTATCGTTGCCTGCTGTTGTACGACATTCAGAGGCGTGCCGCATCAGGTACGCTTGGTCGTTCGTGCGCGCTGGTCCGGCCGGGAGCCCTGGTCACCTCGGCGCGCGACCCCAGACCGACGACGAGACAAGGTAGACCTGTGCGTACGTACAGCCCGAAGCCGGGTGAGATCGAGCGTCAGTGGCACGTCATCGACGCCTCTGATGTCGTGCTGGGCCGCCTCGCGACCCACGCCGCCACGCTGCTGCGTGGCAAGCACAAGCCGACTTTCGCGCCGCACGTCGACACGGGCGACTTCGTCGTCATCGTGAACGCGGGCAAGGTCGCGCTGACCGGCAACAAGCGGCAGACCAAGATCGCTTACCGGCACTCCGGTTACCCGGGTGGTCTGAAGCAGGTCGGCTACGAGGAGCTGCTGACCAAGCGGCCCGAGCGGGCCATCGAATTGGCCGTGAAGGGCATGCTCCCGCACAACAAGCTGGGCCGTCAGCTGCTCAAGAAGCTGAAGGTCTACGCCGGTGCCGAGCACCCGCACGCCGCGCAGCAGCCGGTGCCGTTCGAGATCAAGCAGATCGCGCAGTGAGCGCGGGCGAAGGAAGCAGCATGACCGACATCACCGCCACCGAGGTTGCCCCTGAGGCCACCGAGGCGCCGGCGCCCGTCGCCCGCGCGCCTCGTGGCGACCGCCCGATCCAGACCGTGGGTCGGCGCAAGGAGGCCATCGTCCGGGTCCGCATCGTCCCCGGCACCGGCAAGATCACCTGCAACGGCCGCGACCTCGAGGCCTACTTCCCGAGCAAGGTGCACCAGCAGCTGATCAAGGACCCGCTGGTCACCGCCGAGAAGCCCGAGGCGTTCGACGTGATCGCCAACCTGCGGGGCGGCGGCACCACCGGCCAGGCCGGCGCGCTGCGCCTGGCCATCGCCCGGGCGCTGATCGTGAGCGAGCCGGACGACCGCCCGGCCCTGAAGAAGGCCGGCTTCCTGACCCGCGACGCCCGGGTCAAGGAGAGCAAGAAGTACGGCCTCAAGAAGGCCCGCAAGGCTCCTCAGTACTCGAAGCGCTGATCACCACCAGCGCCGTGTACTTCTGACGGACGGCCGGGTCCGCCTCCCCACCGCGGGAGGGGGACCCGGCCGTCCGTTTTCCTCTCCCTCAACGGCAGTTCCATCGGAGGTTGGCGGGTATGGGCCGGTTGTTCGGCACGGACGGCGTACGCGGGCGGGCGAACGCGGATCTGACCCCGGAGTTGGCACTGGCGGTGGCGGTCGCCGCCGCGCACACGCTGGCCGAGTCGGACCGGAGCCATCCGCCGCTCGCCGTGGTCGGGCGGGACACCCGAGCCAGCGGCGAGATGCTGGAGGCCGCCGTGGTGGCCGGACTGACCAGCGCCGGCGCCAACGTGGTCCGGGTCGGCGTGCTCCCCACCCCGGCGGTGGCGTTCCTCACCGCCGAGGCCAAGGCCGACCTGGGCGTGATGCTCTCCGCCTCGCACAACCCCATGCCGGACAACGGGATCAAGCTCTTCGCCGCCGGCGGACACAAGCTGCCCGACGAGATCGAGATGCGGATCGAGGCGGCGGTCGAGGCGAACGCCACCACCGCCTGGGAGCGCCCGATCGGCGCCGGGGTGGGGCGGGTGCACGACCTGCTCGACGGCGCCGACCACTACGTCCAGCACCTGGTCGGGACCGTGCCGCACCGGCTGGACGGGATCAAGGTCGTGGTCGACTGCGCCAACGGCGCCGCCGCCGAGGTGGCCCCGGTGGCGTACCGGGAGGCCGGCGCCGAGGTGATCGCCATCCACGCCGAGCCGGACGGCCTGAACATCAACGACGAGTGCGGCTCCAACCACATCGACGCGTTGCGCGCCGCCGTGGTCGAGCACGGCGCCCACCTGGGCATCGCCCACGACGGCGACGCCGACCGCTGCGTCGCGGTCACCGCCGACGGCGACGAGGTCGACGGCGACCAGGTCATGGCGATCCTCGCGCTGGCCATGCGGGAGGCCGGCGAGCTGACCCGGGACACCCTGGTCGCCACCGTGATGAGCAACCTCGGCCTGCGGCTGGCCATGTCCGCGCAGGGCATCCGGCTGCTCGAGACCAAGGTCGGCGACCGGTACGTGCTGGAGGAACTGCGCGCCTCCGGCCTGGCGCTGGGCGGCGAGCAGAGCGGCCACATCGTGATGCCGGCACACGCGACCACCGGCGACGGAGTGCTCACCGGGCTGCACCTGATGTCCCGGATGGCCGCCACCGGCAGGTCCCTCGCCGACCTGGCCGGCGTGGTCACCAAGCTGCCCCAGGTGCTGATCAACGTGCCGGTGGGGGACCGCACGGTGGGCGCCGCCGCGCCGGCCGTCCGGGCCGAGGTGGAGCGGGCCGAAGCGGAGCTGGGCGAGACCGGCCGGGTGCTGCTCCGCCCGTCCGGCACCGAGCCGCTGGTCCGGGTGATGGTCGAGGCCGCCACCGAGTCGGCCGCCCGCTCGGTGGCCGAGCGGATCGCCGCGCAGGTCCGCACCGCCAGCCCGGTCGGCTGACCGGACGCGCTCGGCTAGAGCCGCAGGCGGGAGGCGCGGTCGAGGGTGTCGGCCGGGTCCTCCCCGTCGGTGAGGTCGATGTCCTCCACGACCCGGCCGTCGGCGAGACGGATCAGACGGTCGCACCGGGCGGCGATGGCGCGTTCGTGGGTCGCCAGCAGGACCGTCATGCCGTGCCGGTCGCGCAGATCGAGCAGCAGGTCGAGGATCTGGGTGCCGGTCGTCGAGTCGAGGTTGCCGGTCGGCTCGTCGGCCAGCAGGAGCCGGGGCGCGCCCATCAGCGCCCGGGCGATCGCCACCCGCTGCTGCTGGCCGCCGGAGAGCTGGGCGGGCAGCGCGCGTTCCCGGCCGGCGAGCCCGACCGCGTCCAGCAGTTCCCGGGCGCGGACCGCGTGGTCGGCGCGGCCCCGCCGGGGCAGCACCGGCGCGATCACGTTGTCCAGCACGGTCAGCGCCGGCAGCAGGTGGTAGCGCTGGAAGACGAAACCGACCCGCTGCCGGTAGCGGGCCAGCGCGGCCCGGCGCAGACCGGTGACCTCCACGTCGTCCACCGTCACGGTGCCCCGGTCCGCCTGCTCGATCGCACCGATCAGGTGCAGCAGCGTGGACTTGCCCGAGCCGCTCGGCCCGGTCAGCGCCACCACCGATCCCGGCGCGATCTCCAGCGACACGTCGTCGACGGCGGTGAGCCGCTCGGTGCCGCTGCGGAACTGCCGGACCAGCCCGGCGGTGCGCACCGTACTGCCCGTCGTCGCATCCATGGTCACTCCTCTGCCAGCAGTCGTGCGGTGGGAAGGCGGCGCAGCAGCGCGGCCGGGACGAGCGCCGCCAGGCAGCTGGCCAGCACGCCGGCCAGCGCCACGACGGCGGCCACCGTCACCAGCGCCGCCGGCAGCTCACCGACCAGCCAGGCCGCGCCGCCGAGCCCGAGGCCGGCGCCGGCGAGCGCGCCGAGCGCCCCGAGTGCGAAGCCCTCGTAGCCGATCAGGCGGCCCAGTGCGGCGTCGGTCCAGCCGGTGGCGCGCAACGTGGCCAGCTCGGCGGCGCGGTCCCGGATGTTCAGGTAGAGGACGTCGGCGACCGCCGCCGCCCCGAGCAGGACCGTGGCCACGGCCGCCAGGGTGTCGGCGCCGCGCACACCGAGCGACACGGTGTCGCCGAGCAGGCTGCCGACGATGGCGCCGCGGAAGGCGTACGCGGCGGCGGCCACCAGCGTCAGCGCGGCCACCCCGATGGCCAGCGCACCCGCGCCGAGCAGGGTCCGCCCGGGAGTGCGGACCAGGTTCACCAGGGCCAGGCCGGGCAGGGTGCGCGGCCGGCGTACCCACCGGGCGGTCGCCACCGGTGGGCGCAGCGCGGCGGCCGGATGGGCGCGGGCCGCCCGCAGCGCGGGCGCCAGGCCGGCGGCCAGCGCCAGCAGCAGCGCCACCGGTACGGCGAGCGACGCCCGCCGCCAGTCGACGCCGATGCCGAGGGCGGCGCCGAGCGGAACGGCGAGCCCGAGCGACAGCAGCCCGGCGGCGAGGCCGAGCAGGGCGACCTCGCCGAGGATGAGGGCCCCGATCCGGCGGGCCGGCCACCCGAGGCAGGCCAGCACCGCCAGTTCGGAGCGGCGGTCCCGGACGGCGGCGGAGACGGCGTTGCCAAGGAAGAGCACACAGACCACCAGCACCAGCAGGAACAGCACGGCGCTCTTGCGGTCCACCGCCTGGACGATGGTCGAGGCGACACCCAGCGCCGACCAGTTCTCGGTCAACCGCAGGTCGGGGCGGCCGAACGCGCCGGCCGGCAGCTCCACGGTCTGCGGGGCGGCGGACGAGCCCAGCGTGATGTCGACGTCCAGGCCGGTCGACCGGTTGATCTGCTCGGCGATCAGCCGGACCCGTTCCGCGGCCTGCCTGCTGTATCCCGCCACGCCGGCGACCCGCACCCGGATCGCGCTGATCGGCGCGGCGCGCTGCGGGCTGTTGCTGTCCGCCAGCATCTTCGGAACGTTGGCGAGGTTGAGCAGCACCAGCGGCGGCACCGAGAGGTAGCCGGCCGGATTGCCGCTCGGTTCCAGGGGCTGGCCGCCGAGCGTGGTGCGGCTGCGTTCGTCCGCGCCCTCGGCGCGCGGCGCCTCGTACGCCTCCAGCGGGACCGCGCCCAGGTCGCTGAAGCCGGCCAGCTTCTCCGGGTCGAACACCCCGACGGCCTGCCACTGGCGGTACCGCGTGGCCGCGCCGCCCTCCTTGCCAGCGAGGGCCCGGATCGGCCGGAAGCCGGTGTCCTCGGCCAGCCAGGGCCGGGGCAGGAAGTTGTAGGTGAACTGGGTGCCGTAGACGTCGCGGTCCGCGGGCGGCACCGCGTCGGCGCGCAGGGTGCCGTCCGGCAGCTCGCGATAGGTCACCGGGCCGGCCTGGATGACCCGCTGGAGCTGGCCGCGGCAGCAGGCGTCCCCGGCGACGCCCTTCGCCAGGTGGGCCTGGTAGGCGGCGCCGGCGTCGACCGCACCGGTGCCGGCCGGGATGCCGGTGGCGCGGTTCAGGGTCTGCTCGAGGTCGATGGCCGGCACGGTGGCCGGCCGGGCCGTGGGCAGTCGGGTGAACCGGACCCGCACCGTGCTGTCGAAGAAGGGACGGTTGGTGACGAGCGCCGGTGCGGTCTGGGTGACCAACGTGCCGCCCCGGCTTTCGGCCACCGGGTCGTCGGCGCGCACCGGCCGGCCGCTGACCACCGCGGAGTCCAGTCCCACGAGCCGGTTCTCGGCGCCGGGGTCGACGGCGGCGACCAGCAACGGCACGGTCAGCTGATAGCTGAGCACCAGGCGGTCGGTGGTGGTCGGGGCGTTGCCCGGCGCGAGCAGCCCGTTGGCCGCCTCGAACCGGCCGTCCGGCAGCAGCCGTACCGAGTCCAGGCTCCACACCTGCCGTTCGGAGAGCGTGGCGGGACTGGCCTGCAGCCCGCCGAACATCGGATCGCAGATCGGACGGCTCACCCCGCCCGGGAACACCTCCCGCGGAACGGGCCCGCACAGGTCGTCCCACGGGTACGACCGGCCGTCGGTGTACGGCACCGTCTGCGCCGAGAGGTCGCCTTCCAAGCGGGGGTAGATGAGGCGGTGCTTCGTCACGTACACGTAGCGCGGCTTGGCCGGCGCGGTGGAGAGGCCGCGTTCGGCGACGAAGGTGGGGTCGACCCGGATCACCTGCCGGTCCAGGCCGCGGTCCACCGCGTCGGTGACGTCGAACGACATGGGCACCGGCGCGGTGGAGTGGCCCAGCATCGCGATGGGCGCGGCCACGTCGACCCCGCCCACCGCCCTGACCTGCTCGTACTGAGCGGTGGTGATGCCGCCGAAGAGGCCGGAGAGATAGTTGGGGCGGACCAGCCGCCGCTCGACCTCCAGCGGGGTGCGCGTCCCCTTGGGACGGACCAGAATCTGGTACGCGGCCCCGGTGTTCCGTTCCACGGTGCCGGTGACCTCCAGCCGGGAGGTCGTGGTGGCGCCGGTCAGGACGGTGAAGCCGGTGGTTGCCACCAGGACCCCGGCCAGCAGCGCCACCGACCGCCCCGCACGGCCACGAAGCTGCCCCCAGATGACATGGAACATTCGCGCCTCCCCGTGTGCTGACTCACACTGTGCGCGATACATTGTGACAATGCAAGGCCCCTCGGGGTGCCTGTCCGGAACCGGATCGGAGGAGACGGTGGCGATCCAGCACGCGGTCCTGGCCCTGCTCGCCCGCGGTCCCAGCTACGGCTACGAGCTGAAGGGCGCCTTCGAGGCGGCGGTCGGCCCGCAGTGGGGCCCACTCAACATCGGGCACCTCTACCAGATCCTCGACCGGCTCTCCCGGGACGACCTCGTGGTGGCCGAGCGGCACGCCCAGCCGGTGAAGCCGGACCGGGTGGTCTACGAGATCACCGAGGCCGGCCGGGCCGAACTGGACCGCTGGCTGGCCGAACCGAGCCCGCGCAGCGGCGGCTTCCGGGACGACTTCTTCCTGAAGATCACCGCCGCCGCCCGGTCCGGCGAGGCGGCGACGGTGCGCACCGTCCTCACCAATCAGCGCGGCCACCTGATGCGCGAGCTGCGCAACCTCGACGGCCTGCGCCGCCGGACCGACGATCCGGTGGTCGGGCTGCTGCTCGCGGCGGCGAGCCGGCACGTCGAGGCGGACCTCGCCTTCGTCGACGACGCCGAGGCGGTGCTGCTGGCCGACGGCGGCGCGCTGCTCGCCACGCTCACCGGCAGCCCGTCCACGCACAGCGCGCCGAGGCCGGCGAGCGGTCCCGCCCAGGCCGCCGGCTGACCGCGAACGTGGCCCACCGGTCCGCGGGGCGGTCCGGCGGGCCGGCGGGCCCCCGCGGCCGGGCCGGCGTGGGGGGCGTCAGGCGGGCGGGAGCCGGCGGAGGAACCGGTCGGCCAGGTCGAGGATCTGGTCGGGGCCCAGTTCCAGCGCCGGACCGGCGACGGTCACCTCGGCCAGCGCCAGGCCGGGCACCTCGGTGTCCCGCCAGCCGGCGACGAACCACGCCCGCTCCTCCTCGGCGAGTGCGAGGTTGGCCGCGTTGAGCGCCTCCGCCGGATGCGGCAGCCAGAGCCGGAACTGATGGGTGTGCGGGGGAGCCGGATGGACCCGCGCGCCGGGCAGCGCGGCCAGCGCGGCGGCGACCACCTTCGCGTGAGCCACGTACCCGGGCAGCCGGGGCAGTTCGCGCGCCAGCCCGGCGAGCGCGGCCAGCGCGGCCGGCCACTGCTGGAACAGGTTCCCGCCGTGCCGGTGCCGCCAGGCACGGGCGTACCGGGCCAGCTCGGCGTCGCCGGCCAGGGCCGCGCCCGAGTGGCCGCCCAGGGACTTGTAGAACGAGACGTACGTGCTGTCGGCCAGGGCCGCGACCTCGGCCGTCGAGTGTCCGAGGTGGACGGTGGACTCCCAGAGCCGGGCCCCGTCCAGGTGCACCCGGGCGCCGCACCGGCGGGCCGCGCCGACCACCGCCACCAGCTCGTCCCAGGTCGGCAGCACGAACCCGGCGTCGCGCAGCGGAAGCTCCAGCAGCAGCGTGCCGATCGGCTCGTCGAGCGCGGCGACCTCCTCGGCCGTCGGGTTGCGGGGCGCCGCCGTGGTCCGCACCGCCCGCAGGCCGCCGAGCACCGCGTACGCGTCCCGCTCGTGCACCAGCGGATGGCTGAGCGGGTGCAGGCCGACGCTGTCCCGGCCGGTCAGCTCGGCACCGAGGCGCATCGCCACCTGCTGGGCCATCGTCCCGGTGGGGAAGAAGACGGCCGCCTCGACGTCGAGCAGCTCGGCGACCCGGCCCTCCAGCTCCTCGACCGCCCCGCCCTCGCCGTAGCTGTCCGGCAGCGCGGCGTCGCCGGCGATGGCGCCGAGCGCCGCCAACTGCTCCGGCACCGAGGCCGGCCGGGTGCCGGAGAGCACCGTGTCGCAGCCGCGCTGCGCGCTGATCCGGCGCAGCCGGTCGGCGTACCCGTCGGTCATCGGCCCTCCTTCAGCTCGCGCAGCCGGGCGACGGCCTCGGTGAGCACCTCGGGACGCTTGCAGAAGGCGAACCGGACCAGCCGCCGTCCCGCCTCCGCGTCGTCGTAGAAGACCTGGGTCGGTACGGCCACCACCCCGCACCGCTCCGGCAGCGACCGGCAGAACTCCACCCCGTCCCGCCCGCCCAGCCGGGTCACGTCGGCGGTGACGAAGTAGCTGCCCTCCGGGGTGAACACGTCGAACCCGGCGTCCGCCAGGCCGGCGACGAGCCGGTCGCGGCGGCGTTGCAGGCTGTCCCGGAAGTCGGTGAAGTAGGCGTCCGGCAGGGCGAGCGCCACCGCGACGGCCGGTTGCAGCGGCCCGGCGTTGACGAAGGTGAGGAACTGCTTCACCCGCAGCACCGCGGAGACCAGCGGCCGGGGGCCACTCACCCAGCCGACCTTCCAGCCGGTGCAGGAGAACGTCTTGCCGGCCGAGGAGATGCGCAGGGTCCGCTCCCGCATCCCGGGGAGGGTGGCCAGCGGTACGTGCGGCGCGGCGGCGTCGGAGAAGACCAGGTGCTCATAGACCTCGTCGGTGACCGCGTACGCGTCGTGCTCCTGGCACAGCTCGGCGACCAGCGCCAGCTCGTCGGGGGTGAAGACCTTGCCGGTCGGGTTGTGCGGCGAGTTGAGCAGCACCAGCCGGGTCCGCGGCCCGAACGCCGCGCGCAGCTCGGCCGGGTCGAAGGCGTACCGGCCGTCGGCGCCGGGGCGCAGCGTGACCGGCCGGCGGACCGCGCCGGCCAGGGCGATCGAGGCCGCGTACGAGTCGTAGTAGGGCTCGAAGCAGACCACCTCGTCGCCGGGTTCGCAGAGGGCGAGGATGGCCGCGGCGATCGCCTCGGTGGCGCCCGCCGTCACCACGATCTCGCCGTCCGGGTCGTACGCCAGTCCCCAGAACCGCCGCTGGTGAGCCGCGACGGCCGCGCGCAGGGCCGGGATGCCCGGACCGGGCGGGTACTGGTTGTGGCCGGAGCGCAGCGCCTGGGCGGCGGCGGCGAGCATCTCCGGCGGGCCGTCGGTGTCGGGGAAACCCTGCCCGAGGTTGACCGCGCCGGTGCGGACGGCCAGCGCGGACATCTCGGCGAAGATGGTGGTGCCGAACGGCCGCATCCGGGCCACCAGCGGATCGGTCGTGGTCACGCCGGCCAGCCTACGGGCCGGCGCGGACGCCGCACGACCGCCGGGTCGTCACGAGCCGAAGCAGCTCGCCATGCCTCCGGTCGCGCTCGAGTCCCGGGAGACGACCGTGCCGTTGATGGTGATCCGGCAGGTCACCCCGTCGTTGCGCTGGTCGGCGGCCAGGGCGACGATCTGCAGGTGCTTCCGGTCGTTGGCGGTGAGCGCCAGCCGCCAGGGCGGCGCTACCCGGTTGACGTGGCGGAAGACGCCGTTGGCGTCGTAGAACTGGACGTTCGCCGCGCCCGTGCCGGTGACCTCGTACAGCACGGTGAACCGGCCGGGCCCGCCGGAGGGGGTGGTGGCGGGGGCCGGTGCCGCGTCCCCGGCCGGCTCGTCGGTCGGGTCGGCGTCGGGTCCGTCGAACGTCGGGTGGTACGGCTCGCCGGAGGCGCCCGGGTCGTTCAGGAAGCTGCCGAGCACGCCCAGCCCGATGCAGCCGCAGAAGGCGAGCACCACGGCGACGACCACGGTCACCACGACGGCCACCACCCTTCCGCCGGCGGAGCGGCCCCGGGCCGGCGTGGGGTACGCGTACGGCGGCGGGTAGCCGGCCGGGGGCCAGCCCGAACCGGGCGCGCCGCCGGACCAGATCGGCGCGGGCGGGCCGCCGCCGGGCGGCGGCGGGCCCGCCGGGGCACCCGGACCGCCCGCCCCCGGCGCGGGCCAGCCGCCCGGCCCCGGTTCCGCCGGCCAAGCGGTCGATCCCGGTGCCGCCGGCCGACCGGAGGGTCCCGGCTCTGCGGGCCAGCCGCCCGGCCTTGGCTCTGCGGGCCAGCCGCCCGGGCCGGGCTCTGCGGGCCAGCCGCCCGGCCCCGGTGCCGGTGTCCAGCCGGAGGGTGCCGCCGGCGCGTCGGGCGGCGGTCCCGGCCTGGCCGGCGGCTCGGCTCCGGGCTGCGGGGTCGCTCCGGCGGCGTCCGGGGCCGACCCCGGCGCCTGCCACGGGCTCGGGGTCCAGGGGGTCGGGGTCCAGGGGGCCGGCGGGGCCCAGGGCCGCGGGGCGCTGAGCGGGTCCGGCGGCGTCCAGGTCGTGGGTTCCGGGGCGGCCGGCGAGGCGGTGGGATCGCTCGGGCCGCTGTGCTGGCCCGGCTCGGGGGTCGGGGTCGTCTCGGACATCGGGCTCAGCTCGCAGGGGGACGGCGCGGACGAACGCGGGACGGGCGGGTCGGGGCCGGTCGGCCCGACCAGGGCCTTCAATGTAGGGCCGGGCCGCCATTCGCGGGTACCCGCGCGAGGCGTCCCCCCGAGGGCTCCGCCGGGCCGCCGGCCGTCGATCCGTCGCCATGCGGCCGGCCGGCCGGGGCGTTCGAGTGGTTTGTCCGATCCTCGCCCTCCGCTCACCAGTTCGCTCAAATTCTGTGATCGTTTACCGGGCTTCCGAGCACGCGCGATGAGCGAAACTGGGTTAGGCTGCGGACCATGTGTGGAATCGTGGGTTACGCCGGCGCGCGCCCGGCGCTCGGCATCGTGCTGGACGGATTGCGGCGGCTGGAATACCGCGGTTACGACTCGGCCGGCGTGGCCGTCGTCTGCGAGGACGAGCTGCTGATCGAGAAGAAGGCCGGCAAGCTGGCCAACCTGGAGAAGGTCCTCTCCGAGCGGGCGGCCGACAACCCCGAGGACTGCGCCGCCAGCCCGATCGGCATCGGCGACGGCACCACCGGCATCGGCCACACCCGGTGGGCCACCCACGGCGGCCCGACCGACCGCAACGCCCACCCGCACCTGTCGCCCGACGGCCGGGTCGCGGTGATCCACAACGGCATCATCGAGAACTTCGCCAAGCTCCGCGCCGAGCTGGAGGCCGACGGCGTCGAGTTCGCCAGCGACACCGACACCGAGTGCGCCGCCCACCTGCTCGCCCGGGCGCTGGCCGACCTGCGCTCGGCCGGCGAGGTGGACAGCCCGCAGCTGCTCGCCTCCGCCATGCGGGTGGTCTGCCAGCGGCTGGAGGGCGCCTTCACGCTGCTCGCCGCCGACGCCGGCATCCCCGGCGCGGTGGTCGGCGCCCGGCGCAACTCGCCCCTGGTCGTCGGCCGCGGTGTTGGGGAGAACTACCTCGCCAGCGACGTGGCGGCGTTCATCGAGCACACCCGCGACGCGGTCGAGCTGGGTCAGGACCAGATCGTCCTGATCACCCCGGACGACATCGAGATCACCGACTTCGCCGGGCAGCCCGCCACCGGCAAGGACTTCCACATCGACTGGGACTCCTCGGCCGCCGAGAAGGGCGGCTACGACTGGTTCATGCTCAAGGAGATCGAGGAGCAGCCGCAGGCCATCGCCGACACGCTGCTCGGCCGGCTCACCGAGACCGGCGAGATCGCCCTCGACGAGGTCCGCCTCAGCGAGCAGGACCTGCGCGACGTCGACAAGATCTTCATCGTCGCCTGCGGCACCGCCTACCACTCCGGCCTGGTCGCCAAGTACGCCATCGAACACTGGACCCGGATCCCCTGCGAGGTCGAGCTGGCCAGCGAGTTCCGCTACCGCGACCCGGTGCTGGACCGGTCCACCCTGATCGTGGTGATCTCGCAGTCCGGCGAGACCATGGACACCCTGATGGCGCTGCGCCACGCCAAGGAGCAGAAGGCCCGGGTGCTGGCCATCTGCAACACCAACGGCTCCACCATCCCGCGCGAGTCCGACGCCGTCCTCTACACCCACGGCGGCCCGGAGATCGCGGTCGCCTCCACCAAGGCGTTCCTCACCCAGCTCGTCGCCTGCTACCTGATCGGCCTGCACCTGGCCCAGGTGCGCGGGATCAAGTTCGCCGACGAGGTGGGCGCGGTGGTGGCCCAGCTCCAGGAGATGCCGGGCAAGCTGCGCGAGCTGCTGGACCGGATCGAGCCGGTCCGGGAGCTGGCTCGGGAGCTGAAGTCCGAGCCGACCGTGCTGTTCATCGGCCGGCACGTCGGCTACCCGGTGGCCCTGGAGGGCGCGCTCAAGCTCAAGGAACTGGCGTACATGCACGCCGAAGGCTTCGCCGCCGGCGAGCTGAAGCACGGCCCGATCGCCCTGATCGACAAGGGCACCCCGGTCATCTGCATCGTGCCCTCGCCGGTCGGCCGGGGCATGCTGCACGACAAGGTCGTCTCCAACATCCAGGAGGTGCGCGCGCGGGGCGCCCGCACCATCGTGATCGCGGAGGAGGGGGACGAGGCGGTGGTCCGCTACGCCGACCACCTGATCTACGTGCCGCGCACGCCGACGCTGCTGGCGCCCCTGGTGACCACGGTGCCGTTGCAGGTGCTCGCCGCCGAGATCGCCGCCGCCCGCGGTCACGACGTCGACCAGCCGCGCAACCTGGCCAAGTCGGTCACCGTCGAGTAGTCGACCCCGCCCGGGCCCCGCCGCCGTACGCCGGTGACGGGGCCCGCGCGCATCCGGCGCGGGCCGCCCGCCGGGGCCGGGTGTGCGGGGCGCGTGCGGGTCCGGCGCGGGCCGCCCGTCCGGGCCGGGTGCGCGGGGCGCGGTCATCGGCCGAGCACGATCCGGGCCATCCCGTCCAGTGCCGGGTTGCCCGGGTCCCAGTAGCCGGTGTGGCCGTGCCGGCCGCTGGGAAAACTCCGGCCGCCGAAATCCGGGTCGCTCGGGTCCCGGCCGAACCAGAGCTCGTGCTCGCCGGGCAGCACGGCCAGCACCGGGCCGAGCGGCGTACCGGCCAGCACGGCCCGGCGGGCCAGTTCCTCCGGCGGCCGGGTCAGCCGGATCACGTCGTCCGGCGCGGTGGCGGCCCACACCTGACCGGGCGGCATCCGCAGCTCGGCGGCGTGGTCGACCCCGACGCCGGGGGAGCCGACGAAGACCAGCGCGTCGGCGCTGAGCCCGTGGTCGCGGGCGGCGGCGCCGACCACCAGCGAGCCGTAGCTGTGCCCGAGCACGGTCTGCCGGGCCGGCGGGGCGTCGTGCGAGGCGCGCAGCCCTTCCTGGAACCGGTGCAGGGCGGGGCCGGCCTCCTCGGCCTGCCGGGCACCGGACGCCTCGGTCAGGAAGTCCGGGGCGTCGTAGTCCAGCCAGAGCACGGCCGCGGCCTCCTCGGTCGGGGCGAGCGCGGCGCACCGGTCCAGCACCCGGGCGGCCCGGCCCAGCTCACCCGGGGCATCGGCGAGGTCCGCGGTCATCCCCGGCACGTACGTCAGCACGGCGCCCGCCCGGTCCGGGTTGCCCAGCGCCACCACCGCCCGCCCGTCCGCCGCCGGGTCGAGCCCGAGCAGGTAGGCGCGCGGGTCCCCCGGCGCGGCCAGCCGCTCGGCGAGCCCGTCGAGGCCGCGCAGGGCCGCCTCGACCCGGGTGAGCGCGGCCAGCCGGGCCAGCTCGGCCGGCCCCGGCGGCACCGGCCGCAGCAGCCGGCGGCGCCGGGCCGTCAGCTCCGCTCGCCGCTCGGCCAGCAGCAGCCGGTTGGCCTGATCCCGGGCCGCCACCGGCACCCCGTCGAGACCGCCCACCCGGGCCGGCTCGTGCCGGACCAGCCACCGTCGCTCGGCCGGGGTGAGCCCGGACCACCAGCGGCTCACCTCGGCGGGGGTGGCCCCTGGCGGCGGCCGCCAGGCGGGCGGGACGCTCACCCAGCCGGTGACCGCGGCCGTCGCCAACCCGGTCAGCCGGCCGGCGGCCTCCCGGTCCGCCGCGCCGGCCAGCGCCAGCGCGCCGCGTACCTCGGCGGCGACCTGGACCACCGCGGGACCGGCCTGCGCCCGGGGGCGGCCCGGACCGGGGCGGACCGCGCCCGTCCGGTCGATCGACAGGCCGCCCGCCTCGGCGTGCACCACGGCGGCGGCGAGCCGGGCCTTCGCCACCCGCAGCCGGGCGGCCAGCTCGGCCAGCGTCTGGTCGGCCTCCAGCAGCGCGGGCAGCACGTCGGCCAGGTCGGTCCGGAGCCCGCCGAGCCGCCCCTGCGCGCCGGTGGCCGCCCCGCCGGACCAGCCGGGACGCAGCGCGGCGGCCCGGGCGTCGAGCGCGTCGGCCCGGTGCCGGAGCGGATCGGTGAGCGCCCGCCAGGCCGCCCCGGCGGCCGACCAGCCGGCCGGGTCGGCCCGCCAGAGCTGGGCGTACCCGACCGGGGTGGCCGGGCCGGTCACCGGGGGATCCCGGTCAGCCGGGCGGCGACCCGCTCGTCGACCGCCTCGTAGCCCTCGGCGGCGGCGCGGACCGCGTCGGCGGTGCGCGCCAGCCGGGCGGCCAGCGACCCGCACCAGCGGTGCACCGCCGCCTCCAGATCGGCCAGCGCCGCCCCGGCCCGCCACCCGTCCGCCGGGACGAGCAGACCCGGCGCGGCGGCCAGCCCGTGCGCCAGCCGGTACGCGTCGTCGCCCAGCTCCCGGGCCACCGCGCGGAGCAGTTCCGGCTCGACGGTCAACGGCTCCTCGGACATCGAAGCCCTCCCCGGGGGCGACGGGCCGCCGGCGCGGCGGCCGGCGGGAGCGGAACGGACACCGGGGACGCTACGTGGCGCGGGAGCACCCCGGCCGGCCCTGTGGACGGCGGCCGGCGGCCGTACCGGCGGTTCTCCACAGGGCGTTGCCCCCGGCGTGCCCGGCGGCTAATGTGCGGCCCCCGCC
This sequence comes from Micromonospora sp. NPDC049836, assembly GCF_044465125.1. Classification (NCBI taxonomy): domain Bacteria; kingdom Bacillati; phylum Actinomycetota; class Actinomycetes; order Micromonosporales; family Micromonosporaceae; genus Micromonospora; species Micromonospora sp. NPDC049836. The sequence continues at coordinate 398,812 of NZ_JBITLH010000005.1, forward strand.
GCCGGTAGGGTGAGCCTCGTGATCGTGGCTGTCGGCATCGACGTGGTGCTGGTGGACCGGTTCGCCCGGTCCCTGGCGCGCACGCCGCTGCTCGCCGACCGCCTGTTCACCGAGACGGAGCGCTACACCCGCACCGGTCACCCGCGCTCGGCGGAGTCGATGGCCGCCCGCTTCGCGGCCAAGGAGGCGGTGGCCAAGGCGCTCGGGGCGCCGGCCGGGCTGAACTGGCACGACTGCGAGGTGGTGGCGGACCCGGCCGGCCGGCCCTGGCTGACCGTCGCCGGCACGGTGGCGGCCGCAGCGGCCGAGCGGGGGATCAACCACTGGCATCTGTCGCTGTCGCACGACGGCGGGATCGCCTCGGCGATGGTGGTCGCGGAACGCTGAGTCGACCGGTCGGGCCGGCCGGCCCGACCGGAGGGATACGGACGGGACGGGATGGCATGGGACCGGTGTGGCGGGTCGCGGACGTACGTGCGGCGGAGGCCGGCCTGATGGCCACCGTCCCGCCCGGGACGCTGATGCAGCGGGCCGCGGCCGGGCTGGCCCGCCGGTGCGCGCTGCTGCTCGCCGACCGCTTCGCCCCGCACCGGCCGGGTCGCGGTGCCGCGAGCGGGGTCTACGGCGCCCGGGTGCTGCTGCTGGTCGGCTCCGGGGACAACGGCGGCGACGCGCTCTACGCGGGCGCGCGGCTGGCCCGGCGGGGCGCGGCGGTCGCCGCCCTGCTGCTCACCCCGGGCCGGGCACACGCCGAAGGGCTGGCCGCGTTCCGGGCCGCCGGTGGGCGGGTGGTCGACCGGCCGCCGGCCGTGGTGGACCTGGTGCTCGACGGCATCGTGGGGATCGGCGGCACCGGCGGGCTGCGGGAGACCGCCGACCAGCTCGCCGCGAGCCTGGCCGGGCGGATCGGACGGGACGGCGCGCGGGCCACGGTGGTCGCGGTCGACGTGCCCAGCGGCGTGGTGGTGGACACCGGCCACGTGCCGCTGACCGACTCCGGCCGGCCCTGCGCGGTGCACGCCGACGTGACGGTGGCCTTCGGCGCGCTGAAGCCGGCCCTGGTGGTCGGCCCGGCCGCCACGCTCGCCGGCCATGTCGAGCTGGTCGACATCGGCCTGGGCCCGTGGCTGCGGGCGGCGCCGGCGCTGCGCGTCGTCGAACGGTCGGACGTCATCGACTGGTGGCCCCGGCTCGGCCCGTCGTCGGAGAAGTACAGCCGGGGCGTGGTCGGGGTGGCGACCGGCTCGGCCACCTATCCGGGCGCGGCCGTGCTCTCCGTGGGCGGCGCGCTGGCCGGTCCCACCGGCATGGTCCGGTACGCGGGCGGCGCCCGGGCGGAGGTGCTGCACCAGCATCCGTCGGTGATCGCCACCGGGCGGGTCGCCGACGCGGGCCGGGTGCAGGCCTGGGTCTGCGGCTCCGGGCTGGGCACCGGCGAGGAGTCCGTGGCCGAGCTGCGCGCGGTGCTCGCCGCGCCGGTGCCGGTGGTGCTCGACGCGGACGCGCTCACCCTGCTGGTCGACGGCAAGATGGCCGACCGGCTGCGGGACCGGGACGCCCCGATCGTGGTGACCCCGCACGACCGGGAGTACGCCCGGCTCTGCGGCGAGACCCCGGGGGCGGACCGGGTGGCGGCGGCGCAGCGGCTGGCCGCCTGGATGAACGCCGTGGTGCTGCTCAAGGGGGACCGCACGATCGTCGCCACCCCGGACGGCCGGGCGTACGTCAACCCGACCGGCACCCCGGCGCTGGCCACCGGGGGCACCGGGGACGTGCTGGCCGGGTTGCTCGGCTCGCTGCTCGCCGCCGGGCTGGCGCCCGAGCGGGCGGCGGCCGCGGCGGCGTACCTGCACGGGCTGGCCGGCCGGGAGGCGGCCCGCGGCGGTCCGGTGACCGCGCCCGACGTGGCGACCGCCCTCCGCCCGGTGATCGCCGGCCTGGGCTGACCGCGCCACCCGCGCCGGCCCGGCCGCGCCACCCGCGCCGACCCGGCCGCGCGGCTCAGGGCCACCGAGATCACCGGCGGAAGTAGGCTGGGGGCATGTGGCAGTCGGAGGTGCGCGTCGACCTGGACGCGATCCGGGAGAACGTGGCCCGGCTCAAGTCGGGAACGAGCGCCGAGCTGATGGCGGTGGTGAAGGGCGACGGCTACGGCCACGGCATGCTCCCGGCCGCCCGGGCGGCCCTCGACGCGGGCGCCGACTGGCTCGGGGTCTGCACCCTCGACGAGGCGCTCACCCTGCGCCAGCAGGGCGTCAGCGCGCCGGTGCTGGCCTGGCTGCTCGACCCGGGCCTGCCGCTGCACGACGGCGTCGCGGTCGGCGTGGACCTGGGCTGCGCCAGCCTCGCCCAGCTCGACGAGATGATCGAGGCGGGCCGGCGGGCGGACCGCCCGGCGCGGATCCACCTGAAGATCGACACCGGGCTGGCGCGTGGCGGCGCCACCGTCGCCGACTGGCCGGCGCTGCTGGAGGCCGCCGCGAAGGCCCAGGCCGACGGCCTGGTCGAGGTGGTCGGGGTGTGGAGCCACTTCGTGTACGCCGACTCGCCCGGCCACCCCACCACGGACCGCCAGCTGGCCGTCTTCCACGAGGGGCTGGAGATGGTGGAACGGGCCGGCCTGCGCCCCCGCTACCGGCACCTGGCCAACTCGGCCGCCACCCTGACCCGCCGGGACACCCACTTCGACCTGGTCCGGCCCGGTCTGGCCGTCTACGGCCTGTCGCCGGTCGCCGGCGAGCAGTTCGGGCTGCGCCCGGCGATGACCGCCCGGGCCCGGGTGATGCTCACCAAGCGGGTCCCGCCCGGCACCGGCGTCTCCTACGGCCACACCTACCTCACCGAGGCCGAGAGCAACCTGGCCGTGGTCCCGCTCGGCTACGCCGACGGGGTGCCCCGGCACGCCTCGAACACCGGCCCGGTCCAGCTCGCCGGCAAGCGGCGGACGATCTCCGGCCGGGTCTGCATGGACCAGTTCGTGATCGACTGCGGCGACGACGAGGTGGCCGCCGGTGACGTGGCGACCCTCTTCGGCAGCGGTGCCGACGGCGAGCCCACCGCCGACGACTGGGCCGAGGCGGTCGGCACCATCAACTACGAGATCGTCACCCGCTTCGGCGGTGTGCGGGTGCCCCGGGTCTACGACGGCGAACGGCCGTGAGCGCGAGGAGTGAGCCGGGGTTGCGAGCCCCGCAGTCGCGAACCAGGGTGGCGCCGTGAGCGCGAGGAGTGAGCCGGGGTTGCGAGCCCCGCAGTCGCGAACCAGGGTGGCGCCGTGAGTGCGAGGAGTGAGCCGGGGTTGCGAGCCCCGCAGTCGCGAACCGAAGGATGCCCCGTGAGCGCGAGGAGTGAGCCGGGGTTGCGAGCCCCGCAGTCGCGAACAATGGACGCACCGTGAGTCCGCGGTTCCGGGTGCCCCGGCCGCGGACCGCCGCCGGCCGGGTCGCCGGGGTGGTCGGCGCCGCCGTCGGCGTCGCCGCCGCGGGGCTCGCCGCCGGCGTGGTGAGCGAGCGGGTCCTGGTCCGCCGGTTCAAGAACGACCCCACCGACCGGTACGCCGGCGAGGTCTTCGACCAGCAGCCGTACGACCGGGCGTTCCTGGTGGAGATGCCGGACGGCACCGACATCCAGGTGGAGGTGGTCGAGCCGACCCGGCCGGTCGCCGGGCACCCGACGGTGGTGCTGGTGCACGGCTTCTGCCTGGACATGGGGACGTTCCACTTCCAGCGCAAGATGCTCGCCGCCCGGGGTGACTACCGGGTCGTCGCGTACGACCAGCCCGGGCACGGCCGGTCGGGGCGGTTGGAGACCGGTGACTACGACCTGGCCACGCTGGGCGGGACGCTGCGTCGGGTGATCGACGAGGTGGTTCCGGAGGGTCCGCTGGTGCTCGTCGGCCACTCCATGGGCGGGATGACGATCATGGCGTTGGCCGAGCTGTACCCGGAGCTGTTCGGCGACCGGGTGGTCGGCACCGTGCTGATGGCCACCTCGGGCGGCCTGCTCGCCGAGACCAAGCTGGTCGCCCCGGCGCTGCTCGGCCGGGTCGGCGCGCCGGTGCTCTACATGATGAGCAACGCCACCCGGTACGGCGGCACGGTGATCGACAAGGCGCGGCAGTCCACCACCAACGTCGCCTGGCTGCTCACCCGCAAGTACGGCTTCGGCACCCCGAAGCCGAGCGCCGCCCTGGTCTCGTACGTCGAGACGATGAACTCGCGTACCTCCGCCGACACGGTCACCCGGTATCTGCGGACCCTGGCCACCCACTCCCGGTTCCCGGCGCTGGCCGCGCTGGCCGGTACGCCGGTGCTGGTGATCGTGGGGGACAAGGACATGATCACGCCGGTGACCCACTCCGAGGAGATCGTCCGGCGGCTGCCGCACGCCGAGTTCGTCAAGATCCACGACAGTGGGCACGTGGTGATGCTGGAGCACGCCGACGAGGTGAACGCGGCGCTGCAACGGTTCCTGGAGGCGCTGTGAGCGTGCTGGTGGAGCTGAAGACGGTCGACGACACCCACGACTTCGGCCGCCGGCTGGCCGGGCTGCTGCGCCCGGGCGACCTGCTGCTGCTCAGCGGCCCGCTCGGGGCCGGCAAGACGGCGCTGACCCAGGGCATCGGCGCCGGCCTGGGCGTACGCGGCGACATCACCTCGCCGACCTTCGTGATCGCCCGGGTGCACCGGCCCGACCCGGCCCGGGGCGGCCGGGTGACCCTGGTGCACGCCGACGCGTACCGGTTGGGGGAGTCCGCCGACCCGCGCGCCGAGATCGACGACCTCGACCTGGACGCCTCGGTCGACGAGGCGGTCACCGTGGTGGAGTGGGGCGAGGGCATGGTGGAGCAGCTGGTCGACGCCCACCTGCGGATCCGGATCGACCGGCGGGACGACGACACCCGGGTGGTGAGCCTGGAACCGGTCGGTGGCGACTGGGCGCGCCGGCTGGCCACCCTGGACTGACGGCTGTCGTACCGGCTGCCTACAGTGCCGGGGACCGATCCGACCGCTGAAAGGCTGCCGATGCCCGACGACGCTCCCACCCTCGACCTGCTGGCGCTGCTGCCCGACGCCTGGCGCGCGGTGCTCACCCCGCACCTGGATCCGGCGCGCACCGCGGCGCTCGCCCAGTTCGTCGCCCGGGAGTACGCCGTCCGGACCGTCTTTCCGCCGGTCGAGGACCTGTTCTCCGCCTACCGGCTGTGCGACCCCGCGCAGACCCGGGTGCTGATCCTCGGGCAGGACCCGTACCACAAGGCGGGGCAGGCGCACGGGCTGAGCTTCAGCGTGCGGGAGGGGGTGACGGTGCCGCCGTCGCTGCGCAACGTCTTCAAGGAGCTGGCCGAGGACCTGGGTGTGCCGAAGCCGCGCAGCGGCAACCTGAACGGCTGGGCCGCGCAGGGCGTGCTGCTGCTCAACTCGGTGCTCACGGTTCGGGAGGCCACCCCCGGCTCGCACGCCAACCAGGGGTGGGAGGAGTTCACCGACGCGACCATCCGGGCCTTGGACGGCCTCGACCAGCGGGTGGTCTTCCTGCTCTGGGGCGGGTACGCCCGCAAGAAGGCCGCCCTGGTCACCAACCCGCGGCACGTGGTGCTGGAGGCGGGCCACCCGAGCCCGATGAACCCGCGCGGCTTCCTGGGCAGCCGCCCGTTCAGCGCCGCGAACAAGGCCCTCGCCGACGCCGGGCTGCCCACCATCGACTGGGAGCGCTCAGCCGGCTGACCGGACGGCTGGCGCGGCGTCGGATTTCAGCGGGCTGAGCCGAGCGCGTGGCGCCGGGTTTCAGCGGGCTGAGCCGACCGCGCGTGGCGCCGGGTTTCAGCGGGCTGGGCCGAGCGCGCGTGGCGCCGGGTTTCAGCGGGCTGGGCCGCGCGCGGCCGGCGCGGCGCCGAGGCGCTGCCGGTGGCGGCGGAGCAGGTCGGCGGCGCGCCGGTCGGTCAGCTCCACCTGGATCAGCGGCTCGACCCGGTAGCTGCGCTCGCCGTGCCGCACCTCCACCGGCTCGGGCAGCTCGTCGCACATCCGGGCCCGCAGCTCGCCCTGGCGGGTCTGCCAGCGGTGCTCGCCCGGTTCCTCCGGCTCGAGCCGCAACCCGCCCCACTCCTCCCAGCGGGCGTTCCAGCGCAGCCCGTACTCCCGCTCGAGAAAGGCGGTGAGGCGGGCCGCGTCCCGCCAGCGCACCGCTACCTCGACGGCCGCCACGGGTAGCGGGACGCCCTGGAGTAACGCCGCCGTCGCTCCGGTCAGCACGTACGGCAGCTCGCCCAGGGCGTCGAGCGTCCGGTCCAACCCCAGCTCGTCGAGCCGCTCCGCCAGCGGCCGTCCGGCCAGGCCGGCGAGCGCGGCGTCGAGGTGGCTGTCCAGCGGCTCCACCGCCAGCCGGAGCTGCTGTCCGAGCGCGGCGAAGAGTCGTTCCACCACCGGCAGGCTCGGCACCCGGTCGCCCCGCTCGATCCGGGCGACCGTGCCCTGGCTCAGCCCGGCCAGGTCGGCCAGGCGCCGCTGGGTGAGTTCCCGGCGCTCCCGCTCGTCCCGCAGCGCGGCGGCGATCTGCCGGGTCAGTCTGCTGTCAGGCATCCCTGGATGATGGACGAGCAATTTTCCGCGATATGCCTCTCAGTCATCTTTATGCCTCTGCGGCATATCGATAAGAAGCTCGGTGTCGGCTGGGCGCCCGTCACACTCCGCAACGCCCGCCGACGCACCGCCGGCCCCGCTCTCGGCGGGCCGAGCGGCCGCTTTCGCGGCCGGCTCGGCCCGCCGGCTCGGCCCGCCGGCTCGGCCCGCCGGCTCGGCCCGCCGGCTCGGCCCGCCGGCTCGGCCCGCCGGCTCGGTCCGCCGGCTCGGTCCGCCGGCTCGGTCCGCCGGCTCGGTCCGCCGGCTCGGTCCGCCGGCTCGGTCCGCCGGCTCGGTCCGCCGGCTCGTCGGGCGCGCGAGCTCGGCTCCGCGCGGCGCAGGCGGGGGGCGGTGGGGGAGCAGCTCACCGGTGGGCGTCTCGTGGGGACAGGCCGTGACCGGCGGTGACCGGAGGGCGGCTACTCTGGCTTACCGTGCTCGTACTCGTGGTGGACTCCTCGACGCCCGCGGTGACCGCGGCCCTGGTCGAGGTCTCGGCAGACGGCGTGGGGGCCCGCGCCCAGCGGTGCACCGTCGACGCCCGGGCGCACGGCGAACTGCTCGCCCCGCAGGTCGACGCGGTGCTGGCCGACGCCGGCGCCCGCCCCGCCGACCTGGCCGCGATCGTGGCCGGGCTCGGCCCGGGGCCGTTCACCGGGCTGCGGGTCGGCCTGGTCACCGCCGCCACCATGGGCCAGGTGCTCGACGTCCCCACCTACGGGGTCTGCTCGCTGGACGCGATCGGGCACCCGGCGGCCGCCGGCGAGCCGGTGCTGGCCGCGAGCGACGCGCGCCGGCGCGAGATCTACTGGGCCGTCTACGACGGCGCCGGCCAGCGGATCGCCGGCCCGAACGTGGACACCCCGGCGGTCGCCGCCGAGCGGGCCCGGGAACTGGCCGTCACGGTCGCGGTCGGTGACGGCGCCCACCGGTACGCGGACGTCCTCGGTCTGCCGGTCCGTGCCGAGCCGCGGTACCCGGACCCGACGGCGCTGGCCCGGCTCGCCGCCGAGCGGGTCCGTGCGGGCGCCCCCGGTGAGCCGCTCACCCCGCTCTACCTGCGCCGCCCGGACGCCGTCGCGGCCACCGGCCACAAGCCGGTCCTCCCGTGAGCGCGAGGAGTGAGCCGGGCTTGCGAGCCCCGCAGTCGCGAACGAAGGTGGCGCCGTGAGCGCGAGGAGTGAGCCGGGCTTGCGAGCCCCGCAGTCGCGAACAAAGGTGGCGCCGTGAGCGCGAGGAGTGAGCCGGGCCTGCACCTCGACCGGTTCCGGTGGTGGCACATCGAGCAGGTGCTGCCGATCGAGGCGGACGCCTTCGGCGCCGACCAGTGGTCCCCCGCGATGTTCTGGAACGAGCTGGCCAACGGGCACTTCTACCGGGTGGCCGTGGACGACGACGGCACGGTGCTCGGCTACGCCGGGCTGACCGTGGCCCTGCCCGACGAGGCCTGGGTGCAGACCATCGCGGTCCGCCGGGACGTCCAGCGGCGGGGCATCGGCCGCCGCCTGCTGGAGGCGTTGCTCGCCGAGGCGGCCCGGCTCGGCGCGCGCAGCACGCTGCTGGAGGTGGCCGCCGACAACGCCCCGGCGCAGCGGCTCTACGCGACGTACGGCTTCGAGCCGATCGGCGTGCGTCGCGGCTACTACCAATCGAGCAACACCGACGCGCTGGTCATGCAGCGCAACGAGGACTGACGAGCATGGCTGACGAATCCCTGATCCTCGGCATCGAGACCTCCTGCGACGAGACCGGGGTGGGCATCGTCCGCGGGCACACCCTGCTCGCCGACGCGCTGGCCTCCAGCGTCGAGGAGCACGCCCGGTTCGGCGGCGTGGTGCCCGAGGTGGCCAGCCGGGCCCACCTGGAGGCCATCGTGCCGACCATGGAGCGGGCGTTGACCGAGGCCGGCGTGACGATCGCGGACATCGACGCGATCGCGGTCACCGCCGGGCCGGGCCTGGCCGGCGCGCTGCTCGTCGGGGTCGCCGCCGCCAAGGGGTACGCGGTCGCCGCCGAGAAGCCGGTGTACGGGGTCAACCACCTGGCCGCGCACGTCGCGGTGGACACCCTTGAGCACGGCCCGCTGCCCGCGCCGTCGATCGCCCTGCTGGTCTCCGGCGGGCACTCCTCGCTGCTGCGGGTGGACGACCTCGCCCGGGAGGTCACCCCGCTCGGCTCGACCATCGACGACGCGGCCGGCGAGGCGTTCGACAAGGTGGCCCGCCTACTCGGCCTGCCCTTCCCCGGCGGCCCCTTCATCGACCGGGAGGCCCGCGCCGGCGACCCCGCGGCGATCGCCTTCCCGCGCGGGCTGACCGCCGCCAAGGACCTGGCCGGGCACCGGTACGACTTCTCCTTCTCCGGCCTGAAGACGGCGGTGGCCCGCTGGGTGGAGGCGCGGCAGCGGGCCGGCGAGCCGGTCCCGGTCGCCGACGTGGCCGCGTCCTTCCAGGAGGCGGTCTGCGACGTGCTGGTCGGCAAGGCCCTGGACGCCTGCCGGACCAGCGGCATCGATACCCTCGTGATCGGCGGCGGGGTGGCGGCCAACTCCCGGCTGCGGGCGATGGCCGAGCACCGGGCCGCGAAGCACGGCATCCGGGTGCGTACGCCCCGGCCGGGGCTCTGCACCGACAACGGGGCGATGGTGGCCGCGCTCGGCTCGCACCTGGTCGCCGCCGGCGTCGCGCCCAGCCGCCTGGACCTGCCCGCCGACTCGGCGATGCCGCTGACCGTGGTCAGTGTCTGAGGCGGAAGGGAACGACGTGATCGTCCGGATGTGGGAGGCGAAGGCCGAGCCGTACGGCTTCGCGGACCTGATCACCTGGGTCTGCGAGACCGCGCTGCCCGAGTTCGAGCACGACCCGCTGCACCTGTCCAGCGAGGTGTTCTCCTCCACCGACCACCGGCTGGTGGTCATCTCGAAGTGGCGGAGCAGCCCCCGAGCCCTGCCGGAGCCGCCGCCCACCCTGGTCGCCCGCCCCCCGCACAGTTGGGACTTCACCCAGGTCGACCGCTGATCCGGCCGGCCGGGCGGCCGGAAACTGGTTGGCGCCCGCCCCGGCCCGGCACCTAGCGTCGGGTGGTCATGCGCTTCGCACCGGCCGGTGACCCCGGCACCCCCGACGCCCGGTCCGCCACCCGTTACCTGGTCTGGCTCGCCGGACGGCAGCCGCTGATCTTCGGCGGCGCCATCGCCCTCGGGGTCACCTGGATGGTGGCCCAGGCACTGATGCCGGCCGCGGTCGGCCGGGCCGTCGACGCCGGCCTCACCCAGCGCGACCCGGACGCCCTCCTCCGCTGGGGCCTCGTGCTGCTCGGGCTGGGCGTCGTCCAGGCGATCGCCGGCATCCTGCGGCACCGCTGCGCGGTGCACAACTGGCTCGCGGCCGCCTACCGGACCGTGCAGCTCACCGTGGAGGCCACCAACCGGTTGGGCGCCGCGCTGCCCCGCCGGGTCGCCGCCGGCGAGGTGGTGAGCATCGGTACGGCCGACATCGAGCACATCGGCAGCGCGGTGGACATCACCGCCCGGGGCGCCGGCGCGGTGGTCGCCATCGGCACCGTGTCGGTGATCCTGCTCACCGCGTCGGTGCCGCTCGGTCTCGTGGTGGTGCTCGGGGTGCCGCTGCTCATGGCGCTGGTGGCGCTGCTGATCCGGCCGCTGCACCGGCAGCAGGCCGCGTACCGGGAGTCGACCGGCGAGCTGACCGCCCGGGCCGCCGACATCGTCTCCGGGCTGCGGGTGCTGCGCGGGGTGGGCGGCGAGCCGGTGCTGGGCGCCCGCTACCGGGAGCAGTCCCAGACGTTGCGCGCGGACGGCCTGCGGGTGGCCCGGGTGGAGTCGCTGCTCCAGGCGGCGCAGATCCTGCTGCCCGGCGTCTTCGTGGTGCTGGTGACCTGGCTCGGGGCGCGGTTCGCGCTGCGCGGCGAGATCAGCGCCGGCCAGCTCGTCTCCTTCTACGGCTACACCGCGTTCCTGGTCAGCCCGCTGCGCAACCTCACCGAGGCGGCCGACAAGATGGCCCGGGGGCACGTGGCGGCCCGCCGGGTGGTGCGGCTGCTCCGCCTCGCCCCCGAGTTCACCGACCCGGCCCGCCCGGTGCCGGTGCCCGCCGGGCCGGGCGAGCTGGTGGACGTGCGGTCCGGGGTGGTGCTGCGGCCGGGCCGGCTCACCGCGCTGGCCGCCACCAGCCCCGAGGAGGCGGTCGAGATCGCCGACCGGCTCGGCCGGTACGCCGACGGGGACGTGACGCTGCACGGCGTACCGCTGCGGGACGTGGCGCTGGCGACGGTGCGCGAGCGGATCCTGGTGGCCGACAACGACGCGCAGCTCTTCAGCGGCACGCTCCGCGCCGAGCTTGACCCGCACGACCGGGGCGACCGCCCGGCGGTCGAGGCGGCGCTGGTCGCGGCGAGCGCGACCGACATCGTCGAGGCGCTCCCGGGCGGCCTGGACGGCGCGGTCGCCGAGCGCGGCCGGGAGTTCTCCGGCGGGCAACGGCAGCGGCTGCGGCTGGCCCGGGCGCTGGTCGCCGACCCGGAGACGCTGATCCTGGTCGAGCCGACCAGCGCGGTGGACACCCACACCGAGGCGCGGATCGCCGACCGGCTGCCGGCGGCCCGGCGCGGCCGGACCACGCTGGTCTGCACCACCAGCCCGCTGATGCTGGGCCGCGCCGAGCAGGTGATCTTCGTGGAGGACGGCAAGGTGGTCGCCGAGGGACGGCACGACGAGCTGCTCGCCGCCGAGCCCCGGTACCGGGCCACGGTGAGCCGGGAGGAGGAGCGGTGAGCAACGCCCTGCCCGTCGCCGACGCGCGGCAGGTCCGCCGGTACGCCCGGGAGCTGGCCCGCCGGCACCCGCGCGCCCTGGCCGCCGCGCTCGGCCTGCACGCGCTCGCCGCGGCCGCCGGCCTGGTCGCGCCCCGGCTCCTCGGCGACCTGGTCGAGGGCATCTCGCGCGGGGTCGGCGCGGTCACCGTCGACCGGATCGCGCTGGCCATCGCCGGCTTCGTGATCGCCCAGTCGGTGCTGGTCCGCTTCGCCCACCTGGCCTCGGCCCGGCTCGGCGAGCGGGTCCTCGCGGAGCTGCGCGAGGAGTTCGTCGACCGGGTGCTCGCCCTGCCGCTCTCCACGGTGGAGCGGGCCGGTACGGGCGACCTGCTCACCCGCACCTCCCGGGACGTCGCGGCGCTGTCCCGGACGGTCCGGTTCGCCGCCCCGGAGACGCTGATCGCCGGGGTCACCGTGCTGCTGATCCTCGGCGCGCTGGTGCTGACCGGCCCGCTGCTGGTGCTGCCCTGCGTGTTCGTGGTGCCGCTGCTGGTGGCCGGCACCCGCTGGTACCTGCGCCGGGCGCCGGCGGGGTACCTGCGGGAGAACGCCGCGTACTCCGACATCACCGACGGGCTCAGCGAGACGGCCGAGGGGGCCCGGACCACCGAGGCGCTGCGCCAGCAGGCCCGCCGCCGCGCCCGCACCGCCACCGACATCCGCCGGTCGTACGCGGCCGAGTACTACACGTTGCAGCTGCGGACGGTCTTCTTCCCGATCGCCGAGATCGGCTACCTGCTGCCGGTGGCCGGCACCCTGCTGCTCGGCGGCTGGTTCTACCTGAAGGGCTGGGCCAGCCTCGGGCAGGTCACCGCCGCGACCCTCTACGCCCAGCAACTGGTCGACCCGGTCGACCGGCTGCTCTCCTGGCTGGACGAGTTCCAGGTCGGCGGCGCCTCGCTGGCCCGGCTGCTCGGGGTGGCGGCCGAGCCCGCCGACCGGCCGGCGCCGGCCGGCGCCCCGTCCCCGGTGCGGCCCGCGACGACCGACGGCCGGCTGGCCGCCCACGACGTCCGCTACGCGTACCGGGCCGGCCACGACGTGCTGCACGGGGTGACCCTGGTGCCCCGGCCGGGGGAGAAGCTGGCCATGGTGGGCCCGTCCGGGGCGGGCAAGTCGACCCTGGGCCGGCTGCTGGCCGGGGTGCACGCGCCACGGTCGGGCGCCGTGACGGTGGACGGCCGGCCGCTCACCGAGCTGCCCCTGGCCGACCTGCGCGGCCACGTCGCGCTGGTCAGCCAGGAGCATTACGTCTTCATCGGCACCCTGGCCGAGAACGTGGCGATGGTCCGCCCGGACGCCGACCCGGCGCGGATCCGCGCCGCGCTGGCCGCGGTCGACGCGCTGGACTGGGCGGCGGCGCTGCCGGACGGGCTGGACACCCGGGTCGGTGCGGGCGGGCATCCGCTCTCCCCGGCCCAGGCGCAGCAGCTCGCGCTGGCCCGGCTGGTGCTCGCCGATCCGCACACCCTGGTGCTCGACGAGGCCACCTCGCTGATCGACCCGCGGGCCGCCCGGGCCCTGGAACGCTCGCTGGCCGCGGTGCTGTCGGGCCGGACCGTCATCGCGATCGCGCACCGGCTCTTCTCGGCGCACGACGCGGACCGGGTGGCGGTGGTCGAGGACGGCCGGATCACCGAGCTGGGTTCGCACGACGAACTGGTCGCGGCCGGCGGCTCGTACGCGGCCCTCTGGCGGTCCTGGCATGGCTGACCGGGGTGGGCCGGCGCTCCCGGTCGACGCGGTCCGCCGTGCCGGGGGCGCCGGCCCACCACCTCAGGTGCGGCGCAGGATGCGCCAGGTCGCGTAGCCGCCGGTGAGCAGGGCGAGCAGGAAGACCGCCCAGACCACGGTGGTGCTGACCTGCACCCCGCCGCCGGTGCCGACGTTGGCCGCGGCGGCGGCGACCAGCGAGTCGCTCTGCGCCGGGGGCAGCGCGGCGGGCGGGAGCTGCTGCCAGCGGACCAGCCCGGTGCTCTCCAACATGGTCATGTGGTCGTTGACGAACGTGTTGGCCTGCTCGGCGAGCTTGCGCACGATCGGGTCCCGGGTGCTCGCCCGGACCGCGCCGATCACCGGGAAGATCTTGCCGTGGGCGACCCGGAGCCGGGTCACGAAGATCTGGTCGAACCGGGCGCCGGTGGCGTTCTGCATCTCGGTGAGCCACCCCTGCTGCTGGGTGGTCGGTGTGGTCGGCAGGGTGGCGCCCAGCTTGTTCGCCGCTTGGACCACGAGCTGGTCCAGGACGGCGTGCTGGCGCGCGATCTCCGCGCCGATCTCGCGTACCCGCTTCGACTGGCCCTTCTCGGCGGCCATCTGACCGGCCGGCATCTCCCAGAGCCCGGCCAGCCGTACCCCGTTGAGCAGGGTCATGTCGGCGGCGTTGAGCTGCTGGCCGGGCGCGGGGGCGGCCATCGCCGTGCCGGGCAGCACGCCGATCCCCGCGACGAGCGCGAGCAGCAGCAGCGCCAGACGGCGGCGGGCGGATTCCAGCGGTGCCATGGTGGGGGTGCCTCCTCGGTCCGGACCGGTACGCGGATGTCGCGGACGGCCGCACCCGCCGGCCGCCCGTCCGCACACTGGTACGGATCACGACCCCGATCAGTTCAGCCGGCGTCCAGGGGGTCGGCGAGGAGGCGTTCGAAGGCCAGCTCGGCGGCCCCGATGAGGGCCGCGTCGTCACCGAGCTTGGGGGTACGCAGCCGGACGTGTTCGAGGCAGGCCGGCAGCCCGTTGGAGTTGAGCCGGCTGCGTACCTGGGCGGCGGCGGCCAGGTAGAGGTCGCGCATGGTGCCGCCGAAGATGACCATTTCCGGGTTGAAGATGTTGACCAGGTTGGCCACCCCGAAGCCGAGCCAGTCGCCGGCCTGCCGGACGGCGGTCTGGGCCCGGGCGTCGCCCCGGTCGGCGGCGTCGAAGACGGCGACCAGCGCGTCCCGGCCCCGGGCGTCGGACCAGCCGGCGGCCCGGAGCAGCCCGTGCTCGCCGATCTCGGTCTCCCAGCAGCCCCGCCGGCCGCAGTCGCAGCGCATCCCGTCGCGGACCACCACCATGTGGCCGACCTCGCCGCTGTAGCCGCCGTGCCCGGTGAGCCGCCGCCCGCCGGCGATGATGCCGGCCCCGACGCCGACGTCCCCGTAGAGGTAGATGACGTTGTCGCAGCCGGCGGCGACGCCCCGGGCGTGTTCGGCGTAGGCGGCCACGTCCGCCACGTTGCCGACCGTGATCGGCACGTCGATGCCCAGCTCGGCGGCGAGGGCCGCGCCGATCGGCTCGTCCACCCAGCCGGTGGTGGGGCTCAGCCGGACCAGCCCGTCCTCCCGGCGGACCATGCCGCAGACGGCCGCCCCGGCGCCGACGCAGACGGAGCCCGGCGGCACCGACTGGTGCATCTCCTTGACCGCGCCGGCCAGCAGCGGGGCGGCCTCGCCGGCGACCAGGTTGCGTGGCCGGTCCAGTTCCCGGCGGTCGAGCACCTCACCGCCGAGTCCGACCCGCGCGGCCCGCAGCCGGTCCACCTCGACGCTGTACGCGTACGCGTAGACCCGGGCCGACTCGGGCCGGACGACCAGCGACGGTCGTCCGGCCCGGCCGGTCTCCTTCGGCGTCCCCTCGCTGACCAGGCCGGCGCCGGCCAGGTCGGCGGTCAGCGCGCCGATGGTGCTGCGGTTGAGCCCGAGCGCGGTGGTCAGCTCGGCGCGGCTGGTGGCACCGTGCACGTGGACGTAGCGGAGCAGCGCGCCCAGGTTCTGCCGGCGGACCTCGTCCTGGCTCGGGCCCGCGCGCATCGCCAACGCCATGTCCACGCCAGGTTCAGCGGTTGCCGGTGGCGGCGGCCCGCCGCCGGGACAGCGCGTCGATGGTGGCGGCGGCGAGCAGGACCACGCCGGTGACCACGTACTTCACGCCCGAGCTGTAACCCATCAGTCCCATGCCGTTGTCGATGACCGCCACCACCGCGCCACCGAGCACGGCGTCGAGGACCCGGCCCTTGCCGCCGAAGAGGCTGGTGCCGCCGATCACCGCCGCGCCGACGGCGTAGAGCAGCACGTTACTGCCACCGGTGTTGGGGTCCACCGAGTTGGCCCGGCTGGCCGCCACGATGCCGCCGATCGCCGCCATGGTGGAGCAGATGACGAAGACGGAGATCCGGATCCGGTCGACGTTGATGCCGGCCCGGCGGGCGGCCTCGGCGTTGCCGCCGACCGCGTAGACGTGCCGGCCGTAGCTGGTGCGGTGCAGCACGAAGGTCCAGAGCACCAGCAGCAGCGCGATGACCGGCACCACGATCGGCACGCCCTTGAGCGAGACGACCAGCACGTTGCGGCTGCGCTCCAGGTTGAGCACGTAGACCGCGGCGCCGAGGATGACGGCCAGGCCGGCGATCCGGGCCAGCACCACCGCGATCGGGTCGGTGAGCAGGCCGCGCGCGGCCCGGTTGCGGTACCGCAGCAACTGGGTGGCCGCGTACCCGGCGACGGCCACCGCGGTCAGCGCCCAGCCGAGCGCCGGGGTGAGGTTGCGGTTGGCGATGGCGAGGATGGTCTCGTCCCGCACCGAGATGTTGGAGCCCTCCTTCATGAGCATCAGCACGACGCCCTGGAAGGCGAGGAAGCCGGCGAGGGTGACCACGAAGGACGGGATGCCGACCTTCGCCACCAGCAGGCCGAGCACGGTGCCGATCAGCACGCCGGTGACGATGGCCGCGAGCATCGCGACGTACCACGGGTAGCCGCGCTCGGTGACCGCGTTGGCCAGGATGGCCGCGCAGACGCCGCTGGCGAAGCCGGCGGAGAGGTCGATCTCGCCGAGCAGCAGGACGAAGACCAGGCCCATCGCGATCAGGGTGGTCGCGGCGCCCTGGGTGAACAGGTTGGCGAAGTTGCCGGCGGTGAAGAACGACGGGCGGGCGACCGAGAAGCCGATCGCCAGCGCGAGAAGCATGAAGACCGCCGGCAGCGCGCCGATGTCGCCGCCGCGTACCCGGCGCAGGTAGGAGCTGAGGTGGATGCCGACGGTGGGCGCCGGCGCGACCGCGGCGGGGCCCTCCTTCTTCACGGCGGTGGTGGTCATCGGACGGCTCCTGGGGTGGTGTCGGCGGGCGCGGCGCCGGTGCCGTTGCTGCCCGGGTCGGCGAGGCCGAGGTTGCCGGAGCGACCGGCCGTGATCAGCTCAACCACCTGCGAGTGGGTGATGTCGGTGGTCTTCACCTGGGCGACCATCTGGCCGAGGTAGAGCGCGGCGATGCGGTCGGAGACCGCGAAGACGTCGTTCATGTTGTGCGAGATGAGCACCACGGCCAGGCCGTTGTCGGCCAGCCGGCGGACCAGCTCGAGCACCTGGGCGGTCTGCGCGACGCCGAGCGCGGCGGTGGGTTCGTCCAGGATGACCAGCCTGCTGTTCCAGAGCACCGCCTTGGCGATGGCCACGGTCTGCCGCTGCCCGCCGGAGAGGCTGGCGACGTGCTGGCGCAGCGACTTGACGGTACGCACGCTGAGCCCGGCCAGGGTCTCGGCGGCCAACTGCTCCATGGTCGGCTCGTCGAGCACGATCCCGCTGCGCTTCTCCCTGCCGAGGAACATGTTCTGCACGATGTCGAGGTTGTCGCAGAGCGCGAGGTCCTGGTAGACGACCTCGATGCCGAGCGCCGCCGCGTCGCGCGGGCTGTTGATGCTCACCGGCCGGCCGTCGAAGTGGAACTCGCCGCCGTCGGTGGGGTAGATGCCGCTGATGCACTTGACCAGGGTCGACTTGCCGGCGCCGTTGTCGCCGACCAGCGCGGTCACCTCACCGGGGTAGGCGGTGAAGGCCACGTCGCGCAGCACCTGGACGGGACCGAAGCTCTTGTCGATCCCGCGTAGCTCCAGCAGGGGGGTAGCGGACACGGGGTTCTCCTTTGGCACGGAGGGGAGGGCTCGGAGCCCGTCCGGCGTGGGCGCCGCCCGGCACGGAGATCCGTACCGGGCGGCGCCGCCTGAGGCGGGATGGGTCAGCTGAGGCCGGCGTCGGCGCAGAGCTTGGCGAAGTTACCGGTGCAAAGCTCTTCCTTGGTGACGTAGCCGTCGTCCACGACGTCCTTGACGTTGTCCTTGTAGATGGCCTTCGGCTCCAGCAGGACGGACGGGACGTCCCGGCCACCCTCCGGGTCCTTGACCGTCTGCCCGGTCTCCTTCTTCTCCCCCTTGGCCAGCGCGATGGCCAGGCCGGCGGCGGCGTCCGCCTCCTTCTTGACGGCCTTGTAGACGGTCATGCACTGGTCGCCTAGCAGGATGTTCTGCAGGCCTTCCTTGGTGGCGTCCTGGCCGGTCACCGGGACCTTGCCGTTGAGCTTGTTCTTCTTCAGCACCGAGATGGCCGCGTTGCCGAGGCCGTCGTTGGCGGCCAGCACGCCGTCGATCTTGCCGCGGGCCTTGGTGAGCTGCTGTTCGAAGATGGTGGCGGCCTGCGCGTTGTCCCAGTCCGGCACGGAGTCGTCGGCGACCTTCGTGTACTCCTTCGAGTCGAACTTCGGCTTGAGCACCGAGTCGTACCCGTTCTTGAACAGGGTCGCGTTGTTGTCGGTCGGCGAGCCGTTGAGGTAGGCGATCGAGGGGTTCTTGACGCCCTTGTCGGTCAGGCACTTGGCCAGGCCTTCGCCCTGGAGCTTGCCGACGGCCTCGTTGTCGAAGCTGACGTAGTACTGGGCCGAGCCGCCCAGGGTCAGCCGGTCGTAGTCGATGGTGGCCACGCCCTGCGACTTGGCCTTCTCGAGCACGGCCTTGCCGGTGCCGGAGTCCAGGTTGACGATCATCAGCACGTTGACGCCGTTGGTGATCATCTGGTCGGCGATGGTCTGGAAGGCGTTCTTGTCGTTCTGGGCGTTCTGGATGTCGGACTCGACGCCGGCCGCGTCGAACGCCGCCTTGAGGTACTTGCGGTCCGCGCCCTCCCAGCGAGCGGAGGACTTGCTGTCCGGCAGGATGACGCCGATCTTCGGCTTCTTGTCGGTCGAGCCGCCGGCCTTGTCAGAACCGCCGTCGTCGCCGCAGGCGGCCATACTGCCGGTCGCGAGCAGACCGACGGCCGCGAAGGTGAGGAAGCCCTTGCGCATGTGCATGGGTCCTTTCGGGGGTTGGGGGAGTCGTTGTCGGTGTTTGTTGTGTCCGGCAACGTATTCCCCGCGTCCCGAGCCGCGCAAGGGAGCCGAGATCGGAAGTTTGTTGGCAGCGGTAACAATTCAGCAACGCGATTGTCGCCCCGCTGTCATCCCATGGCCAGGGTTCCCGCGAAGACCTGCGGGAACGCTCCCAGCGCCGGGCGCCGGGCCGGCGCTGGGGGCCGGCCGAAGCCCGGCTCAGCCGGTGGCGATCGAGGCGGTGACGGCGCCAGTCAGCGCCACCAGGTCGGTCGGCGCGAGTTGCAGTTGCAGCCCGCGGCGACCCGCCGAGACGTAGACCGTCGGGTGGTCCAGCGCCGACGCGTCCACCACGGTGGGCAGCCGCTTGCGCTGGCCGAGCGGGCTGATCCCGCCGCGCACGTAACCGGTGGCCCGCTCGGCCACCGTCCGGTCCGCCAGGGCGGCCCGCTTGCCGCCCACCGCGGCGGCGAGCGCCTTGAGGTCCAGCT
The DNA here is from genome assembly GCF_044465125.1 of Micromonospora sp. NPDC049836. NCBI lineage: Bacteria > Bacillati > Actinomycetota > Actinomycetes > Micromonosporales > Micromonosporaceae > Micromonospora > Micromonospora sp. NPDC049836. The sequence continues at coordinate 417,870 of NZ_JBITLH010000005.1, forward strand.
CGCCGGTGACCGGTACGACCGCCACGGTCAGGCCGCCGTCGACCTCGGTGACCAGCGACTTGAACACCCGTTCCGGGGGTACGCCGAGCGCCGCCGCGACCAGCCCGCCGTAGTTCGGCGCGTCGGGCGAGACGTCGTACGGGTGGGTGCTGTGGGAGATCTTCCGCCGGCTCAGCAGTGCCGTCGCCGGAGTGCCCTGTCCCGCCATGCCCGCCAAGCTAGCCGTCGCCGGGCCGGCGGGCGAGCGGAAACCGTCAGGCGGGAACCGGGCGGCCCAGCAGCACGGTGGGCGCGCCGGCCACCCGGGTCAGCACCACGCTGGTCGAGTCGTCCCCGGCCAGCCGCAGGTCCCGGCGCAGCCGCTCCGGCTCGAGCGCCGAGCCGCGCTTGAGGATCTCCACCCGGCCGACCCGGCGCTCCCGGAGCAGGGCGCGCAGCCGCTTCAGCGAGAACGGCAGCACGTCGGTCAGCTCCAGGCAGCGGGCGTACGGGGTGGGCCGGGCCTGATCGGCGTAGAGGTAGGCGATGCTCGGGTCGGCCAGGTTCCCGCCCAGCGTGCCGGCCAGCTCGGCGACCAGGTGGGCGCGGACCACCGCCGGGTCCGGGTCGTACAGGAAGCGGCGGGTGGGCCCGACCGGCGCCGCTTCGGCGCCGGAGCCGGTGAGCTGCCGAACGGGGGCCGCGCCGGCACCGGAGACCTTCTCCCGGAGCACGGTGGCGCGGCGGGGCACCTCGGCCAGCGCGCCGCACCAGAGCGCCGCCTCGACCAGGTCGCCGTCCACACTGACCCACTCGGCCTCCGCGCCGGCCGGGATCAGCGCGTGGTCCAGGCCGGGCGCCACCTTGACCACGGTGTACGGCACCCGCTCGGCGAGCCCGGTGACGAAGTCCCAGGGCGGCGCGTAGGCGTTCGGGTCGAAGACGCGCCGTCCGGTGCCGGCCCGGCGCCGGGCCGGATCGCAGAAGACCGCCTCGACCCGGGTCACGTCGAACGCGGTGGCGTCCCCGCACTCGACGGTGAACAGCTCGGCGAGCCCGGCGGCCTCGGCGTTCGCGGCGGCCATCGCGGCGGTCACCGGGTCGGCCTCCACCCCGTACACCCGGATGCCGGCGCGGGCGGCGGCCAGCGCGTCCGCCCCGAGGCCGCAGCCGAGGTCGGCCAGGGTGCCGACCCCGGCGGCGCGCAGCCGGGCGGCCCGCCGGTCGGCGACCACCCGGCGGGTGGCCTGCTCCAGCCCGGGACGGGTGAGGAACATGCCCGCGGCCGCCGGCCCGAACTTGCCCACCGCCCGGCGGCGCAGCTCGGCCTGGGTGAGCGCGGCGGCGGCGAGCCCGGCCGGGAGCCCGGCGGAGCGGAGCGCGGCCGCCGCGGCCAGCGGGTCGCCGCCGGCCACCCGGGCCGCCGCGTCGAGCGCGGCCGACCCCTCGGGGGTACGCAACGCGGCGAGCTGTTCCAGGTCCACCCGGGCATTCTCCCGGCCGCCCCCGGGCGGTCCGCTGCCGCCCCGGTGCCGGACCGTCGAGGGCGCCGACTCCGGGGGCCGTGGTCCCGGCGCGCCGCCCGGCGCCGGGCGTGTCGCGGGCCCGGACGGTGGTTTCTCCGGCGACACGAGGGGCGACGCGTTGGCACTCTCCTTGACGGAGTGCTAGCCGAGGAATAACCTGCGATTAGCACTCTCGCCCTGAGGGTGCCAACACCCGGGCCCTGGTGCCCGGGGGTTGAACGCCAGGCGGACCGGCACCCGCGACGACGGCCCCGCCCGGTGGCATGTGGCAGATTGACGCCGGTCGGCTCGCCGACCGGCAACGACACCAAGTACCCCAGGAGGGTATGCCCGTGACTACCGCGACCAAGGTTGCGATCAAGCCGCTCGAGGACCGCATCGTGGTCCAGGCGAACGAGGCCGAGACCACCACCGCCTCGGGCATCGTGATCCCCGACACCGCCAAGGAGAAGCCGCAGGAGGGCACCGTCCTCGCTGTCGGCCCGGGCCGGATCGACGACAAGGGCAACCGCGTGCCGATCGACGTGAAGGTCGGCGACACCGTCCTCTACTCGAAGTACGGCGGCACCGAGGTCAAGTACGCCGGCGAGGAGTACCTGGTGCTCTCCGCCCGCGACGTCCTCGCGGTCATCGAGAAGTAAGCAACCGATCAGTGTCGTTGCCCCGGTCCGGCTCGCCGGGCCGGGGCAACGTCGCTTCGAAGGGATACAGATGGCGAAGATCCTGAGCTTCTCGGACGACGCCCGGCACCTGCTGGAGCACGGTGTCAACGCCCTCGCGGACGCGGTCAAGGTCACTCTCGGCCCGCGCGGGCGCAACGTCGTCCTGGACAAGAAGTTCGGTGTGCCCACGATCACCAACGACGGCGTGACGATCGCCAAGGAGATCGAGCTCACCAACCCGTACGAGAACCTCGGCGCGCAGCTGGTCAAGGAGGTGGCGACCAAGACCAACGACGTCGCCGGCGACGGGACCACCACCGCGACCGTGCTGGCCCAGGCCATGGTCCGCGAGGGCCTGCGCAACGTGACCGCCGGGTCCAACCCGACCGGCCTGAAGCGGGGCATCGACGCGGCGGCCGGCAAGGTCTCCGAGGCGCTGCTCGGCCGGGCCGTCGAGGTGGCCGACAAGCAGTCGATCGCGAACGTGGCGACGATCTCCGCGCAGGACGCGACCATCGGCGAGCTGATCGCCGAGGCGATGGAGCGGGTCGGCCGCGACGGTGTCATCACCGTCGAGGAGGGCTCCATGCTCACCACCGAGCTGGAGGTGACCGAGGGTCTCCAGTTCGACAAGGGCTTCATCTCGCCGAACTTCGTCACCGACGTGGAGGCGCAGGAGGCGGTCCTGGAGGACCCGTACATCCTGATCACCACGCAGAAGATCTCGGCGATCGAGGAGCTGCTGCCGCTGCTGGAGAAGGTCCTCCAGAACAGCAAGCCGCTGCTGATCGTCGCCGAGGACGTCGAGGGCCAGGCGCTGTCCACCCTGGTGGTCAACGCGCTCCGCAAGACCATCAAGGTCTGCGCGGTCAAGGCCCCCGGCTTCGGCGACCGCCGCAAGGCGATGCTGCAGGACATGGCGATCCTGACCGGCGCCGAGCTGGTCGCCCCGGAGCTGGGCTACAAGCTCGACCAGGTCGGCCTGGAGGTGCTCGGCACCGCCCGCCGCGTGGTGGTCGACAAGGAGAACACCACCGTCGTCGACGGTGGCGGCCAGGCCAGCGAGGTCGCCGACCGGGTCGCGCAGATCCGCAAGGAGATCGAGGCCTCGGACTCCGAGTGGGACCGGGAGAAGCTGGCCGAGCGGCTGGCCAAGCTCTCCGGCGGCATCGCCGTGATCAAGGTCGGCGCGGCCACCGAGGTCGAGATGAAGGAGCGCAAGCACCGCATCGAGGACGCGATCGCCGCGACCAAGGCGGCGGTCGAGGAGGGTACGGTCCCCGGCGGCGGCGCCGCCCTGGTCCAGATCCTGCCGGTGCTCGACGACGACCTCGGCTTCACCGGTGACGAGAAGGTCGGTGTCTCGATCGTGCGCAAGGCGCTGGTCGAGCCGCTGCGCTGGATCGCCCAGAACGCCGGCCACGACGGCTACGTGGTGGTGCAGAAGGTCGCCGCCAAGGAGTGGGGCAACGGCCTCGACGCCGCCACCGGCGAGTACGTCGACCTGGTCAAGGCGGGCATCCTCGACCCGGTGAAGGTGACCCGCAACGCGGTCACCAACGCCGCCTCCATCGCCGGCCTGCTGCTCACCACCGAGAGCCTGGTGGTGGAGAAGCCGGAGCAGCCCGAGCCGGCCGCCGCCGGTGGGCACGGCCACTCGCACGGCCACGGCCACCAGCACGGCCCGGGTTTCTGATCCCGCGCCGTACGGCCTGACGGTCAGGGCACACCGCCATCGCGGCGGTGTGCCCTGACCCGTCTCTGCTTACGAAACCCTGACGAGGTTGGCGGTCGTCCGCTCCGGCCGGGGAGACTGGTCGCCGTGAGCAGCATGTCGCGCGGCCGGGCCGCGCTGGCCGGGGTCACGGCCGCGGCCGTCGCGATCGGTGTCGCCGAGCCGGTGGCCGTCCTCACCGGTCCCCGGTCCGCCCCGCTGATCGCGGTCGGCGGGCTGGTCGTCGACGTGGTGCCGGAGCCGGTCAAGCAGTTCGCCATCGCGGTCTTCGGCCGGTACGACAAGATCGCCCTGCTGGTCGGCACGGCGGTGCTGCTGGCCGCGATCGCGGCGCTGATCGGCGTGCTGGCGGCCCGGCGGCTGCGGATCGGGCTGGCCGGCATCGCCGCGTTCGCCGCCCTCGGGGTGGCCGCCGCGCTGACCCGGGCCGGCGCGGACGCCTTCGACGCGCTGCCCGCCCTGGTCGGCGGCGTCCTGGGCGCGCTCACGCTCTGGGCGTTCGTCGCGGGCCCGCTGCGCCAGGATCCCAGCCCGGGCCCGCTGCGCGAGGCGGTCAGCCCGGGCCCGGCGCGCGGGGCCGACATCTCGAGCCCGCCGCCGGAGGCAGCCACCCGGCCCGCCGTGCCGCCGGCCGTCGCCGCGCTCGCGCCGGACGAGGGCCCGGCCGGGTGGGAGCCGGCGGAGCCCGCCGGGGACGAGTCGCGCCGCCGGTTCCTGCGCGGCGTCGGCCTGCTGGCCGGCACGGCGGCGGTGGCCGGGCTCGGCGGGCACTGGCTGGCCGGGCGGCGCGGCGTCTCGGCGGCCCGCGCGGCGGTACGCCTGCCCGCACCGGTCGCGCCCGCCCCGCCGGTGCCGGCCGGCGCGGACCTGGGGGTGCGCGGGCTCGCCCCGTTCGTCACCCCGAACCGGGAGTTCTACCGGATCGACACGGCCCTCGTGGTGCCGCAGGTGGACCCCGTGAGCTGGCGGCTGCGCATCCACGGCCGGGTCCGCAAGCCGCTCGAGCTGAGCTTCGACGACCTGCTCGCCCGGCCGATGGTCGAGCGCGACATCACCCTGGCCTGCGTCTCCAACGAGGTGGGCGGCGACCTGATCGGCAACGCCCGCTGGCTGGGCGTGCCGATCCGGGACCTGCTGGCCGAGGTCGAGCCGGAGGAGGGTGCGGACCAGGTGGTCGGCCGCTCGGTCGACGGCTGGACCTGCGGCACCCCCACGGCGGTGCTGCGGGACGGCCGGGACGCGCTGCTGGCGGTCGGGATGAACGGCGAGCCGCTGCCGGTGGCGCACGGCTTCCCGGTACGGATGGTGGTGCCCGGCCTCTACGGGTACGTCTCCGCCTGCAAGTGGGTGACCGAGCTGGAGCTGACCAGCTTCGCGGACTTCGACGCGTACTGGGTGCCGCGCGGCTGGTCGGCGCAGGGGCCGATCAAGACGGAGTCCCGGATCGACACGCCCCGCCGGCGCGACGGGCTGACCGCCGGGCCGGTCACGGTCGCCGGGGTGGCCTGGGCCCAGCACCGGGGCATCCGCCGGGTCGAGGTACGCGTCGACGGCGGCCCCTGGCACGAGGCGACCCTGGCCCCCACGGTCTCGGTCGACACCTGGGTGCAGTGGTCGTGGCGCTGGGACGCCACGCCGGGCGAGCACACCCTCCAGGTCCGGGCCACGGACGCCACCGGGGAGACGCAGCCGGAGCAGCGCAGCCCGGTCGCCCCGGACGGCGCCACCGGCTGGCACACCCTCCCGGTCACAGTCGGCTGATCCACCCGGCCGCGCGCAGACACGGCGCGACGCCGCGCCCCGGAGGAGCGCGGCGTCGCGGTGGTCGCTGCGGGCCGGTCAGGCGACCTTGCGCTGGTCCGGCACGGCGGACTTGTGCGGCCGGCCGAGGCGGGCCTCCAGCCGGGCCACGTCCACCCGGGTCTGCCGGCGGTCGGCCAGGTCCTCCCAGCCGAGCGCGAGCAGCCGCAGCCGCTCGGACTCGCTGAACCCGCCCCAGACCCCGTACGGCTCGCGGACCGACAGGGCGTGCGCGGCGCACTCGGCGCGTACCGGGCAGGCCCGGCAGACCGCCTTGGCACCGGACTCGCGGCGCAGCCGCGACGAGCCGCGCTCGCCGTCCGGGTGGAAGAACTGGGCGCTGTCCCGGCCCCGGCAGGCACCGAGTCGCTGCCAGTCCCAGAGGTCGACGATGGGTCCAGGCAGCCTACGTACGTTCGACATCAGCACCCCTCCTCCCGCGCGGCACCGCGGAGAATCCGTCTGGTGAGCAACCGGGCGGCGGTCCGCGCGGGACACCGGTTCCGGCCTGGACCCCTCGGTACCCGGGCTTTCCCGCGCTCACACATCCGTGATCGAAAAGCTCGGGCAGTCGGCGGCATATGCCCCATCTGCCGGAAAAGTTCGGATGATTGCCCGGAACCTCCTCCCCGGCACACCCCGCCGTGGTCTGCTCTGAGGCGGAGAGGAGACCACTGTGCGTAGCGTTCTCGTGTGCGTTCGGACACCACTCGCGGCTCAGCACCTGACCTCCGCGGCGGCGCGGCTCGGGCTGTCCGGCGTCGTCCGGACGGCCGTCTCCGATCCCGAGGTGATGCTCCGGCTCGCCGAGCGGCCGGTCGACGTGGTGCTTGCCGACACCGCCCTGACCCGGCCCGACAGCGCGGGCTTCGTCCGCCGGGTGCTGGCTCGGGCGCCGCAGGCCGCCGTGGTGCTGCTCGGCACCGAGGAGTCCGAGGCCGCGGCGGCGAGCATCAATGCCGGTGCCCGTGGCCTGATCCAGGGCGCCGACCATGACCTGACCAGCGCGGTCGCCAAGGCGTTGCTGCTGCTCTCCGCGCCCGGACGGCCGGTGCGCAGCCGGGTCACCGACCCGGCCCGGGACGCCGCCGCGGTCGGCGGGCCCACCCGGCCGGCGGTGCCCGGGCGTACCCCGGCGGGACCGCCACCGGCCCGCTCGACCGAGCCGCCCGGCAACAACTCCACCGTGGTCCCGGCGCAGCGCGGCGACGACCCGGCCGACCCGGCCGGCGGCGAGGCGGAGCCGGCGACCACCGCTCCCCGGTCCACCGGACGGGGCGCCCGCAGCGCGATCGGGCTCACGGAGCGTGAGCTTCAGGTGCTGCTCGGCATGGCCGAGGGAAAGAGCAACGCGGAGATCGGGCGGGAGCTGTTCGTCTCCGAGGACACCGTGAAGACCCACGCCCGGCGGCTCTTCCGCAAGCTGGGCGCCCGGGACCGGGCGCACGCCGTGGCGGCGGGCTTCCGCGCCGGTCTGGTCGCCTGACCCGCCGGGCCGGTCACTCCCCGGCGGCGTCCTCGGTGTCCTCGGTGCCCTCGGTGCCCTCGGTCAGGGTGTCGTGCACGCCGTCGGCGTAGCCCCGGGCGTAGTCCCAGCTGACGTAGTGGTCCGGGTCCGGGTCGTAGGCCGGCTCGTGCACCCGGGGCCGGCCGGAGCTGAGCAGGTGGCGCAGGTTGCCGCGGAGCAGGTCCCAGTCGAAGTAGTGCGGCTCGCGGCAGTCCTCGCACTCGATGACCAGGCCGCGGACCCCGATCGGCTGGAGCAGCGCCTGGTAGATCTCCAGGTCGGCGAGGTCTTCCAGGACGTCCTGCCGCTCGACCTCGGTCAGCGGATCGAGCTGGTCGTCCTCGCGCGGGTCGTGCAGGCCGGCAGCCGGATCGGCCGGGTCGCCGTTGAACGGGTCGATGGGCTCGTCGTGCACCCCCTCACCGTAGTCCCCGACGCGCCGGTTGGCCCGCCCGCGGCGAGTCCCTGTGGCACCGCCTACCCCGGCCCGCCGCTGCCAAGGGCGGCGCAGCTCAATGGGTACGATGAGACGACGCGCCGTCACCCGGCGCGCGCCGGTGCCCGCGCGCGCCGTCTCGCCTCAGCCCGTCCGACCAGCTCAGGGGAGCAATCGTGGAGAATTCGCCCAGCACCGAACTGCCGGCCGGCGTCGACGGTGGTCACCTGCCGGAGCTGCCCGCCGGGTCGGCGCGGGCGGTGCCGCTCGGGCTGACCTTCGACGACGTGCTGCTCCAGCCGGGCGAGTCGGACGTGGTGCCCAGCCGGGTCAACACCCGCACCCGGCTCACCCGCAACGTCGAGCTGACCATCCCGCTGCTCTCCAGCGCCATGGACACCGTCACCGAGGCGCGGATGGCGATCGCCATGGCCCGCCAGGGTGGCATCGGCGTACTGCACCGCAACCTCTCGGTGGAGGACCAGGCGCTCCAGGTCGACCTGGTCAAGCGCTCCGAGTCCGGCATGATCACCAACCCGGTGACCGCCAGCCCGGACGACACCCTGCGCGAGGTCGACGCGCTGTGCGGGCGCTACCGGATCTCCGGCGTCCCGGTGGTCGACGGCGAGGGCCAGTTGGTCGGCATCGTCACCAACCGGGACATGCGCTTCGTCTCCGACCCGGCCACCCCGGTCCGCGAGATCATGACCCGGACCCCGCTGATCACCGCCCAGGTCGGCGTCGGCAAGGACGAGGCGCTGGGCCTGCTGCGCCAGCACAAGGTCGAGAAGCTGCCGATCGTCGACGCGTCCGGGAAGCTGCGCGGGCTGATCACCGTCAAGGACTTCACCAAGAGCGAGCAGTACCCGGAGGCCACCAAGGATGAGGCCGGCCGGCTCCGGGTGGCCGCGGCCATCGGGGTGGGTGAGGACGCGTACAAGCGGGCCCGCACCCTGGTCGACGCGGGCGTCGACGTGGTGATCGTGGACACCGCGCACGGCCACCAGCGGGCCGTGCTGGAGATGGTCGCCCGGCTCAAGAAGGACGTCGCCATCGACATCGTCGGTGGCAACGTCGCCACGTACGCGGGCGCCCGGGCCCTGGTCGAGGCGGGCGCGGACGGCGTCAAGGTGGGCGTCGGCCCGGGTGCCATCTGCACCACCCGGATCGTCGCCGGGGTCGGCGTACCGCAGATCACGGCGATCATGGAGGCCGCCCGGGCCGCCCGCCCGGCCGGGGTGCCGGTGATCGGCGACGGCGGCATCCAGTACTCGGGCGACATCGCCAAGGCCCTGGTGGCCGGCGCCGACACGGTGATGCTGGGCGGCCTGCTCGCCGGCTGCGAGGAGAGCCCGGGCGAGCTGCTCTTCATCAACGGCAAGCAGTACAAGACCTACCGGGGGATGGGTTCGCTCGGCGCCATGCAGTCCCGGGGCCAGGCCAAGTCGTACTCCAAGGACCGCTACTTCCAGCAGGACGTGACCAGCGACGAGAAGCTGGTCCCCGAGGGTGTCGAGGGTCAGGTGCCCTACCGGGGGCCGCTGGCCCAGGTCGCCCACCAGCTCGTCGGCGGGTTGCGGCTGGCGATGGGCTACTCCGGCGCCGAGAGCATCCCCGAGCTGCACCGGCGTGGCCAGCTCATCCGGATCACCGCGGCGGGCCTCAAGGAGAGCCACCCGCACGACATCCAGATGACGGTCGAGGCGCCCAACTACCACACCCGCTGACCCCACACCCCCAACCACCTGGAGTCCCCATGCGTGACGTGGTCGAGATCGGGCTGGGCAAGACCGCGCAGCGCGGCTACCACCTGGACGAGATCGCCATCGTGCCGAGCCGCCGCACCCGGGACGTCGACGACGTCTCCACCGCGTGGCAGCTCGACGCCTACCAGTTCGGCATTCCCTGCGTCGGGCACCCGTCCGACGCCACGATGAGCCCGTCCTCGGCGGTCCGGCTCGGCCAGCTCGGCGGCCTGGGCGTGCTCAACGTCGAGGGCCTGTGGACCCGGTACGAGAACCCGACCAAGGCCCTCGAGGAGCTGGCCGGTCTCGACGAGGACGCCCGGGCGACGAAGCGCCTCCAGGAGGTCTACGCGGAGCCGATCCGCCCCGACCTGATCGCCGAGCGGGTCCGCGAGCTGCGGGCCGGCGGCGGCACGGTGGCCGTCCGGGTCTCCCCGCAGCACACCCTCGCGCTCGCCCCGGTGATCCTCGACGCCGGCGTGGACATCCTGGTCATCCAGGGCACCATCGTCTCGGCGGAGCACGTCTCCACCACCGACGAGCCGCTGAACCTCAAGGAGTTCATCGCCGATCTGGACCTGCCGGTCATCGTCGGCGGCTGCACCGACTACAAGACCGCGCTGCACCTGATGCGGACCGGCGCGGCCGGCGTGATCGTGGGCATCGGCGGCGACGACTGGTCGACCACCGAGTCGGTGCTCGGCATCCGGGTGCCGATGGCCACCGCGATCGCCGACGCCGCCGCGGCCCGCCGCGACTACCTGGACGAGACCGGCGGCCGGTACGTGCACCTGATCGCCGACGGCGACATCCAGACCTCCGGTGACATCGCCAAGGCGCTCGGCTGCGGCGCGGACGCGGTGATGCTCGGCGAGCCGCTCTCGCTCTGCGAGGAGGCCCCGGCCGGCGGGGCCTGGTGGCACTCGGCGGCCAGCCACCCGTCCCTGCCGCGCGGCGCGTTCGAGGCGGCCGGCGAGCCGCTCGGCTCGATGGAGAAGCTGCTCTTCGGCCCGGCCGACGAGCCGGACGGTCAGCTCAACCTCTTCGGCGGCCTGCGCCGCGCGATGGCCAAGTGCGGCTACCGCGACCTCAAGGAATTCCAGAAGGTAGGCCTGGTCCTGGACCGCTGACCGCACCGTCGATCATGGAGGTGTGGTTCCCGGATCGCCCCGAATCTTCCGGTTGGCGTACCGCCACAACTCCATGATCGACGCGGTGCGGGTTTTAGGGTCGCGGGGTGGGGGTTTTGCGGGGGCGGGGGAGTTGGTGGGGGGTTGGGGCGCTCCTGGTGGGGGTGCTCGTGGTGGGTGGGTGTACCGGTGAGCCGGGCGGGGGGAAGTTTCGGGCCGGGGCGGGGGATGCGGGGGATCCGTACGTGCCGGGGGCCGGCAACGGGGGCTACGACGTCGACCACTACGGGCTGACGATCCGCTACGACCCGGCCGACGACCGGCTCACCGGGCAGGCCACCGTCACCGCCACCGCCACCCAGGGCCTGTCCCGGTTCCAGCTCGACCTCGCCGGCCTGACCGTCGACCGGGTACGCGTCGACGGCGACCCGGCCCGGCACCGGCGCGACGGCCGGGAACTGGTCGTCACCCCGGCGCACGGCCTGCCGGCCGGCCGGCGGTTCACCGTCGAGGTGGCGTACGGCGGGGTGCCGCGCCAACTGCCCAGCGGTGAGCTGGGCGGTGGCGGTTTCCTGGCCACCCCCGACGGGGCGATCGCGCTCGGCCAGCCCGAGTCGGCGAGCACCTGGTTCCCGGTCAACGACCACCCCTCCGACAAGGCCACCTACGACCTGGCGGTGACCGTCCCGGACGGGCTCGCCGCGCTGGCCAACGGGGTGCCGAAGGGGACGGAGAGCCGGGCCGGCTGGACCACCTGGCGCTGGTCCGAGGGGTCCCCGATGGCCAGCTACCTGGCCACCCTGGTGATCGGCAAGTACCGGGTCTCCACCGCCACCCACGCCGGCAAACCGCTGGTCAGCGCGGTCGCCGCCGGGCTGCCCGCGGACGGGCCGGCGGCCGCCTCGGTGGCCCGCACCGGTGAGATCGCCGACTTCCTGGCCGCCCGCTTCGGGCCGTACCCGTTCGACGCGTACGGCGGGATCGTGGTCGCCGACGAGCGGATCCGGTACGCGCTGGAGACCCAGACCCGCCCGGTCTACGGGCCGGGCTTCTTCCGGGGCGGTCGGCCCAACCCGGTGGTGGTCGCGCACGAGCTGGCCCACCAGTGGTTCGGCGACAGCGTGGGGCTGGCCCGGTGGCGCGACATCTGGCTCAACGAGGGCTTCGCCACGTACGCGGAATGGCTCTGGGACGAGCACGACGGCGGCCGGGACGTCGCGGGGGCCTTCGCCGACGCCTACGCGGCCACCGATTGGGCGAAGCCGTCGGTGGACCCGGGCCGGGCCGGGATGTTCGGCGACGCGGTGTACCAGCGTGGCGCGCTCGCCCTGCACGCGCTGCGTCGCGCGGTCGGCGACGAGACGTTCTTCCGGATCCTGCGCGGCTGGGCGACCGAGCGGCGCGGCGGCACCGCCACCACGGACGACTTCGTCGGGTACGCCGCCCGGGTGGCCGGCCGCCCGCTGCGCCCGCTGCTGGACGCCTGGCTGGTCGGGCCGACCGCGCCCGCCCTGCCGTGACGCGCGCGTGACCGGCGCTCGGTAGGCTGCCGCGGGCGGAGTGGCCCAGGCGGGGCGCGGTGTCGTGCCCGGGGAAGGGATCGAGGCGATGACGCTGGCGCAGCGACGACTGCTCGGGGTGCTGGTTGCCGGCGCGCTGCTGCTCAGCGGCTGCGGCACCCCGGACGCCGAGCGGACCGCCCCGGTGCCGGAGCAGCCCGCGCCGACGGCCTCGCGGCGGTTCACGCCCGGCGCGCCCGGCGCCGGCGACCCGTACTTCCCGAGCTACGGCAACGGCGGCTACGACGTCGGCAACTACGCCCTCAAGATCCGCTATGACCCGGCGACCGACCGGCTCAGCGGCACCGCCACCGTGCGCGCCACCGCCACCGCCAACCTCTCCGCCTTCAACCTCGACCTGGCCGGGCTGACCGTGCGGTCGGTGACCGTGGACGGGGTCAAGGCCCGGCACGCCCGCAGCGGCGACGAGCTGGTGGTCACCCCGGCCACCGGCCTGACCTCCGGCAACGGCTTCGTCGCCGAGATCCGGTACGACGGCGAGCCGGCCGCGCTGGACAACGAGGCGCTCGGCGAGGGCGGCTGGCTGCACACCTCCGACGGGGCGATCGCCCTCGGCCAGCCGGAGTCGGCGAGCACCTGGTTCCCGGTCAACGACCACCCCTCGGACAAGGCCACCTACGACGTCGAGATCACCGTGCCGAAGCGGCTGACCGCGGTCGGCAACGGGGTCCCGAAGGGACGGACGATCCGGGGCGACTGGATCACCTGGTCCTGGTCCGAGAGCGCGCCGATGGCCAGTTACCTGGCCATGGTGGTGATCGGGAAGTTCCGGGTGACCACCGCCGAGCACAAGGGACGGCCGGTGTTCAGCGCGGTCACCACGAAGGTCGCGGACGGCGCCCCGGACCGGTCGATCGCCCGCACCGTCGAGGTCGCCGACTACCTGGAGAGCATCTTCGGGCCCTACCCGTTCGACGCGTACGGCGGGGTGGTGGTCGCCGACGACCGGGTCCGGTACGCGCTGGAGACGCAGAGCCGCCCGGTCTACTCGGCCGGTTTCTTCCGGCAGGGCGACAACACCGGCGTGGTCGCGCACGAACTGGCCCACCAGTGGTACGGCGACAGCGTCTCGCTGACCAGATGGCAGGACATCTGGCTCAACGAGGGGCTGGCCACGTACGCCGAGTGGCTCTGGGCCGAGCACACCGGCTCGTCGAGCGTGCAGCACACCTTCGACCAGAAGTACGCGGGCGCGTCCGGTCAGGTGTGGCGGACCCCGCCCGGCCGGCCGGGGGTGGCGAACCTGTTCAGCGAGTCGGTGTACGAGCGGGGCGGGATGGCCGTGCACGCGTTGCGGGTCGCGGTGGGCGACAGCGCCTTCTTCACGATCCTGCGGACCTGGGCGGCGGAACAGCGCCACGGCAACGCCACCATCGCCGATTTCGTGGCGCTCGCCGAGCGGACCTCGCGGAAGAAGCTGGACCGGCTCGTCGACACCTGGCTCTACGGCACCGAACGCCCGCCCGCCCCGAAGCCCCTGTAGGGCAGCGGGCGCCGGCGGTCGCTCAGTTCTTCACCCGCAGCGCCGGGTGGGCGGCGAGGAACGCCGCCTCGGTGCCGCCATGCAGTGCCGCGAGGAACTGGCGACCCACCGGCTGGAGTTGTTCGCCCCGGTACGACCCGCCGTGGCCCACCGCGGCGCCGGGGAGCCCGACCAGCACGAAGCCGTCCGCGGGCAGCCCGCCCAGGGCGTACGCGAAGTCGACGAGTTTGGGCCCGTTGCCGACGTAGACGAGGGTCTGCCCGAGCGCGGCGACCACCTGCTGCACCCGGTCCGGGTCCCGGGCCAGGCCCTGGTCCAGGATCTTGCGGGCCAGCGCCCGGATGAGCTGCTGCTGGTGCCGCTGCCGGGTGTAGTCGCCGCCGGCGGTGTAGCGCTGCCGGGCGTAGTCCAGTGCCTGCCAGCCGGTGAGGTGCCGGTTGCCGGGCAGGTAGACCATCTGCGGCCCGGTGTAGCTGCCGCCGACCAGGGTCCGGTGGCGCCCGTCCGGGCGGCGGTGCTTCGAGGCGACCCGCTGGTCGACGTAGAGGTCCACCCCGCCGAGGGTGTCCACCAGCTTGTCGAAGCCGCCGAAGGTGATCACCGCGCCGGCGTCGATGCGCAGCCCGGTGTACCGGCTGACCGTGGTCCGCAGCAGTTCGTACCCCTGGGCGGTGCTGGGGTGCGCCTTGTCGTTGGGGACCCGGCTGCCGTAGCTCATCGCGTGGGTGAGCTTGGTGCGGCCGCCGGGATAGCGGGAGCGTGGGTAGGCCGGGATGTCCACCACCAGGTCGCGGGGGAGGGAGAACAGGTACGCCCGGCCCAGCCCGGCGGGCACGTGCAGCACCAGCACCGCGTCGGCGTGCGGCTCCCAGCCGGGCACGCTGATCCGGGTGTCCACGCCGACCAGCAGCAGGTTGAGCGGTCCGGTGAGGCCGGCCCCGGGCGGCGGGGTGGGGCTGGCCGGGCTCGGCGTGGGCGGCGTGGCCGGGCCGGCCGGGCTCGCCGAACCGGAGCCGGTGACCGCGGCGGGCGTGCCGTGGCCGGTCAGCCGGGCGGTCACCACCGCGCCCGCGGCGACCAGCAGCACCGCCAGCAGGGCGGCCACTGCGAGCAGCCGTTGTCGTCGGGTCATTCCCGGGCTCCTTCCCCCCGTGTCCACTCGACGCGTCAGGGGGCGCCAGAGGTTGCATCGGCGGGATTCCCGGTATCGAGCGCTCTGCATGATCTGCGAAAAACTCTTGCTGGCGCTAGCGCTACTCGTCAGTAATGATGCGTGCATGCGGTACGACGTGCTCGTCATCGGGTCCGGCTTCGGTGGCAGCGTCACCGCGCTCCGCCTCGCCGAGAAGGGCTACTCCGTCGGGGTACTGGAGGCCGGCCGGCGCTTCGCCGACGACGAGTTCCCCAAGACGTCCTGGCGGGCCCGCCGCTTCCTGTGGGCGCCGAAGCTCGGCTGCTACGGCCTGCAACGGATCACCCTGCTCCGCTCCGCCGACCGGAAGGCCGGGGGCGGGGTGCTGGTGCTCTCCGGCGCCGGGGTGGGCGGCGGCTCCCTGGTCTACGCCAACACCCTCTACGAGCCGCTCGACGCGTTCTACGCCGACCGGCAGTGGCGGGACATCACCGACTGGCGCGACGAGTTGGCCCGCCACTACGACCAGGCGAAGCGGATGCTCGGCGTCACCACGTACCCGACCGTCACCGGGGCGGACCGGGCCATGCGGGCGGTGGCCGAGCGGATGGGGGTGGGGCACACCTTCCACGCCACCCCGGTCGGCGTGCACATCGGCCGCCCCGGCGAGCGGGTGCCCGACCCGTACTTCGGCGGGGTCGGCCCGGAGCGGACCGGATGCAGCCACTGCGGCTCGTGCATGACCGGTTGCCGGCACGGTGCGAAGAACACCCTGGTCAAGAACTACCTCTGGCTGGCCGAGCGGATCGGCGTGCAGGTCCATCCGCTCACCACGGCGACCGCGGTCCGGCCGGTGCCCGGCGGCGGCTACCAGGTGCACACCGAGCGCACCGGCGCCTGGCTGCGCAAGCGCCGCGCGGTGATCCACGCCGACCAGGTGGTGTTCGCGGCGGGGGCGCTGGGCACCCAACGGTTGCTGCACGAGATGAAGGCCACCGGCGCGCTGCCCGGCCTCTCGCCGCGCCTGGGCGAGCTGACCCGGACCAACTCGGAGGCGATCCTCGGCGCGTCGGTCGGGCCGCGGCAGGCCCGGCAGCGCGGGCTGGACTTCACCGAGGGGGTGGCGATCACCAGTTCGTTCCACCCCGACCCGCAGACCCACATCGAGCCGGTCCGCTACGGCAAGGGCTCCAACGCCATGGGGCTGCTCCAGTCGTTGCTGGTCGACGGCGGGCCGCGCCGGATCCGGCGCTGGCTGGGCAGCATCGTCTCGCAACCCGGGCTGGCCGCCCGGATGATCTCCGTCCGGGGCTGGTCCGAGCGGACCGTGATCGCCCTGGTCATGCAGTCGGTGGACAACTCGCTCACCACCCGCTTCCACCGGGGCTGGTTCGGCCGCCGGCTGGTCTCCGGCCCGGGGCACGGCGCGCCCAACCCGACCTGGATCCCGGCCGGCAACGAGGCGGCGCGGCTGCTCGCCGAGGAGATCGACGGCACTCCCGGCGGGGCCGTCACCGAGCCGTTCAACGTCCCGGTGACCGCGCACATCCTCGGCGGCGCGGCGATCGGCGACTCCCCGGAGCGGGGCGTGATCGACCCCTACCACCGGGTCTACGGCCACCCCGGGCTGCACGTGGTGGACGGGGCCGCCGTCTCGGCCAACCTGGGCGTCAACCCGTCGCTGACCATCACGGCGCAGGCCGAGCGAGCGATGTCCTTCTGGCCCAACAAGGGCGAGGTCGACCCGCGCCCGCCGCTCGGTTCGGCGTACCGGCGGCTCGACCCGGTGCCGCCCCGGCAGCCGGCCGTGCCGGCGCACGCGCCCGCCGCGCTGCGTCCCTGACCGCCGCCCGCCGGCGGCACGACGCGCGACACACCGGGGCGCGACCCGGGGCGGGGGTGACTGTCGGTAGGCTTTCTGCACATGAGCACGCCTCGCCCCGTCCTCGTGGTGGACTTCGGAGCCCAGTACGCCCAGCTCATCGCGCGCCGCGTCCGCGAGGCGAAGGTCTACTCGGAGATCGTCCCGCACTCCATGCCGGTGTCCGAGATGCTGGCGAAGAACCCGGCCGCGATCATCCTGTCCGGCGGCCCGGCCAGCGTCTACGCGCCCGACGCGCCGCAGATCGATGCCGGGATGTTCACCGCCGACGTGCCGGTCTTCGGCATCTGCTACGGCTTCCAGGCGATGGCCCAGGCGCTCGGCGGCACGGTCGCGCACACCGGCAACCGCGAGTACGGCGGCACCCCGCTGCGGGCGCGTGCCGAGGCCGGCGTGCTGCTCCGCGACCTGCCGGCCGACCTGCCGGTCTGGATGAGCCACGGTGACTGCGTCACCGAGGCCCCGGCCGGCTTCGCGGTCACCGCGGAGTCGGCGGGCGCGCCGGTCGCCGCGTTCGAGGACCTGGCCGGCCGCCGGGCCGGCGTGCAGTTCCACCCCGAGGTCGGGCACACCGCGCACGGCCAGGAGATGCTCACCCGCTTCCTCTACGACATCGCGGGGATCGAGCCGACCTGGACGCCGGAGAACATCATCGACGAGCAGGTGGCCCGGATCCGGGCGCAGGTCGGCGACAAGGAGGTCATCTGCGGCCTGAGCGGCGGGGTGGACTCGGCGGTCGCCGCGGCGCTGGTGCACAAGGCCGTCGGCGACCAGCTCACCTGCGTCTTCGTCGACCACGGCCTGCTCCGGGCCGGCGAGGCCGAGCAGGTGGAGAAGGACTACGTGGCGGCCACCGGCATCACGCTCAAGGTGGTCGACGCCCGGGAGCGGTTCCTCGGGGCGCTGGCCGGGGTGACCGACCCGGAGCAGAAGCGCAAGATCATCGGCCGGGAGTTCATCCGGGTCTTCGAGGCCGCAGCCCGGGAGATCGCCGCGCACGGCGACGTCGAGTTCCTGGTGCAGGGCACGCTCTACCCGGACGTGGTGGAGTCCGGCGGCGGCACCGGCACCGCCAACATCAAGAGTCACCACAACGTCGGCGGCCTGCCCGAGGACCTGAAGTTTGCCCTGGTCGAGCCGCTGCGCACGCTCTTCAAGGACGAGGTCCGCACGCTCGGCCTCCAGCTCGGGCTGCCCGAGGCGATGGTCTGGCGGCACCCGTTCCCGGGCCCCGGTCTGGCCATCCGGATCATCGGCGCGGTCGACGAGGAGCGGCTCGCCGTGCTCCGCAAGGCCGACCTGATCGCCCGGCAGGAGCTGAGCGCGGCCGGCCTGGACCGGGGCGTCTGGCAGTTCCCGGTGGTGCTGCTGGCCGACGTCCGCAGCGTCGGCGTGCAGGGCGACGGGCGCAGCTACGGCCATCCCGTGGTGCTCCGCCCGGTCTCCAGCGAGGACGCCATGACCGCCGACTGGTCCCGGCTGCCCTACGACGTGATCGCCAAGATCTCCACCCGGATCACCAACGAGGTGGCCGAGGTGAACCGGGTGGTCCTGGACGTCACCAGCAAGCCGCCGGGCACCATCGAGTGGGAGTGACCCGGCCTCACGCGGCCGGCGGCTGAGCGGCGGGCCCGGGCGCCGGCTGCGGCGTCGGCCCCGGCTGCGTCGTGGGCCAGGGGCCGCCGGTGGCCGGCTGCGGCGGGACGGGCGGCCAGCCCGGCGCGGTGCCCGCCGGGTGCGGCCAGGCGGGCGCGTCCGCCGGCTCCTCCGGCATCAGGAACCACATGATCGGGTACGCCAGCGCGGCGAGCCCGCCGGTGAGCAGGGTGGCCACGGCGAAGGCCACCCGGACCAGCGTCGGGTCGACGGCGAAGTACCGCCCGACGCCGCTGGCCACCCCGGCGACCATCCGGTCGGTCACGGGTCGGCGGAGCTGCTTGTACGGGGCCTGGGGAGGGGTCGTGTAGGTCATGTCCCCACGGTCCCGCGCGGGGCGGCGGACGACCTCGGTGACCGCCCGGACTCCTACCCTGACCGATCCCTGAGGTGCCAGCCATCAGTCAGGAATCTGACTCTTTTCGATGGAGGTAACCGAGGGCGGGGAGAATTTCCTCCCGTGACCACCTCGCTGGAGCCGCTGCGCAGGATCGCGGCATACGCAGTTTGTGCTGATTCAAACGGCCGAGTGTTGCTGGTCCGCGCATCGGAGCGCTCCGGCACCCCCGGCACCTGGTCGCTGCCCGGTGGGGCGGTCGACCACGGGGAGGACCCGAACCACACCGTGGTGCGGGAGACTGCCGCGGAGACCGGCCTCTCGGTCGCCGTGTCCGGCCTCCAGGACGTGCTCGCCGACATGCGGGCGCTGCCCGATCGGGGCATCACCATCCACACCGACCGCCTGCTCTACACGGTCTCGGTGCGGGGCGGGACGCTCGCCGACCGGGTCGACCGGCCCACCGACCTGGCCCGCTGGTTCACCCCCGACGAGGCCCGGGAGCTGCCGCTGCGGTCGTTCACCGCGCGCGCCCTCGGGCTGCCCACCTCCACCGACGACATCGTCCCGGAGGAGGTGCCGGAGTTCCCCTCGTTCTACGCGGTACCCGGCCCCGACGGCCTGCACCGGGCCCAACGCTTCGCCGCGTACGCCGTGGTGACCGATCCGGAGGAGCGGGTGCTGCTCACCCGGGTCTCCGACGGGTACCCGGGCGCCGGCTGCTGGCACCTGCCCGGGGGCGGCACCGACTACGGCGAGCAGCCCGCCGCCGCGCTGATCCGGGAACTGGTCGAGGAGACCGGCCAGACCGGCCGCCTGGTCGAGCTGCTCGGGGTGGCCAGTCACCGGGACGCCGCCTCGCTCGGCCCCGAGGGCTACCCGATCGACTGGCACGGCGTACGCGCCTTCTACCGGGTCGTGGTGGACCAGCCGGCCCCGCCCACCGTGGCCGACGTCGGCGGCTCCACCTGCGAGGCCCGCTGGTGGAGCCGCGAGGAACTCGGCGCCCTCCCCACCGACCGCCTCACCGAGGTGACCGCCGAAGCCGTCCACGCCGCCCACCTCCTCTGACCCCCTCCGCCCCAACCCCACCCCCAGCCGCACCCCGAACCGGCGATCATGAAGTTGTTGCCGGGGACACGCGGATCCGGCCGCACTAGGTTCATGATCGACGGACCGCGGTGGTGCTGTGCGGGCCGGCTCCGGGCCGGGGGTGGGGAGTGGTGGGTGTGGTGGAGCAGTGGCGGCGAATCGGGGCGTACGGGGTGCTGCGGGACGGGGCCGGGCGGGTGCTGTTGGCGCGCCGGTCGGACCGGAGTCCGTACCCGGGGGCGTGGCAGCTGCCCGGGGGCGGGATCGAGCACGCCGAGCACCCGGCGCGGGCCGTCGAGCGGAGCTTCGCCGCGCAGGCGGGGCTGGCTGTCGCGGCCGCCGGGATCCGGGCCGCGGTGGCCGACGTGGCCACCTTTCCCGCAGAGGGCGTCGCGCTGCACACCGACCGGCTGATCTTCGACGTCGAGGTGCGCGCCGGTGGCTCGGGCCCGGCCGGCGGCAGCGACGAGCTGGGCTGGTGCACCCCCGGGGAGGCGGCGGTCCGGCCGCTGATGCCGTTCACCGCCGAGCTGCTCGGGCTGCCGGTGGCACCCCTGCCGGCGGGCCCGCCCCGGGCGCTGCCGGCCGACCTGGCCGCACCGGACCGCGACCGTCGCCAGCGCTTCGCCGCGTACGGGCTGGTCACCGATCCAGCCGGCCGGGTGCTGCTCACCATGATCGCCGACGGCTATCCGGGAGCCGGTCGCTGGCACCTGCCCGGCGGCGGCACCGACCACGGCGAGCAGCCGGCCGCCGGGCTGCTCCGCGAACTGGTCGAGGAGGCCGGCCAGCTCGGCCGGGTGGTCGAGTTGATCGCCGTGGACAACCTGCACAACCCGGCCGCGTTCGGGCCGGAGGGGCGCCCGCTGGACTGGCACGGCGTCCGGGTGATCTATCGGGTCCGCGTCGACGCCCCCACCGAGGCGGTGGTGACGGAACTCGCCGGCGGCTCCACGGCACAGGCCGCCTGGTTCGCGCCGGAGCAGGTGAGCGGCCTGCCGATGACCGACGTGGCGGTCCGGGCAACCGGACAACGGGGCAGGTAGCACCCGCTCACCCGACCGGGACGGGTCAGCTCCGGTACAGTCGGAGTTAGGACGGGTGGACGAAAACGGGCGATGAAGCCCGAGATGGGAATAACTGAGCGGTTCGCGCGGTTAAGGATGTTATAAGTACCGCCGGCAGCTATCGCCAAGCCCCTATCCCCTGTGCAATGGTGTACTCCGCAAAAAGGGCTGCCGGACTCGAGAGGTCCGGCACGAGACAGCCGGACACCCGCCCCCTGGCGGTAACCCGATCCGGTGATGGAGGAAACGTGCCGAGAGCCCCATGGCGCCGGCGTCGTACGACTGACAGTCCGCGCCCCGCAGGGCGTCGCTGGGCGGGCAGGTTGCGCCGCAGCAGCACGTTCGCCCGCCAGGTGCTGCTGGTCCGGGTGGGCCGTCGGGACGGGGTCACCGCCCCCGGCACCGACCTGGTCACCCCGGACCACCGATGGACCGACCGCCAGCGGCGCCGGTACGGCCGGTTCGACGCCGAGGTCGAGGCGGTGATGCCGGTCAGCCCGGCGCTCGCCCCGAGCACCCCGGTCGACGAGGCCTCGGCGATGTCGATCCCGCTGCTGCCGGGCGAGCGGTCCGCCGCCCGCCGGGCCAAGTTCGCCCTGGTCAACGCCTGCACCCTGAGCAGCCTCATGCTCGGCATGCTGGCGATCTTCCTGGCCATGCAGGGCGACGTGCGCACCGCGGCGCTCTGCCTGATCGCCTGCGTCGGGTTCGACGGCCTGGACGGCGCGCTGGCCCGCAAGCTCGGCGTCGCCAGCCCGTTCGGCGCCCAGATGGACTCGCTGGCCGACATGTGCTCGTTCGGCCTGGCCGCCCCGGTCGTGGTCTACGCCTCGCTGGCCGGCTCGGTGCCGCCGGCGGCCGCCGCGGTGGCCTGCGCGCTCGTCGCCGGCTGCGCCGCGATCCGGCTCGCCCGGTTCAACGTCTCGCCCAAGGACGGCCGGTTCTTCTGCGGGGTGCCGACCACCATGGCGGCGGCCGTGCTGGCCCTCACCGTGGCGATCGGGCTGCCGGTCTCCGGCCTGGTGATGGTCGCCGGGGTGGCCCTGCTCGCCTTCGCCATGGTCTCCAGCTTCCCGTACGCGAAGCTGGCCCGGCTGGTGAAGCTGCCGCCGTGGATCTGGCTGGCCCCGGTGGTCGGCGCGCTGGTCGACATCCGGATCACCTTCGCCCTCGTGGTGGTGGGCTACCTGGTCAGCGGCCCGGTCCTCTGGCTGCACCAGCGCCGGGCCTGACCGGGCGGCGCCGCCGGGACCGACCCGAGCCGAGCGCAGCGGGCACCGGGACCGACCGGAGCCGAGAGCAGCAGAAAGGGGCGCCGCGACGAGCGGCGCCCCTTTCGTGTCTGCCCGTTCAGCGCCAGCGGGCGATCACCGTGGCGCCGCCGACCACCTTGTCGCCCGGGCCGACCAGCGGCTCCGCCGCGTCCGCCGGCAGGTAGACGTCGGTGCGCGAGCCGAACCGGATCAGCCCGAACCGCTCACCCCTGGCCAGCAGCGCCCCGACCGGTGCCCGCTGCACGATGCGCCGGGCGATCAGGCCGGTCCGCTGCGCGACCACCACGGTGCCGTGCTCGGTGTCGAGCACCGTGTACGCGGCCACGTTGTGCTCGGCGTCCGGCTTCATCGCGTTGACGAAACCACCGTCGGCGACGAAGTAGTCGACCACCTTGCCGGCCACCGGCGAGCGGTTGACGTGCACGTCGAGCACCGACAGGAAGACCGCGACGCGCAGCCACTCCCCGTCGCCGAAGCGCTCGTCGTGCAGCCGCTGCACCGAGAGGACCTGGCCGTCCGCCGCGGCGACCACGGCCGACGGGTCCTCCGGGACGTCCCGCTCCGGGTCCCGGAAGAACGCGGCGACCGGCGCGGCGGCCAGCGCCGGGAGCAGCCAGAGCTTCGACTTCGGCCGGGCGGCCCGGGCCAGCGCGGCCAACCCGAGGCTGATGCCGGCCGCGGCGACCCCGTTGGAGTCGATGTGCATGCTCCGGGTCAGCGGCACGCTCGACGGCCGGTACGCCGGGGCGAGCTTCGCGGCCAGCGCGGCGCCGGCCGGGGTGAAGCGGAGGTGGTGCACCCGTACCGGCGGGGAGTTGCGCAGCACCAGGTCGGTGCGAACGCCGTGCAGCACGCCCTGCCGGTCCAGTTCGGCGGCGGCGCCCTCGGTGCGGAACACCGGTGCGGCCACGCTCAGCACGGCCCCGTCGGTGAGGTACTTGGTGAGGCCGTCGACGACGCCGCGGGCCTCGTCGGCGGTGCCGGTGAACGGTTCGGCGGCGATGACCACCTCGGCGGCGTCCGCCTCGGCGATGGTGTCGACCACCCGTACCCGGTCGGCTACCCAACGGCCCTGGGCCGTGACGTGCTCGCGGAGCACCGCCGGGGTGGCGCCCTCGGCCGGCACGACGGTGAGCCGGTCGCCGGGGAGCAGCGCGTCGATCGCCGCGGCGAGCACCGCGGAATCGGGGGTCGCGCCGACCACCAGGCCGGCCTTCGAGTCGTTGCGCCGGGCTAGCTCGGAGACGAGGGTACGGGCGGCGCGCTCGCCGAGGCGGGCCGGCCCGGACAGGCCGGGGACGCGCACGGCGGGGGACTGGGTCATGTCGGACGGGCTCCTGACTCCGGTGACGACAGAACGCGGTTGGACCGCCACGGCGACCTGACGGCCGGGCCGCGGACCGGGGCCCGGCGATCGACGCGCCGGCCGCGGCCGGGGCGCCGGCGGGGCCGGCCGGCGGAGGCGGAACCTCCACCAGCCAGCATAGGGGGCGCCGCCGCGGCGCCGCACCGCCGTGCTCAGCCCGGCCGCTGCCCCCCGGAGCCCGCGTCGTCCCCGCCGGTACGCCGCTCGCCGGCCGGCCCGTCCGGGTCGTCGGCGAGGGGCAGTTCGCGGGTGGTGGCCGCGTCGTGCCCGGTCGGGCCGTCGGTGCCGGGTAGCTCGCGGGTGGCCGGCGCGTCCTCCTCGGCCGGGCCGTCGGTGACCGGTAGTTCGCGGGTGGCCGGCGCGTCCTCCCCGGCCGGGCCGTCGGTGACCGGCAGTTCCCGGGTGACCGG